>NZ_JBFABE010000037.1:0-30455 GCF_040640155.1 Streptosporangium sp. NPDC023615
ACAACAAAACCGTCGCCCCAGCCCTATCAGCCAACCCGATCCCACCTCCGACGAAACCATTAACTTCCCGTACCTGCAGCGGCCCGATACCCCTCCGAGAACGTCACGCGGAAACCGGTCGTCTCCGCGTCGACCGGCCCCGTCACGAGTCCTGGCCGGACCCGAGGCAACGGCTCGGAGGGCGGGAAAAGCAAGAGATCACGCACGGCCGGTTCCCGCCCTTGTCGTGACTCAGGCGCAGAGGCACTCGTCCCCATATGCCGCAAATGAGGGCTATGTCCTGACACGATTTTGAGTCTGAGGTGAGGCACGGAGAAAGTCGTTGATTTTTCAGGACGGGTTTCTTGTTCTTGCGTGCCCGCCGGGGCGGAGTGGGTCCTGTCGACGTTCGTCGGTGTCGTGCCGCGGTGGACGCGGAAGGCCCGGGTGAGGAAGGGGCGTCGTCGAACCCCGGCGGCCCGAGACGACGTGTACGGCCCGCGCGCACGGCGCCGGGCCGGCCAGGTCGTGGTGACATCGGGCATGCCCGCGCCGCACATCCGACGCGCGGCCCCGATCCTGGGCGGCACGACGGCACGACGGCCTGACGGGTCGGCTGACGGACCGCGGACGGTGCGTGTGGACCGTCCGCGGCCCGGCAGGACCTCACGTCAGTTGCGCAGGGTCCACCGCTGGTTCGTGCCGCCGTTGCACGACCACAGAATGACCTTCGTACCGTTGGCGGTGCCACCGCCGAAGGCGTCCAGGCACAGCCCGGACTGCACACCGGTGACGGTGCCGTTGGCGTTGAGGTTCCACTGCTGGTTGGCCTGTCCGTTGCAGTCCCAGATCACCACCTGGGTGCCGTTCACGGTGCCCTGGCCGGAGGCGTCCAGGCACTTGTTGCCGAACACCTGCAACTGCTTGCCCGAGGTGTACGTCCACCGCTGGTTGGTACCCCCGTTGCAGTCCCACAGCTGTGCCTGGGCGCCGTTGGTCGCCGCGGCGCCGGTGACGTCCACGCACCGGCCCGACTGGCCGCCCACGATCGTGCCGTTCTGCTGGTTGCCTCCGCCGTTCCCCTGCCTGACGAGGGACTTCGACTCGGCCGACCGGTTCCCCTGGGCGTCCACGACGTAGAGGCGGTACTCACCGGCCGACGCCGGGACGGCGATGGAGGTGGCGGTCCCGCTCGCCCTGGTCATCGTGGCGCCGGCGGTGAAGGACGTCGTCCCCGAGGGGGCCAGCCAGACCGCCTTGCCCGCGTCGCCGGCGCCGCGGATGGGAATCGACGTCGTACCGGCGGCGACGAACGTGCTGGCGGGCAGGACGTAGTCCGGCAGGGAGAGATTGCCCGGGGGAATGATGTTCCTGTAGGCGTCCTCGAGTCCGGAGTTCACGGCGATGCCGTAGGCCTGCGACGGCCAGACGTAGTCGGAGGACACGAGGATGTCCTGGACCGTGCTGTTCGGCAGGTTCTTGTTGGAGACCTTGTTGATGGGACCGTACGTCCGCGTGATGCTCAGGTCGTGCTTACGCCCGAAGTCGTCGGAGTTGATGAGCCACGTGATGTTCTTGTCCACGCTCAGGACGTTGTCGCGGAAGGTCATGTACGCCGAGCCCTCGTCCGGGTGGAGTCCGTACTTGTGGCCGGACGGGACGCCCTGCATGTAGTTGTCGGTGATCGTGGTCCCCGGCTGGCTGCCCAGCGTGTAGACGGGGGCCGTGTCGCTCAGGCGCTGCACCGTGTCGATGAAGTGGTTGTGGCTGATGGTGTTGTTCTTCGCCGTGGTGGTCGGCCGGTTGGGCGCGATCGAGCCCGACGACCCGTCGAAGTTCCACCAGCCCCAGCCGAGCGTCACACCGGACCACGGGGTCTTCTCGATGCGGTTGCGCTGGACGGACAGGCCGTCGGCGAAGTACGCCGAGATGGGGCTGTGCCCGTTGAACAGCACGGCGCTGTCGTAGAGGTAGTTGTTCCTTATCTCGATGTTCTTGGGCGCGCCCTCGACCTGGGCGGGGTACTTCTCGCGGTTCGTCGCGGCGTGGTCCCCGATGTAGACGTGCTGGGGGTGGCCCACGGCGATGGCGGAGCCGGCGATGTCGTTCGTGTGGTTTCCGATCAGCTTCGTGTTCACCACGTCGTTGACCATGTTGATCCCGTCGACGCCGGTGTGCTGGATCCGGTTTCTCTCCAGGACGAGCCCGTCGGCGTTGTCGATCTGGATGATGCCCGGCGCCATGTCGACGTTGCGGTAGTAGTACACGTGGAAGTTCTGCTTGGCGTACGCCTGTGCGCCGAGATTGCCCTGCTGGGCCTGCTTGAGCACCGAGCCGGCCACGTTGAACAGGTTCCAGTCGGAGTGCTGGACCGTGAGGCCGGAGAACGTGATGTTCCGGGCGCGATTACTCGTGGAGGTGCCGGCGACCCTGATGAGGGTGGACACGTTGTTCGGCGCGAACACCGACGCGGTCGTCATGTTCTCGGAGGCCGTCTTGTAGTAGTAGACCGTCCGGCTCGTCTTGTCGAAGAAGAACTCGCCCGGCGCGTCCAGGAACTCGTAGGCGTTCATGACCTTGTGGGTGCCGCCGACCTGGGCGTTCCCGTTGAAGGCGCCCTGGGCGATGGCCGCTCCCGGCTGCTGGAACAGGGCGATGCGGTTCGCGCCGTCGGAGGTCACCTGCCGGACTCCCACGATGGCCGTGGTCCAGGTCGTCCCCGTCTCCACCTCGATGTCGTCGTGATTGCCGGCGACGGCGGGGAAGTCGTTCAGGCCGTACTTCGCCCCCGCGCACTGCGAGCCCGACTCCCACGCCCAGGGCGCCTGCCCGGCCGTGACGGTGTAGGTCCCCGAGCACCCCGCCGACGCGATCGTCTTCGAGGCCATGTAGGCCCGCTTGTCGTTGACGTAGAGCGCGCGGAGCTTGTTGGCGCGGTTCAGCGGGGCCTTCCAGATGTTGCCGCTGTGCTGCGTCCACCCGGTGACCTGAACGCCTCCGCTGAGGATCGGCGTCTCGTTCTGGTAGGCGGCGTAGATCACCCGGTGACCGTTCGTCCCGGAGTCGGCCGGCGTGAAGTCGATCGTGCCGCCGACCGGGTAGGTGCCCCCGCGGAGGTACACGTGGATGTCGTCGGTCATGCCGGCGTTCACCGTGCGGACGACGTCCCTGGCGCGCTGCAGGGTCCTGAACGGCGAGGTGATCGTCCCGGGGTTGGCGTCGTCGCCGTCGGGGGCGACGTAGTAGGTCGCCTGGGCCGCCGCCGAGGCCGCGGTGTTACCTGCGAGGGCCGGCAGTACGGCGGCGACGAACACCGCGAGCGCCGCTGACGCCTTCCCGATGGTGGACGAGGCTGACTTCACGCTCTGTTCCTTTCGCTGGTCCCGAGCGGGGTGTTCACCGTGCGGTCACCCCGCCGGAGCAGAATTCGCCCTCATAGGTCCGCAACAGACATGTCGTTACCGTTCTGCAAACGTATGACGTATGCCGAATGACGTCTGGCGGTAATGTCGCATCAACGGAGGCGTCCCGCAACAGTCGACGGAGCCGGGAGAGGCGCGTCCTCGTCCGCCCGAGCACCGCGACGGCGGGCGACTTTCCGCGACGTGGCGGACCGCCCGCGAGTCCCGGCGGGACCCCGCCGGTCGTGCGTGCGGTGCGGCCTGGCGGCTCGCGGGCCCGATCCTCCAGTTCAGGCACCGATGTCTCCGTCGCCGCGGCGGTTGCCGGCCGTCGGCGCGACCCCCCGCGCGGCGCCCGCGGCGCACCGGATCCCCGCCGGATCGGCCGGCCCTCCGGGCGGGCGCAAGGGACGACGCCGTTCCCGTCAGGGGTGATGAATCGTATTCATCGATGAAACTTTCACCGATGACGGGCGCATCGGCCGCCCGTCGGCGTGTGAGAGGCGGACGGCGCCGGTCCCGCGCGGGCGGGCCCACACCACGGTCCACCGGGTGCGGCGCGTCCCCGTCCGGCCGGGCCGGCAACGGCGCCGGTCTCGGGCGGAGATCCCGAACACCTCGCAAGGCGGGTGGGTCTCCGTTCCACCTGACCGGGCGGGGAACGTGCCCGCGACCGTCGCTGGCACCGGAAGCGGCGAGGCAGTAGGTTTTTCGTCGGCCCAGGATGCTCCACCATTCCGGATCGAGGGAGATGAGAGATGGGAGGAGCGTCGGCGGAGGCTCTGGCTGAACTGCTCGCCGAACTGAAGCGGCGCAGCGGACGCAGCTACGAGGCGCTGGCACGCCGCACCGGCATGAGCCGATCCACCGTTCACCGCTACTGCCGCGGCGAGATCGTGCCGGACAGCTATGGGACGCTGGAGCGCATCGCCAAAGCGTGCGGTGCGAGCAAGGCCGAGCTGGACGAGCTGTACCGGCGGTGGACGCACGCGATCGCCTCCTCGGAACACGAAGCGGCGGGGACACCCGGGCTCGTGCCGTCGCACCCTCCCGCGGACGCCGACGAGATCGGGGCCGCCGAGAACACCCCGGCCCCGGATCGGCAGGGCACGGGGCCGGGCCCACGGGGCCGTGAGGCGGCCGGGGGAACTCCGGAACCGTCGGCGAGCGGCGTGACCCCGCGGCGATTCAGGTCCGGCGACGTGCGGCACAAGACGTTCCTCGGTGTGGGACTGATGATCCTGTGCGTGTTCGTCCTGGCGGCGAGCTCGTCGCCCGCGCCGCAGCCTTCCCGGCGGACGCCGCAGTGGGTGAGCGGCCCCTCGTGGACCCTGCCCGAGGCGGCGGTGCCGCGCACGCTCTTCGGTGTCACCCTCAACACCGGGACCGGGGCCATGCCGACGTTCCGGGTCGGCGCGGTGCGCCTGTGGGACGGCGGGACACGCTGGGCGGAGATCCAGCCGGAGCGGGGCGCGTTCGACTGGTCGGTGCTCGACCGGCACGTCGAGGGCGCGGAGAAGGCCGGGCTCCCCGTGTTGTTCGTCATGGGTGGCACTCCCCCGTGGGCCAGTCCCGCGGGTCCCCCGGCCCCCTACCCGGACGGCACGCGAGCGGCGCCGCCCGACGACCTGAACGACTGGGACGTGTTCCTGCGCGCTCTGGTGAAGCGCTACGGGGGGCGCATCCAGGCCTACGAGCTGTGGGTGCTGGGCAACGACCGGCGATTCTACGCGGGCAGCATGGAGACCCTGGTGGAGATGACACGCCGGGCCAGCCGGATCATTCGGGCCGCAGACCCCGAAGCGACCCTGGTATGCCCGGGTATGGGGCAGTTGTGGACCGCCGAAGGCCGTCAGGCGTTCCAGCGGTTCGTCGCGCTCGGCGGGTACGGTCACTGCGACGTCGCCGGGATCAAGCTTCACCAGCGCACCCCGTCCGACCCGCCGGAAAGCATGCTGGAACTCGTGACCACCGTCGACCGGGCGTTCCACCAGGCCGGCATCCATCCCCGGCTGTGGAACACCGGCACCACCTACTCGATTCGGCTGCAGCGACCGCTGGACGAGACCAGGGCCAGGAACCATGCCGTGCGCTTCTTCCTCACCGGCCTGTACGCGCGCAACCTCAACCTCGAACGCATGTACTTCTACAACTGGGGCGGCACCAAGATCCCGATCGTCCTGCAGGCGGTGGGAGGAGTCCCCACCCACGCCGCGCTGGCGGTGGAGCAACTGCAGCGGTGGCTGGTCCACGCCCACAGCCGTTCATGCGGCCACGGGATCGCCGTCGGCATGCCGGAGAACGTCTGGCAGTGCGAGGTCACCGTCGCCAAACCCGGGGACCACCACGAGGCGACGATCCGCTGGACGATCGCCGGAACGGCCGAGACCACGGCCGGCCCTCGCGTCCGCGCGGTGCGCCGGCTGGACGGCACCACGGAGGCCGTCCGGCCGGGAGACACGATCACGGTCACCGAAGAGCCGATCCTCATCGAATCCCGGTCCTGAGTCCCCGGCGACGGAGCAGCCGGCGTGCCTGCCCGCGTGCCGGCTCCGGCCCTGCCGGACAGGCGTCGAGGACCGCGCCCACGGGCGGGCACGTCCATCACCGGGCCGCGCGCGGGCGGGATGCCGGGCAGGCGACGGCCAAGGCGCTCCCGATGTTGGGACGTCCCATTTTTCCGCGTTCGCGCAGGTGGGATGGGGGCTTTCGTCCCAGTGTCCCAGGAGGGTCTCCGGGCGTTGCCGGTGGTGGTTGGGGCTGTCACTCTGTCTCACGTCACGGGGGACGGACGCCGGCTCGTTCGCGAGCGGCTCAGGACACACGGCGCGTCGGCGTCCGACCCGGTCGTCGTGCACCCGGCCTGCGAAAGAGGACCGCACACGGCCCCGGGAAAGCACCGCCCGGTCCGTCACCTCGCCGTCCCGCTCGCGCCGGCCGTCACCCTCCGGGCGGCCCGGCCGGCGAATGTGATCCTGTCGTAGGCGGTTGCTACCTTCACGACCATGATGAAAGCCGGAGACGTCGCGGTCGTGCCCCTGCCGCTGGGCGGTTACGGCGCGTGCCAGGTGGGCGGGATCGACGCCGACGGCTGGGGGACGGTGTGCGCGCTCGACTGGTACTCGGAGACGATGCCCACCCTGGAGGAGCTCTCCTCGGCGGCCCCTCTCGTCCTCACCCACCACAACTGGTCGAAGGGGCCGGAGAGGACGGACGCCCTCAGGGTCGACCTCTCCGTTCCCCCGCCACCGGATCTCGTCCGGCTCGGGCGGATGCCACTCCTTCCCGGTGTCCCGCGGGAGACCGACTCCTACGGCGTCTGGGAGAACGTGCCGCTGTCCATCGTCCGCCAGCGGCGCTGGGACCTGCGGGTGCCCGCGGACGCCAAGGCCGCCTACAACGGGCACATCCACGATCCGGTCACGGTCGATCTCGGCGGCGGACCGCTGTCCCTGCGCGCCACGACGCACGATCTCGACCTTCCGGCTCACCTCCCCCGGATCCGCTGGACCGCCCTGGACGCGCTGCCCCGCCTGACCGCCCTGCGGCATTCCGGCCCCGACCGCGGCCTCGCCGAGGCTCTCACCGCCCGGCCTCTCATCGATCGGCTCACCTGGAACGATCCGCCCGGCACCGTCGACCTGAGCACGACGCACCTCACCACACTGGCGATCCGCGGCACCGGGCTCCGGCACCTGCGCCTGCCACCCGGGCTGATGGGCCTGCACCTGACGGGCGGACCACCCGAAGCGGTCGAGGCGGCCGAGGACGGCCGGTGGGTCCGGCTGACCATGACCTCGGCGGCCGACGCCGTCCCGGACGGCCTGCACGGAGTCCGCGATCTCGATCTCCACGTGAGGGGTGACCTGTCGCCGGCCGTGCTGGAAGCCCTCACCGACCTGGAGTCGCTGCACGTGTGGTGGAGCCGGCCGTACGGCTGGCTGCTGGACGCGTTCGACGTGAGCGGTTTCCCGCGGCTGCACACCCTGCGGCTCAACGACGCCTACGGCGTCGACGCGTCCTCCCTGCCGCCCTCGGGCGCGTCCCTGCGCCGCCTGGGCATCGACGGGATCCGCCGCAGCCAGGCCACCCCTCTCAAGGCTCGCTACAAGGGCACACCCGTTCACCTGACCGTCCAGGGCGCCAAGTCCGACGCCTGGCTGGCGGCCAACGTCGACAACCCGCTGCGTGACTGGGTCGACGACGACGAGCGAGCGGGCGCCGCCGCGTGCGAGGCCTACGCGTCCGCCTTGCGTGCCGTCGACCGCCTGCCCGCCGGCGATCCCGCCACGGCGGATGCGGCGCGGCCGATCCTGCGGGCCCTCGTGGAGAAACTCAACGGGATCGACGAACGCTACGGGATCATCGACACGCTCCGGCGGGAAGAGGCCGCGGACGCCTTCTGCGACCTGGCGCAACGCGCCGGCGTCCCCGATCCCCAGGCCGCCGACTGGCTCGACGAGTGGCGCGACTTCTAACCCGCGCAGGAACGGGGCGTGGAGGAGGTGCAGCCTGCCGTGGAGGTCGTCGCCGACCCGCACGCGCGCACGGCGGGCGGGCGCGCATCAGCGGGCGGCGCCGCCGTCCGCAGGCGTTCGGCACGCTCCCGTCCCGTCCCGGAGGCGGAGCCGGCGCCGCGCGGCGGTGGCCAGGCGGGTGAGCCCCTCTCCAGGGATGTCACCACCAGTGGTGGACCAGGTTCACGGCGAGTGCGGCCACCGCGGTGACGAGGAACCCGGCCCAGTTCACGAGCGTGCGGGAACCCACGCGCAGGTGCGCGAGGAGCGCGCCGACGAAGTACAGGACGAGGCCGGCGGCGGCGAGTGTCCCCAGCATCGGTATGGCGAACCCACCCAACAGCCCCAGGGAACCCGCCGCCAGCAACATGCCCAGCACCGGCGCCCACGACCGCGGCAGGCGCTTCATGTCCAGCTGAGCCTTCGGGAATTCGTGGCCGATCAGGTAAATGACGGCGGCACTGCCGTTCAACACCGAGGCGAAGACGGTGACGGTGACATAAACGGCGAACATGATCCTCCTTGTGGTTGTTCTCTTCGGGAACTTCCGTCGCGCGAACCTGCCGGCGCGTCGTCGACCTCCGCGCGTCCCCGGCGGGCGGCGTGAGATGTGACGACCGCCCGAGCGCGCGGGGACGGCATGCGCGCGGGCATGCCGAGTTCCCCCTCTCGGTCTCAGCGGTGTTCGAGCGTTGCGACCCGGCGTCCACGTAGTCCGACGAAACGACCACCACGAACGTCAGGCGGCGCGCCGATCCCACGACTCGGTGCGCTGCTCGCCGAGCCGGCGAGGGCAGCCGTGACGGGAAGCCGTCGACACCGTGACCCCCGGTCTCTCACCCGAGCCCGTCGAAGAGGACGCGAGCGATCGCGCGGCCCCGCGTTGTCGAGCAGGGAACCGACGTCTCCTGCCGCCGCCCGCAGATGCGGTGCGGCCCTCGATGCGCCCTCGGCCGGGCCTCCTGCGGGACGGGCAGCGGGCCCGAGGAAGGTAGTCCACGACCCCTGGGACGGCCTGCCCTGACCCCTGGCCGCTCGACCCGTACGGGAGCGCACCGGCGCGGAGCGCTCCCGGCACTCAGGACGTCGGCTGGAGATGGACGAGGATCATCCAGTTGTCCTCGTCCTTCGTAGAGGTGGCCCGGACCCTGTACTCCCCGGGATCGAGATCGACGACGAGCCGGTCGCCGGGCTCCACCTCGGCACCGGGAATCGCGGAGTCGAAGAGCACGACCGGCTCTCGCACCTCCCACCTCAGGTCCTCGTCATCGTCCCAATCCGGTTCACCTGCCAGGACCCGCCTGGCCGCCGCGACCAGCTCGGTCTCGGAATCGGCGGCGGCCCAGCGCACGAAGAGACGCTCGGTCGCCAGGTAGGTCGTCATGGCCGGCTCGTCGCCGAGGACAAGGGCGTGCTGCGCACCGACGACGACAAGGCCGACGTAGCCCTCGACAGCACAGGCGCGGCCGTAGTCACCCCACGTCTCCACGGGACCGTCGTTGTCATCCACACCCGCCCAGTCGTTCAACTCGGACCCGGGGACGGCGATCAGCGGCCCTCCCGCACTCTGAACCCAGGTGTGAAGCACTGATGGCCTCGCTTTCATCGGCATGTCCGCGGAAAAGTTCGGTCAGGTTGACGCCCAGCGTCCTTCGGAGCTGTTCGACGCGGCGGGAGACGCTGCTGTGGTGCGGGTGGAGAAGGTCGGCGGCCCGGCGCGGGGAGCCGGTCTCGCAGTAGGCGTCCAGGGTGTCGAGATCCTCCGGGGTGCCGGCCATCCGGGCGATCACGGCCATGTCGGGATGCCCCGCATGGCCTCGCGGGCACCTGCGCCGGCAGTGCCATCGCGCCCAGACCGTCGTAGTGGACGACCGGCCTGCGCGAGGTGGTGAAGCGCAGGGCGGTACGGGCCTCCCACCAGGACCGGTCGGGGCTGTCGGCGGCGCCGGCCTGCTGCGGGCGGGCGTGTCGGTGGAGTTGCACCAGTGACCCGGCACCTTCCACGGCTCGCAGGCGATCCTGTCCGCCGAGGTGTCGCGGCGCCAGATCGCCGAACTCGGCGACGTCCTGCGCCGCGCCCTGTCCGGGTGACCCGACGGGCCCGTGGCCGCGGGCCGGGGGAGGCGGCACGGGCCGGGGGAAGGCGGCACGGGGCGGGGAAAGGCGGCACAGGCCGGGGAAAGACGGCACGGGCCGGGGAAAGACGGCACGGGCCGGGGAAAGACGGCACGGGCCGGCCCATGACGAGATCGACGACGGAAGAACCATGACCACCACCGGCCTCGCCGAGGCGAGGGCGCGGTCCGCGCCACCGCCGGACGCCGGTTCCGAGGCACCACCGGGCACAGCGGGCACGGCGGGCACGGCGGCCGGCACCGCGTGGAAGTTTCACGGCGGGGCGGGGTGTCCCGCCACCGGACGGAAGTGGTCTTCGCAGGAGACGAGCTGGGACGGGCCGGCACGGAAGGATCATTTCGTGGGCAACCAGTTGCCCGGATTTTGCGGTTATATAAGGATTATCGCGTGACTGATCGCGCGCCCGCCGGACCGGTGGAGATCACGGAGCCGGAACCGGCCGACGCGGAACCCGGCGCACGCCCCGGCGAGCCGACCGGTGAGACTTCCAGCAAGGCGACCGGCGAGCCGACCGGTGAGGTGGCCGGGCGGCGGTGGGTGCCCAGGTTCCTGACCGACCCCGGCGACCGGCTGGCCCTGCTCCTCTGGGCGCTGTCGCACGTCGGTGTGCTGATCTACGCCTACCTGGCCGCCCCCGGCCGGACCACCGACCCCTTCCTCAACCGGTTCACCCGCTGGGACGCCGAGAACTTCATCGCCATCGCCCATTTCGGCTACGACGGCCCCCCGGGCATGCAGGACGCCGAGAAGCTGCCGGCGTTCTTCCCCGGCATGGCGATACTGATCAAGGTGATGCGGCCGGTCGTCGAGGACGGCCGGCTGGCCACGATGATCATCTCGCTGGTGGCCAGCGCGGTGCTCGCGGTGGCGCTGTCGCGGCTCGCCGAGACGTACGCGGCAGGCAGCGGCCGGTACACGGTGGCGGCGCTGTTCCTCAGCCCGTTCGCCGTGTTCCTGTACTCGGGCTACTCGGAGGCGCTGTTCCTCGCCCTGGCCGTCTCGGCGTGGCTGCTCGCCAGGAACGGCCGCTGGGAGGACGCCGCGCTGTGCGCCACCGGAGCCGCCATGGTGCGCATCTCCGGCCTGTTCCTGGCCTTCGGGCTGCTGGTCATGTTCCTGGTGGCGGAGAACGGCCGCAAACGCCCGGGCGGGTGGCGCCTGCTGCCCTGGCTCGCGCTCCCCGGTGTGCCGCTCGTGCTGTACATCTTCTACCAGTGGACCCGCACCGGCGACTGGCTGGCCTACAACTCGGTGCAGGACCGGTTCTGGGGCCGGCACGCCGTCTGGCCGTGGGAGGCGCTCGCCAACACCTGGAACATGTCCGACGACGTCGCCTCGCTCACCACGTCCTACTACGAGGAGATCATCTCGGCCGCGGTGCTGCTGGTGCTGGCCGGCTGCCTCGCGGTACGGCGCAAGTGGCCGGAGCTGGCGTACATCACCCCCCAGGTGCTGTCCTTCCTCACCCTGTCGTCGTTCTACATGTCGATCGGCCGGGGGTCGCTGACCTGGTTCCCCCTGTGGATCGCCATCGGCGTCGCGGGGGTGCGAAGACCCTGGGTGTGGCTGGCGAGCATGGCCGTCATGATCCCGGTCATGGCGATCAACACCGGGAACTTCACCACCGGCGCGTGGATCGGCTGACACCGCCCGCGCCCGGCACTGCGCCCGCGCCCGGCGGTCCACCGGCGGGCGTCAGGGCGGGCGCGGGGCGGCGGGTGCCGTCAGGGCTGCGCCCCCGGCCGTGTTGATCTTGCCCGGCGAGGACCCCACCGCAGGTCAGAGGGGGAAGGGCGGACGAGTCGGCCTGTAGGCCGGGTTCTGTCCCTCACTCGCGTGAAGGGGCGACCATCCATCTAGGGCCGTCGTTGCCGGCGGCCTCAAGCGGTCTACCCGCGCGGCTCGGGCGGGCAGCCCTCGAACGCCGCGCGCGGGACGCTCCGGGGAGCGTCCCTTCTTGACCTTGCTCCGGGTGGGGTTTACCGAGCCGCCCACGTCACCGTGGGCGCTGGTGGTCTCTTACACCACCGTTTCACCCTTACCCCGTCTCGCGACGGGGCGGTCTGTTCTCTGTGGCACTTTCCCGCGGGTCGCCCCGGGTCGGCGTTACCGACCACCCTGCCCTGTGGAGCCCGGACCTTCCTCGGCGGGCCTCCGAAGAGACCCGACGCGGCCGCCCGGCCGGCTCGTCCGCCGTGATCCAAGCCTATCGGCTCCCACATGGGCTCCGACCGAGCGGCGAGTCGCCCACGCTGGAACGAGGACCGAGCGGGACGGAACACGCCAGGACACGGCCGAAGTGTCCGGTGTACCGCCCCCGCGCCGGATTCGATCATGGCCCCGGGACCGCCGGTTCAGCGCAGGTGCGAGGTGTCGTTGAACGCCTTCACCACCGACGGGCCGTCGGCGTAGTACTCGATCAGGGACAGGGCCGACAGGTCGAGGTGCATGCGGTACAGCGCGGCCAGGGGGGCCAGCAGCGCGAACCGCACCAGCATCTTGATCGGCGTGACGTGGGAGACGACGAGGATCGTCTTCCCTTGGTGACGCTCGATCAGCAGGTCCCTGGTCGCCTCGACCCGCCGTGCCGCCGCCTCGAAACTCTCCCCGCCCGGCGGCGCGACGGACGGGTCCGCCAGCCACGCGGAGAGCTCGTCGGGCCAGCGGCGCTGGATCTCGGTGAAGGTGTGGCCCTCCCAGTCGCCGAAGTCGGTCTCCCTGAGCCCTTCCTCGACGACGACGTCCAGGCCTGTCCTGGCGGCGACGGCCTCGGCGGTGGCGCGGGCGCGCCTGAGCGGGGAGCTGACGATCATCTGGAGGCCGTACGACTCCCGCGCCAGTTTCGCGGCGGCGGCCTCGGCCTGTGCGACGCCGTTGGGGGTGAGCTCGGGGTCGCCGAGCCCGGAGAACCTGCGCTCGACCGAGAAGGGCGTCTCGCCGTGCCGGAGCAGGTACAGCGAGGTCGCGACGGAGGTGGGCGGGCGCCATCCGGTGCCGGGGCTCGTCGGCGTGGCCTTCCGCTCCCCCTTCGCCGGCGACTCCGCGAGCTCGGTGACGGTGTCGAAGAGGAGCAGGTCCTCGGCGGGCCCACCGCCGGTGAGGGTGGCGGAGGCGCCCTTCGCGGTGGAGGCGCCCTTGGCGATGGAGGATCGGCCGCCGGACTGTCCGGTCGCGGACGAGGTGGTCGGTCTCGCGGCCGGGGCGGCGGACGTTCCGGCCACCGCGCCCGAGGAGGCCGACGACGCCGACAGGGACCAGGGGCGCCCCTTGGCGGCGGCGTCCATGGCCTCGTTGGCCAGGCGGTCGGCGTCCTTGTTCTTCTCCCGGGGGATCCAGCGCCAGGTGACCTTGAGGCGCCGGGCCAGGGCCCCGGCCTCCAGGGCGAGTGGGCGCAGGCCCTCGTTCTTGATCTTCCAGCGGCCGGCCATCTGCTCCACGACCAGCTTGGAGTCCATCCGGACCTCGACCCTGGCGCCGTCCCCGGCCAGGGACAGCAGGGAGGCAAGGCCCGCGATGAGGCCCCGGTACTCGGCGACGTTGTTGGTCTGGGTGCCGATCGCCTCGGCCGTCTCGACCAGGATCTGGCCGTCGGCGGCGTCCTTGACGACGGCCCCGTACCCGGCCGGCCCCGGGTTGCCCCGGGAGCCGCCGTCGGCCTCGACGACGTACGAGGCCGCGGAGGAGGACCCGGACCCGGACGCGGGAGGGGTCACAGGCCGGACTCGGCGGTGCGGACCAGGATCCGGCGGCACTCCTCGCAGCGGATGACCTCCTCGTGCGAGGCGGCCTTGATGCGGTTGATCTCGGCGATGGACAGGCTCGTGCGGCAGCCCTGGCAGCGGGCGCCCTGCAACATCGCCGCGCCCACCCCGAACTGCTCCCGGAGCTTGCCGTAGAGGGCGAGCAGGTCGGCCGGGATGTCGCCGGCGACCTCCTCGCGCCTGGCCTGGAGCTCGCCCTTCTCCTTGTCGATCTCGGCGAAGACGGCGTCCCTGCGGTCCTCGGCGGTGCCGCGGGTGCCGGCGAGCTCGTCGCGCTCGGCCACGAGCCTGGCGACCTGCGCGTCGGCGGTCTCGCGGCGCTCCATGATCTCCAGGACGACCTCCTCCAGGTCGCTCTGCCTGCGGCTCAGGGAGGCGATCTCGGACTGGAGGCTGGCCAGGTCCTTGGGGGAGGAGACCTGGCCGGAGTCGAGGCGCTTCTGGTCGCGCGTGGCGCGGCTGCGGACCGAGTCGACGTCGGCCTCGGCCTTGGTCTGCTCACGGGCGAGGTCCCCGGACTCGGTCTCGGCGGCGATCACCTGCGTCGCGATGCGGGCGATGCGGGCGGAGAGCTCGTCGATCTGGGCCAGCTCCGGCAGGGTGCGGCGGCGGTGGGCCAGCCTGTCGAGGGCGGAGTCGAGTTCGGCCAGGTCAAGCAGACGCTTCTGGGCCGCAGGGGCTGCTTTCACGTGAAATCCTCGCACTTTGCTGTTGTGTTCCAGGCGTCCGTGACCGTCTCGGATACGCGCGTCTCAACATTAATCCCCCGCGCGGCCAACGCGGACGTGAGATGGCCCGCCGCGTCGGCGAGCCAGGGCCATTCGGTGGCCCAGTGGGCGGCGTCGATCAGCGCGGGGGCGCCGGGGTCCTCGACGAACTCGCTCGCCGGGTGGTGACGGAGGTCGGCGGTGAGGAACACGTCCACCCCGGCGGCGCGGGCCGCGCCGAGCAGGGAGTCCCCCGCTCCCCCGCTGACCGCGACCCGCAGCACGGGGCGTTCGAGGTCCCCGGCGACCCGCAGGCCACCGGCGGTGGCGGGCAGGCCGCGCGCGGCCCGCCGGGCGAACTCGGCGAGCGGTACGGGGGCGGGCAGCGAGCCGATCCGTCCCAGGCCGCGCCGGGAGTCGTCGTCGGCGGGCCTGAGCGGGACGAGCGGGCCGGTCAGGCCGACGGCGCGGGCGAGCGCGTCGGAGACGCCGGGGTCGGCGACGTCGGCGTTGGTGTGCGCGGCGAAGAGCGCGACGTCGTTCCTGATGAGCGTGTGGACCAGCCGCCCCTTGGGGGTGGTGGCCGCGACGCTGCTGGTGCCGCGCAGGTAGAGCGGGTGGTGGGTGACGATGAGGTCGGCGCCCCAGTCGAGGGCCTCGCGGGCGACGGCGGCGGTCGGGTCGACCGCGAACAGGATGCGGCGCACCTCGGCGGAGGGGTCCCCGCAGACGAGCCCGACCGCGTCCCACGACTCCGCCCAGCGCGGGTCGTAGCGGGTCTCGAGCTCTGTGACGATCTCGGCAAGCGTAGGCACCTGCGCAGACTACCGGCCCGTTCCCCGGCACTTCCCCGGCACGGAGGGATCACCTAATGTAAGTGAATGCTGACCTCCCCCAGGACGCGCGTGAGCCCGAGAATCGCGATCATCGGTGCCGGATTCGGCGGTCTGTGCATGGCCATCCAGCTGGAGAGGGCCGGCATCCGCTCGTACACGATCTTCGAGAAGGGGGCCGGCGTCGGGGGCACGTGGCGGGACAACACCTATCCGGGGGCGGGTTGCGACATCCCCTCGCACCTGTACTCCTTCTCCTTCGAGAGGTACTCGAGCTGGACGCGCCGTTATCCCGGGCAGCCGGAGATCCTGGGCTACCTGGAGGGCTGCGCGGACTCCTACGGCCTGCGCCCGCGCATCCGGCTGAACACCGAGGTCGTCTCGGCCGCCTTCGACGAGGCGTCGGGCCGGTGGCGGGTGCGCACCGCGAGCGCGAACGGGGACGGGGACGGGGACGCGAACGGGGACGGGGAGAAGAACGAGGACGAGGTGTTCGACGTGGTGGTGTCGGCCATGGGGCAGCTCAACCGGCCCTACCTGCCCGACATCCCGGGAATGTCCTCCTTCGCCGGGGCGGCCTTTCACTCGGCCCGCTGGGACCACTCCCAGGACCTGACGGGACGCAGGGTGGCCGTGATCGGGAACGGCTCCTCGGCCGCGCAGTTCGTCCCGAAGGTCGCCGAGGTCGCCGCCCACCTGGACGTCTTCCAGCGCACCGCCAACTGGGTCGTCCCCAAGCCCGACGCCGTCTTCGGCCCGCGCATGCGGGCGGCCCTGCACCGGATGCCCCTGCTGCGGCGCGCCTACCGCGAATGGTTGTACCGCTACGGCGAGAACACCCTCTACCCGGCCCTGGCCGGGGGGTGGAGCGCCGACCTGGTGCGCAGGCGCGCCCTGGAGCACCTGCACGCGCAGGTCCCGGACCCGGAACTGCGGGCCAGGCTCACCCCCGGCTACCCGCTCGGCTGCAAGCGGGTCGTCATCGACAGCGGGTTCTACCCCGCGCTGACCCGCCCCGACGTGGACGTCGTCACCGACCCGATCACCCGGATCGTCCCCGAGGGCGTGCGGACCGTCGCCGGGCTCCGCGAGGCCGACGTGATCGTCTACGCGACCGGCTTCCGGACGTCGGAGTTCCTGGCCCCCGTCCGGATCACCGGGCGCGGGGGACGGGGGCTGGCCGAGGAGTGGAGGGAGGGCGCCGAGGCCTACCTCGGTATCGCCGTCCCGCGTTTCCCCAACCTGTTCCTGCTGTACGGGCCCAACACCAACCTCGGTCACAACTCGATCGTCTTCATGATCGAGTGCCAGGTCCGCTACATCATGGGGTGCCTGCCGCACCTGGCCGCGCGCGGGCCGATGGAGGTCAGGCCGGAGGCGATGGCCACCTGGCGGCGGAGCCTGGAGCGGGCCATGGGCCGCATGGTCTGGCAGGCGGGCTGCGCGAGCTGGTACAAGAACGAGGCGGGCCGGGTGACCAACAACTGGCCGGGGACTGCGTCGCTGTACCGCCGCGTCACCGGGGCCCCGCGTCCGGACGCCTTCCACTTCGCCCGCTGACCTTCCGGCCGACGACCGAGCGGCCCCGGACCCACCGGCCCCAACCGACCGGTCCCGGACCCACCGGTCCCAACCGAGCGGTCCCGGACCCACCGGCCCCAACCGACCGGTCCCGGATTGACCGGTCCCGGACCGTCGGCCCACCCGGCCGGGACGCCGCCGGAGCACCCCGGAGAACCTGCCGGGGACGCGGCGGGGACGCGGCGGGGACGGTGCCGGTAGCGTCGGGGTGAACGAGAGCCGTCCACCCAGAAGGGCCCGCCCGTGTCCGCCGACCTGCACCTCGGCCCCCCGGCCGACGACCTGCACCGCGACTCCGTGGTCGCCGACACCCACAACGACCTGCTGATGGCCGTCACCGCCAGGCCGCCGAGGCGGTGGGCGTCGTTCTTCAGGGAGCGGTGGCTGCCCCAGCTCCGCGAGGGCGGGGTGAACCTCCAGGTGCTGCCGGTCTTCATCGACGACGCCTACCGGCCCGAGGGCTCGCTCCGGCAGACCCTGCGCATGATCGAGTGCGCCCACGTGCTGGCCGAGGGCAACGCCGACGCCGTACGGCTCTGCCTGGACGGGGCGCAGGTCGACGAGGCGCTCGCCGAGGGCAGGATCGCCCTGGTGCTGGCGCTGGAGAGCATGCCGGGGCTGGACTCGGCCGTCGAGCTGGTGCCGACCCTGCACCGGCTGGGCGTGCGCGTGGCCTCGATCGCGCACTGGGGGCGTACGGCGCTGGCCGACGGCAGCGGCGAGGACGCCACCGGCAGCAGGCTCACCGCGGCGGGGGTGGAGACGCTGCGGGAGATGGAACGGCTCGGCGTCGTCTTCGACATCTCCCACCTGGGCGCGAGCGGGGTCGAGCACGTGCTGGAGCTGGCGGCCCGGCCGGTGATGGCGACCCACTCGTCGGCCCGCGCGCTGCGCGACCACCACCGCAACCTCACCGACGAGCAGTTGCGCGGGGTGGCCGCGACCGGGGGCGTGGTCTGCGTGAACTTCGTGGCCGCGTTCCTGTCGACCGACCCCGCCGAGTACACGCTGGACCGGCTGGTGGACCACATCGAGCACGTCGCGAGCGTCGCCGGGATCGACCACGTCGGCCTGGGGCCGGACTTCATCCGCGAGGTCATGCAGGACGTGACCCCGCCGTGCTGCGAGAGCGACTACGACGTCGACGCGTTCGCTGTCGTGCCGGGGCTCGCCGGCCCGAGCGGGCTGCCGCTGGTCACCGAGGCGCTGCTCAAGCACGGTTTCGCCGAGGAGGAGGTCGTGAAGATCATCGGCGGGAACGTGCACCGGTTCTTCCGCGCCGAGCTGGGCCGGCCCGGCGACCGGTGACGGACGGTCACGACCCGCGCGAGCGGCCCGGTCCGCCCGCCCACGCGGGCGAGGGCGGGCGGGTCCGGCGGCGGGGCCTCTAGCGGGCCAGGTACTCCTCCCTGACCCTGGAGCGGGAGAGCTTGCCGGTGGGGGTACGGGGCAGCTCGTCGCGGAACTCCACCACCCTGGGGTGCTTGAAACGGGCGATGCGCGGGCCGAGGTGGTCGAGCAGGTCCTGCGGGGCGGGGAGGGGGCCGGGCACCGGCTGGACCAGCGCGACCACCCGGTGTCCCCACTCCTCGTCGGGCACGCCGATCACCGCGACGTCGGCGACCGAGGGGTGTTCCAGCAGGGCGGCCTCGATCTCGGCGGGGTAGATGTTGACCCCGCCGGAGATGATCAGGTCGGTGCGCCGGTCGCAGATGAACAGGAAGCCGTCCTCGTCCATGAAGCCGATGTCGCCGGGGGTGTACCAGGGGCCGCGCATGCTGGCGGCGGTCTTCGCCGGGTCCTTGTGGTACTCGAAGCCCCCGATGCCGGACCTGACGTAGATCATGCCCGGCTCGCCCGTGGGGAGTTCCTCCCCGTCGGGGCCGAGGATCCTGGCCTCGAAGGTGGGGACGGGGCGGCCGACCGTGCCGGGGCGCTCCAGCCAGTCGTGCGGCTTGACCGCGAAGGCGATGGAGGACTCGGTGGAGCCGTAGTACTCGTACAGGACCGGGCCCCACCAGTCCATGACGCCCTTCTTGACCGCGACCGGGCAGGCCGCGCCGGTGTGGACCACCTGCCGCAGCGAGGAGACGTCGTAGCGCTCCCTGACCTCGGCCGGGAGCTGCAGCATCCGGTGGAACATGGTCGGGACCATCATGGCGTTGCTCACCCGGTGGCGGTCGACGAGTTCCAGGATCGTCTCCGGCTCGAACCTCTCCGCGATCACCAGGGTGTGACCGAGGTGCAGGGCGAACACGGTGTGGGCGCACGGCGCCGAGTGGTACATCGGCGAGGTCACCAGGTGGATCTCGTCGCCGGGCCGCAGGTCGCAGACCTCTCCCATGAACCAGGTGTAGAGCGGGACGGTCTCCTCGGGCTCCTTGCCGGACAGCGGGCGCCGCACGCCCTTGGGGAAGCCGGTGGTGCCCGAGGTGTACCACATGACGGCGCCCGAGGTCCGGGCGTCCGGCGCGGTGCCGGGTTGCCCCTCGGCCAGGGCGGCGACGTTCTCCGGGGCACCGTACGGGGCGCCCTCGGCCGGAGTCCCGCCGGACGCGGCGGCGGGCGGGCCTGCCGGACCGGACGGGCCGGTCACCACGATCCGGGCGTCGCAGTCGTCGAGGATGTAGCCGATCTCGGCGTCGGTGAGATGCCAGTTGACCGGGACGTAGTACAGCCCCACCTGCCCGGTGGCCATCATCATGACCACGGGGTCGACGCCGTTGGGCAGCACCCCGGCGACCACGTCGCCCGCGACGAGGCCGCGTGC
Organism: Streptosporangium sp. NPDC023615; assembly: GCF_040640155.1. Taxonomy (NCBI): domain Bacteria; kingdom Bacillati; phylum Actinomycetota; class Actinomycetes; order Streptosporangiales; family Streptosporangiaceae; genus Streptosporangium; species Streptosporangium sp. NPDC023615. Next base: position 19,686 of record NZ_JBFABE010000037.1, read on the forward strand.
CCGCAGGCCGTGGGAGACCCGGTTGACCAGGGCGAGCAGCTCGCCGTAGGTGGTCACGGTGCCGTCGGTGTCGATCAGGGCGCGGCGTCCGGGGTCGGCCTCGGCGATCCGGTAGAAGCCGGGCAGGGCGCTGATGTCGGCCATGGTCCTCAGAGCTCCAGCAGCTCGGCGAGGCGGGCCCGGTGCGCGCGGGGCGGGCCCAGCAGCACCTCGTCGGCCTTGGCCCGCTTGTAGTACAGGTGCGCGTCGTGCTCCCAGGTGAACCCGATGCCGCCGTGCAGCAGCAGGTTGTCGCGGGCCACCTCGAAGCAGGCCCGGCCGGTGTACGCCTGGGCGAGCGCGGCGGCCGAGGGCAGCTCGCCGGGGGCCTCGTCGGCGGCCCAGGCGGCGTACCGGACGATCGACTCGGCCTGTTCCAGCTTGCAGTGCATGTCGGCGAGTTTGTGCTTGACGCCCTGGTAGGAGCCGATGAGGCGGCCGAAGGTCACCCGGAGTTTCGCGTAGCCGACGATGGCGTCCAGGCAGGCGCGCAGCACGCCGAGCTGCTCGGCGGCCACCGCGACCGCGAACAGGTCCCCGGCCCGCGCCACGCCCTGTTCGGAGGAGGCGATCTCCTCGGCGCCGGTCAGGTCCACCCGTGCCTGCCGGCGGGTGATGTCCAGGGTGGTCAGCGGGATGCGGGTGCCGCCCCGCACGGCCAGCACGCGCGGGCCGTCGAGCGCGAGCACCACGTCGGCCTCGGCGCCGTTGATCGCGCGGTCCCCGTCGAGCGCGACGGTGGCGACCGTGGTGCCGGCGGCGATGCCGGGCAGCAGTTCCTTGTCGCCGGTCTCGGTCAGCAGGATCGTGGCCAGCGTGGTGGCGAGGAAGGGGCCGGGCAGCAGGGCCGCGCCGGTCTCGGTCAGCACGACGGCGAGCTCGGCGTGCCCGGCTCCGGAGCCGCCGTGCTCCTCGGGGACGACGAGGCCGGACAGGCCCAGCTCGCCGTTGAGCCTGCGGTAGACCTCGGGGTCGTGACCGCTGCCGGATTCGACGGCCCGCCGGACCGCCGGCAGCGGCGAGGCCGAGGCGAGGAAGGACCGGACGGCGTCGCGCAGCTCCCGCTGCTCCTCGGTGAGCACGAGTCTCATGTGTTTCGCCCTTTCTGCGCCGACCGGCGGGTCATCCGTTCACCGTGAGGTCCTTGAACGGCACGTTCTTGTCCAGGCGCGGCTCGGGCGGCAGGTTGAGCACCCGGTCCCCGACGATGTTCCGCATGATCTCGTTGGTGCCGCCGCCGAGGGCCATCGCCGGGGCGAGGGAGAGCGCCTCGGCCAGGCCGCCGCCGCCCTCCTCGTAGGCGACGGCCTCGGGGCCGGCCAGCGAGGTGGCCAGGTCGGCCTGGAACATGGTCAGCTCGGCCAGGAGCAGCTTGGCGGCGCTGCCCCGGGCGCCGGGGAAGATCCCGGCCCTGGTCTCCTGGGAGAGCCTCTGGTTGAACAGGGCGAGCGCGCGGGAGCGGACGTACAGCTCGACGAGGGCGTCCCTGACGACCGGGTCGGAGGTGTCGGCGGTGCGGCGCAGCGCGTCGAAGGCGACCGGGTTGTCCTTCTGCCCGCCCATGCCGACCCCGCTGGAGATCGACAGGCGCTCGTGCAGCAGGGTGGTGACCGCGCAGCTCCAGCCGTCGTCGACCTGGCCGACCAGGTTCTCCTCGGGGATGTGCACGTCGTCGAAGAAGATCTCGTTGAAGTGCGCGCGGCCCGTCATGTCGCGCAGCGGGCGGACGGTGACGCCGGGGGCGCGCATGTCCACGATGAACATCGTCAGGCCCTTGTGCTTGGGCACGTCCACGTCGGTGCGGGTGAGCAGCAGGCCGTAGGAGGCGTGCTGGGCGACGGAGGTCCAGACCTTCTGCCCGGTGACCCGCCAGCCGTCCTCGACGCGGACGGCCCGGGTCTGCAGGGCGGCGACGTCGCTCCCGGCGCCCGGCTCGGAGAAGAGCTGGCACCAGATCTCCTCGCCGCGCAGCAGCGGCCGCAGGTGGCGGGCCTTCTGCTCGGGGGTGCCGAGGTCGACCAGGGTGGGCCCGCACATGCCCAGGCCGATGGAGAACACGTAGGTCGGCAGCGTGAAGTCCTTGGCCTCCTCGGCGAAGGCGCGCTCCTCGGCCTGGGTCAGCCCCTGCCCGCCCCACTCGCGCGGCCAGGTGATCCCCGAGTAGCCCGCGTCGTACATGCGTGCCATGAAGGCCTGCGCCGCGGTGACGCCGCCGGCGTCGGGGGCGGCCTCGACCTCGGTGTTGCCGGCGTTGGCCGTCAGCCAGGCCCTGGCCTCGCGGCGGTACTCCTGAAGGTTCATGTCCGCTCCAATCAGTGCCCACTTACTCTAGCCAGCGCCGGATCGGCCGTACAGAGCAATGCTCTACTAAGGAGTTTTGGGTACCTTTGCGGATCTTTGGCCATTAATACTAAGGAAACGGCAATTAATCCCCCTAAAGTTTCTTATCCAGCGGGGGGTGGCGTGTTCGAGGGGAAGGCGTGGTCGGTCCGGGTCAGGCTGACGGTGACCGCGGTCGTGATGGCCCTGATCTCCGGCGCCGCCATCACCGCGGTCGCGACGGCCGCCCTGTACGGCCTGTCGGGGGCCTTCAAGACCGAGGAGGTGGCCGGGGCCGCGATGCAGACGGCCCGGCTGTCCTGGCGGGGACCGCTCCCGGCCGTCGTGCCGAAGGGCAAGAGCGACGGCATCCAGGTGCTGGACGCCGCGGGCCGGATCGTCGCCACCTCGTCCAACCTGGTCGGCGCGCCCCCGCTGACGGACTTCCTCCCTCCCGGGTCCGGGACCACGCACGACCGCAGGGTCTGCGACTTCCCCGCCTTCCCCGGGGAGTGCGTGCGGGTGGTGGCCTTCCGGGTGCACCGCGAGGGAGGCGACCTGGTCGTCTACTCCGCCGCGGAGCCGGTCCCCTGGTACGTCCACCCCGGGCTGTTCGCCGTCATCCTCGGGGCCTCGCTGCTGACCGTGCTGATGTCGGGACTGAGCGCCTACCGGACGGTGGGCGCCGCCCTCGAACCGGTCAGGGCGATCAGGAGGGAGCTGGCGGAGATCACCGCCACCGACATCGGCCGCCGGGTGCCGGTCCCGGCGGCGCGGGACGAGATCAGGCGGCTCGCCGAGACGATCAACCAGACCCTGGACCGGCTGGAGACCGCGGCCGAGCGGCAGCGCAGGTTCACCTCCGACGCCTCCCACGACCTGCGCAGCCCGCTCACCGCCATGCGCGCCCAGGTCGAGGAGGCGCTGCACTACCCCGACGACGTGGACTGGAAGGCCAAGGCCCACGCGATGCTCTGCAGCCTGGACCGCCTCCAGGCGATCGTCTCGGACCTGCTCACGCTGGCCAAGCTCGACTCGGGCGTCCCCGCCCACTACGAGCGGATCGACCTGGGCACGCTGGCCGGCGAGGAACTGGACAGGCGCAAGCAGCGCGTCCGGATCGACCGGGACCTCAAGCCCGGGGTGACGGTCCTCGGCGACCGGCTCCGGCTGGCCCGGCTGCTGACGAACCTGGTCGACAACGCCGAACGGCACGCCGCCTCCCGCGTCTCGGTGAGCGTCTCCCGGGGACGGGACGACGATGACGGCGGTGACGGCGGTGACGGCGAGGGCACGGCCGTGCTGGAGGTGCTCGACGACGGCGCCGGGATCGCCCCCGACCAGCGGGAACTGGTCTTCCAGCGGTTCACCCGGCTGGACGCCTCCCGCAACAGGGACGCGGGCGGCACCGGGCTGGGACTGCCCATCGCCAGGGACATCGCCCTCGCGCACGGCGGCACCCTGAGGCTGGAGGACAGCGCCCTGGGGGCGCGTTTCGTCCTGCGCCTCCCGCTCTCCTCCCTCCCCGGCCCCCGCTCCGGGGCCGCCGCCGGCACCACCGCCGGCACCGGCCCCGGCACCGGCTCCGGTGGCGAGGACGGACCCCCGGGCGGACCCCCGCGACCCTGACCACGGCGGCTTCGGGGATCGGGTGACACCTCACGACCTTCCCCCCTATCCTGAACGGCCGCGCCTGACCCGCTAGTGTTCTTTTGTGGCAAGGGGATTTGGGCGATTACGTCGTGAAGATCTGCTCCGGACCGCCTGTGATGTCATCGCGACCCAGGGGTTCGCTCACACCCGAACCGCCGACATCGCCCAGGCGGCCGGTGTCAGCCAGGCGCTGCTCTTCTACCATTTCGAGACCAAGGAGCAGCTGTTCGCCCAGGCGTTCGCCTACGCCGCCCAGCTCGACCTGGAGGCGCTCGCCACGGTGGAGGAGGCCGGTGGCTCCCCCCTCGACCGGTTGCGGGAGCTGCTGAGGCTCTACTCCCCCGTCGGGAAGTCCAGGTCGTGGGCCCTGTGGATCGACGCCTGGGCCGAGTCGATGCGCAACCCCGAGCTCGAGGAGACGTCCCGCAGGATCGACCTGCGCTGGAAGCAGGCGCTCCGCACGATCGTCGAGGACGGCGTCGGGGAGGGGGCGTTCACCTGCGAGGACCCGGAGGCCGCGACCTGGCGGATCATCTCGCTCATCGACGGCCTGTCCACGCAGCTCACGGTGCACCGCCGGATCCTGCCCAGGGCCCGCCTGACCGGGTTCGTCCGGACGGCCGCGGCGGCGGAACTGGGCCTGTCACCCGGCGACCTGGACTGACGGCTCCGTCCGGACGGCCGAGGCGGAACCGGGTCCGCCGGCCGCCGCCCCGGACCAGCGGCTCGATCCGGACGGCCGGGGGGGGGCGCCTCCTGCCGGCGCGGGCTACATCGTGACGGCCGATCCGGAGGGAGACGAGTCCCGGCCGGGCCGGGCGACGGGGAACCTCACCCCGGTGAGGTCTTCGGAGACGGCCCACAGCCGCCGCTGGACGGCCACCTCGTACGACTCCGGGCTGGAGGTGACCAGCCGGGGGTGGCCCATGACCTCGGCGCGTCCGCCGGGACCGTAGTACTGGCCGCCGAGCACGGCGGGGTCGGTGGCGGCGCGCAGGGACGGCAGCGCGCCCATCGCCGGCGTCTGGGCGATCAGCGGCGCGAGCCAGGTGAGCGGAAGCCGGAGGGCCGCGGGGGTGTCGCGGGCGAGCTCGGTGCCGGACACGCCGGGGTGCGCGGCCACCGCGACGGTGGTGCCGTGCGCGGCGAGCCGGCGCTGCAGCTCGTAGGTGAACATCAGGTTGGCCAGCTTGGACTGACCGTAGGCGGCGACCCTGCTGTACGACCGCTCCCACTGCAGGTCGTCGAAGTGGATCGCGGCCCGGATGCGGTGACCCATGCTGCTGACCGTCACCACGCGCGAGCCGGGCACCGGCAGCATCAGGTCCAGCAGCAGCCCGGTGAGCGCGAAGTGACCGAGGTGGTTGGTGCCGAACTGCGTCTCGAAGCCGTCCCGGGTGGTCCGCCTCGGGGTGTACATCACGCCGGCGTTGTTGATCAGCAGGTCGATCCGGTCGTGCCGGGACCGCAGCGCCGCCGCGGCGGTCCGGACGGAGTCGAGCGAGGTGAGGTCCAGCGCCTGCACGGTCACGTCGCCGGTCATGCGGGCCGCGGCCCGCTCGCCCTTGCCGACGTCGCGCACGGCGAGCACCACGGACGCCCCGCGCCCGGCGAGCGCCTTGGCGGTCTCGTACCCCAGTCCGGTGTTGGCCCCGGTCACCACGGCCACCCGCCCCCGCTGGTCCGGGATGTTCGCCGTCGTCCACTTCTCGCCCATGTCAGGCTCCCAACCAATTAACGTACCGAAGGTATCTTGTGATGACGACGTTAAAGTACTTTTGGTACGTTGTCAACGTACCGTAGGTACTTAAGCTAGGCTGACGATCGTGACCTTCCAGCGGGCGCGGACCGAGGAGCAGCGGGAGATCCGCCGACGGGCGATCCTCGACATGGCGTCGGCGATGCTCGACGAGATGCCCGTGGCCGCGGTCACGCTGAACGAGCTCAGCCGCCGGGTAGGGCTGGCCAAGCCGAACGTGCTGCGCTACTTCGAGTCCCGCGAGGCGGTGCTGCTGGAACTGCTGGACCGCTTCCTGCGGGAGTGGCTGACGGAACTGGCGGGCGAACTGGCCGCCGGCGTCGACGAGGATCTCCCCATGGCCGAGCGGGCGGAGGCGGTGGCCGAGATCCTCAGCCGCTCGCTCTCGGGCCGAGCGGTGCTGTGCGACCTCTTCGGCGCACAGGGCAGCGTCCTGGAGCACAACGTCTCCGTCGAGGTCGTGGCACGCTACAAGCACGCCTCCCTGGACCGCCTGACGACCATGAGCGCCTTGACCCGGAGGTACCTGCCGGAGCTTGGCGAGAACGCGACACTGTTCGGCCTGCAGACCATGGTCATGGCCGGCGCGCTGTCGGCGTACAGCACACCCCCGCCCAGCCTGCTGGCGGCCTACCGGGCCGAGCCCGACCTGGCCCGCTTCCACCTGGACCTGAAGGACTCCTTGAGGCTGGCCCTGACCGCGACCCTCCTGGGCGTGCTCCCCCGCCCCTGACCCTCGTCGTACCGGACAGGCCGCGGCCTCCGTGTCTCTCGCGCCCGCCCGGCGCCCCGGACCGGCGGCTTCATCCCGACGGCCGCGGCGGAACCGGGCCCGCCACCCGGCGCCCCGGACCGAGCGGCCCTCCGGGCAGCACGATCAGCAGCATGGACAGGGCGATCAGCCCTCCGCCGAGGAAGACGCTCACGGTGAGCGGCTCCCCGTACAGGGCGACGGCCAGGGCGGTCACCCAGAGCGGCTGGGCCGACAGGATCACCGCCGCCGACACCGGCGGGACGTGCACCTGGCCCCACGAGCGGGCCAGGAAGCCCAGGGCGCACACCACGATCGACAGGTGGCCGAGGGCGGCCCAGTCGCCGGGGGTGGCGGGCGGGGTCAGGCCGTCCGGCGCGGCGAGGACGCCCGTCATGACGGCGATGGTGCCGAGCTGGATCACCGTGACCGCGTAGGCGTTCTGCCGGGCCGCCGGGGAGTTGCCCAGCACCAGCGTGTGGGCGGCGTACAGCACCGCCGACAGCAGGGTGGCGGCCAGCGCGGGCGGTGAGACGTGACCCCCCTCGGCCCCGCGCAGCACGGCGAAGACGGCCATCGCGGCCATCGCCAGGGCCGCCGCAGCCCAGACCCTCGGCGACGTCCTGGCCCCGAGCAGGACCAGGCCGAGGACCGGGGTGATCACCACGTGCGAGCCGACCGTGAAGCCCGAGACCGACGAGGGCAGGTCGTGCAGCGCGACCGCCTGGGCGGTCTGGCCCACCCCGAACAGCAGGCCGAGCAGGACACCGGCCGGCCAGGTCCCCTCCGGCAGCCTCCGCAGGCGGCCGGGGCGGAGCGCGGCCAGCACGAGCGCGGCGATGCCGTACCGCTCGGCGAGCAGGTCCGCGACGGGCATGCGGGCGATGAGGTCCTTCATCAGCGGGAAGGCCGATCCCCAGGCGGCGCTGACGAAGATCAGGAGCAGGATTCCCACGACGGGCCGGGGAGCTGGCACTGGCATACCGGAAGGGTGACATCACCCACTGCGACGGCCAGGCCGTCGGGCGGATTAGGAGTGGCCCGAATACAACGCAGAGTGAAGGACGTCACACCGGCATGCGGGACCTCATACCCTCAGGGACCTTTCCGTCTTATTGGATGATTCGTACAATTGCGGCGAAGAGATCCGATGGGAGTGCAGCGATGACATCCGCTCCAGAGACCGCCGCGGACAGGGAGCACGACCGCCGCGTCGCAGACCGAAGTGCCTACGAGGCCGTCATCGAGCGCCTTTCCAAGGCGTCCGTCGACAAGCACTGGGAGCCCTACGTCGACATCCCCTGGGACGACGAGGACTTCCTGGTCGTCCAGGACGACCAGCGCTGGGAGCTGCCCGAGGTCGACCGGCTGGGCGGCCACCCCTGGTACCGGGCGCAGCCGCCCGAGGTGCGCGCCAGGATGGGACTGTGGCGGGTCGCGACCGCCATGAAGATCGGCCTGCAGTTCGAGAACCTGCTCAAGCGCGGCCTGCTGAACTACGCCTACCGGCTGCCGAACGGCTCCCCCGAGTTCCGCTACGTCTACCACGAGACCATCGAAGAGGGACATCACGGGATGATGTTCCAGGAGTTCGTCAACCGCACGAAGCTTCCCATAAAAGGGATGCCGGGACCGCTGAGCCTGATCGCGCAGATCACCCCGTGGATCCCGCTGATCTCCACCGAGCTGTTCTTCGTCTTCGTCCTCGGCGGCGAGGACCCGATCGACCACATCCAGCGCAGGACGCTCAGGAACGGCAGCGCCCGGCATCCGCTGGAGGAGAGCATCATGCGGATCCACGTGGCGGAGGAGGCCAGGCACATCTCCTTCGCCCGGCACTACCTGCGCCGCCGGGTGCCCCGCATGCCGCGTCACCGGCGCTTCGTCCTGGGCCTGGTCGCCCCCGTGGTGCTGGGCGTCATGGTCCGGATCATGCTCTCCCCGCCGGGAGCGATGATCAAGGCGTTCGACATCCCCGACCAGGTCGTCAGGGACGTCTACACCCGCAATCCCGCGATGGTGCAGGAGATCCGCGACTCCATCGGCAAGACCCGCGAGCTCTGCGCCGAACTGGGCATGATGAACGCGGTGCAGCGCAGGGTGTGGAGGGCGATGGGCATCTGGGACGCCCCGGCGGGGGCCGCGCGTCCCTGAGGACGCGCCGGTGCCGCCGTCCGAGGGGTTCCCTCGCCGAGGCGAGGCCCTGCTTCCGGGAGGGCCTTTTCCGGGGGCCGTCCCCGAGGGGCCCTCCCGGGGACGGCCCCGGGCACGAGCCCGGGACGGTCCTCCGGAAGGCCGCCCTCCGGAAGGCGGCCCTCCGGAAGGCGGCCCCGTGGGAGGCCGCCCTCCGGGAGGCGGTCAGCGGGTCTCGGTGCCGGCGAGCTGGTCCATGGCCTCCTCCTCGGACAGCCCCTCCAGTTCCTCGATCAGCAGTTCCTCCAGCGCCTCGGCGAGACCGGCGACGGTGCTGCGGGCGAAGACCGTGCGGATGGGGACCTCGATCCCGGTGGCCCGCCTGATCCGGGCCGCCACCCGGGTGGCCAGCAGGGAGTGGCCGCCCAGGGCGAAGAAGTCCTCGAAGACGCCGACCGGTCCCCCGCCGAGCAGCTCGTCCCAGATCCCGGCCACCAGCGCCTCGGCGTCCGTCCGCGGCTCGACGCGCCCCTCGGACGGGGCGGCCGCGGCCGGTTCGGGCAGCGCGGCCCGGTCGACCTTGCCGCTCCTGGTGAGCGGCAGCGCGTCCAGGCTCACCCAGGAGGTGGGGACGAGCTGGTGGGGCAGCGACCGCTCCAGGTGCGCCCGCAGCACGGCCGGGTCCGCGGTGCCGGTGACGTAGGCGACCAGCTCCTCCCCGCGGCCGGTCACGAAGGCCTGCCGCACCTCGGGGTGGGCCAGCAGGCGGCTCTCCACCTCCCCCGGCTCGATCCGGAACCCCCTGATCTTCAGCTGCGCGTCGAGCCGCCCCAGGAACTCCAGCCGGCCGTCGAGACGCCACCGCGCCCGGTCCCCTGTCCGGTAGCGGCGCGCTCCCGGCGTCCCGTACGGGTCGGGGACGAACGCGCACGCCGTCAGCGCGGGCCTGCCGAGATAGCCTCGGGCCACCCCGGCGCCGCCGATGACCAGTTCCCCCGCCGCCCCGGGGGGCAGCGGCTCTCCCCGGCCGTCGAGAACCCGGACGGTGGTCCCGCCGATCGGCGTCCCGATCGGCGGCCGCCCCGTCACGTCCCCGGCCCCCAGGTCGGCGGCGGTGGCGATCACCGTGCCCTCGGTCGGGCCGTAGGTGTTGACCAGCCGGACACGGTCGCCGAGCAGGTCGCGCCAGCGTTCCACCGCCGGTGCCGCGACCTGCTCGCCGCCGAGGATGACCAGGCGCAGGGCGGGCGGCCAGGCCGTCTCCTCCGGCTCCTCGGTCAGGGCGTGCCAGTACGCGGTCGGCAGGTCGAGCACGGTGACCGTCTCGCCCGCGGGCGAGGCCAGCAGGGCGGGCAGGGACGTCGCGCCGTCGGGCAGGAGCACGAGCGTGGCGCCCGCGGCCAGCGTGGGGAAGATCTCCTCGACGTGGGCGTCGAAGCCGAGCGAGGCGAACTGGACGACGACGTCGGCCGGGGTGAGGCCGTAGTCCGCGCGCATCCAGCGCACCCGCGCCGCCACCGCCCCGTGCTCGACCAGCACCCCCTTGGGCACGCCGGTGGAGCCCGAGGTGGTGATGACGTACGCGGCGTCCAGCGGCCCGGCCGTGACGCGGCCCGGACCGGGGCCTCCGTGCCCGGTGGCGCCTCCGGCGTCGCTCCCGGTCTCGTGGCCGGTCTCGTGGCCGGTCTCGTGGCCGGTCTCGTGGCCGGTGGAGGCCGCGTGCCCCGCGGAGGTCGCGGCGGAGGGGGCGACGGCGGCACACCCCGGGGGCGGTTCGCGCAGGGTGATCAGGCAGGCGGCCGAGGCGTCCGCCATCGAGAAGGCCAGCCGCTCGTCCGGCACCTCGGGATCGAACGGCAGGTAGGCGGCTCCGGCCCACCAGGTGGCGAGCAGCGCCACGATCGTCTCCTCGGAGCGGGGCAGGCAGATCCCGACCACGTCGCCGCGCCGCACGCCGCGCTCGCGCAGGACCCCGGCGAGCGCCTCCGCGCGGGCCAGCAGCTCGCCGTAGGTGAGGGTCCGGGGGCCGCAGACCACCGCGGTCGCCCCGGGTGCCCTCCGCGCCGCCTCGGCGATCATCTCGGGGACGGGGACGACGCCCGAGGGGACCGGGACG
>NZ_JBFABE010000037.1:30548-75469 GCF_040640155.1 Streptosporangium sp. NPDC023615
CGGGACGACGTCCGAAGGGACCGGGACGACGTCCGAAGGGACCGGGACGACGTCCGAAGGGACCGGGACGACGTCCGGGGAGGCCGGGAGGGGGCCGGTCGCCAGGGTGTCGACGTCGGCGTGGTCGGCGCCGGTCCAGACCGGCAGGGCCGACAGCGGGGCGTCCGGCCGCGCCGCGACGGATCCGAGCAGGACGGCGAACCGTGCGGCCAGCCGGGCGATCTCCGCCGTGTCGAACAGGGCCGTGTCGTGGCAGAAGGACAGCTCCAGGCCGTTCTCGTCGGCCCACGCCTCGACGAGGAGGTCCACCTTGGCCTGCTGGAAACCGGCGTCGGCGTCGGTCACGGTCAGGTCGCCGAAGGGCCGCCGGGGACCGGTGTCCTGGGTGTGCAGGATGAGCATGGAGGGCAGCAGCGACTCGGCGGGGTGGCTGAGCTGCTCGAAGGGGACCGCCGGGTTGCCCAGCGCGCCGAGGACCTCGCCGCGGGTGCGGCCGATCAGCGCGGTGAAAGGCGGGTCGCCCGACAGGTCGCCGCGCAGGATCAGCGTCTGGGAGACGTACCCGACCATCGGCTCCAGCTCGACCCGGTCGCGGCCCGCGACGACGGTGCCGACCAGGACGTCGTCCTGCCCGGTGTGCCGCAGCAGCAGCGTCTGGTAGGCCGCCACCAGCACCGTGAACAGGGTGGTGCGGTGCTCGGCGGCCAGCGACTCCAGCCTGCGCGCGGTGGCCGCGGGCAGGCGGACGCGCTGCGTCTGGCCGCGTCCGCCGCCCTGCCCGCCGCGCCGGAACGGCAGCTCCGACGCCGGCGGGGAGGCGAGCTTCTCGCGCCAGTACGGCACCGCCCGCCCGGCCCTGCGCCGCTGCCACCGGGCGTAGTCGCTCGCCTGCACGGGCAGCGGGCGCAGCCGGGGCTCGGTCCCGGCCAGCCGGGCGGTGTAGCAGTCGGCCAGGTCGTCGAGGAGGACGTTGAGCGACCAGCCGTCCGCGACGATGTGGTGCATCGTGAGGCAGAGCACGTGCTCGTCCTCGGCGATCCGGATCACCGCGACGCGCAGCGGCGGCCCGTCCTCCAGGTCGAACGGGGCGTTGACCCGCTCGGCCACCAGGCGTTCCGCTTCGGCGCGGCCGTCGGCCTCCAGCCATCGCACCGCGGGCGGAGCGGGCTCCACCACGGCCCAGGGAACGCCCTCCTCCTCGGTGAACCGGGTGCGCGGGCTCTCGTGCCGGGTCAGGACGTCGCCGAGCGCGAGCAGCAGCGCGGGCCGCTCCAGCGGGCCCTCGATCCGGCGGACGAGGTACACGTTGTAGGAGGCGTTGCCCGGGTCGAGACGCTGCAGGAGCCAGAGCCGCTCCTGCGCCGGGGACAGGGGCGCCCTCACGAGCCCGGCGCCAGTTCGTCGAAGACGGCGGCCAGTTCCTCGGCGTCGAGCCCGTCGAGCTGGTCGCGCAGCGCGGCGATCTCTGCGAGGTCCAGGTCGTCGTCGTCCAGGTCGTCCAGGCACCGGGCGAGCCCGGCGACGGTCGGATGCTCGAAGAGGAGCACGATCGGCACGGCGGCCCCGAAGCGCGACTGCACCCTGGCGATGATCTGGGCGGCGGTCAGGGAGTGCCCGCCGAGCTCGAAGAAGTCGTCGTCGACGCCGATCGGCCGGTCCACCCCCAGCACCTCGGCCCACATCGCGGCGAGCTCGTCCTCGACGGGGGTCGAGGGCGCCCGGTAGGGGGTCGTCGGCGACGCCGCCCAGTCGGGCGCGGGGAGCGCCGCGCGGTCGAGTTTCCCGTTCGGGGTCAGCGGCAGGGCGTCGAGCGTGACGAGGTGCGCGGGGACCATGTACTCGGGCAGGCTCTCCCGGAGCCTGCCGCGAATCGCCTCCCACAGTCCCTCCGGCGCGGGCGCCGGGGCGGGCGCGGGGACCACGTACGCCACCAGCCTCGGCAGGCCGTCCGGGCCGTCGCAGACGCCCGCGGCGGCCTGGCGCACGCGCTCCGCCGAGCGCAGCACGGTCTCGATCTCGCCGAGCTCGATGCGGAAGCCCCTGATCTTGACCTGGCGGTCCGCCCGGCCCAGGTACTCCAGGCGGCCGTCCGGGGTGTTCCTGACCAGGTCCCCGGTGGCGTACATGCGGGCGCCGGGGCGACCGGCGAAGGGGTCGGGCAGGAACCGGTCCGCGGTCCGGGCGGGCATCGCGCGGTAGCCGCGGGCCAGACCGGCGCCGCCGATGTGCAACTCGCCCGCCTCGCCGCCGGGCACCGGCAGGCCGCGGTCGTCGAGGACGTACAGGGACGTCCGGGCGATCGCCTCTCCCAGGTCGATCCCGGCCGAGGGGGGCCCGACGATCCCGGCGGTGGACCACACGGTCGTCTCGGTCGGCCCGTACACGTTCCACAGGTCCGCGCCGGGGGCCAGGAGCGCGTCGGCGAGGTCGCGGGGCAGCGCCTCTCCCCCGCAGAGCCGCAGGCGGATCGTCTCCGGAACGCCCCCGGCCTCCAGCAGGATGCGCCAGGTCGCCGGGGTGGCCTGCATGACCGTGATCCGCTCGGCGAGCGCCAGTGCCCGCAGGGCCGGGCCGTCGGCGGCCTGCTCGGCGGAGGCCACCACGACCCGCGCCCCGCACGCCAGGGGCAGCAGCAGTTCCAGCACGGAGATGTCGAACGACAGGGTGGTGACGGCGAGCCAGCGGTCCCCGGGGAGGAGTCCCGGCCGGTCGGCGAACGAGGCGAGCAGGTTCGCCACCGCGCCCCTGGGCACCTCCACGCCCTTGGGGCGGCCGGTGGAACCCGAGGTGTAGATCACGTACGCCAGCCCGTCCCGGCCGGCGGCGGCGAGCGCGGCGTGCACCGGCCCGGACGGAGCGGGAACCGGACCGGACAGGGCCGGAACGGGTCCGGGCGGGGTGCCGCCACGCGATGCGGTCGGGGCGCCGTCACCGGCCGCCAGCGGGGTGGTGGCGCCCGCTGCGGGCGGGGCGGCTCCCCCCCGCGTGGGCGGGACCTCGCCGCCGGCCGTGAGGGAGAGCACGTGGGGGACGCCGGCCGTCAGTCGCCGGTCCACGCCGGGCTGGGTCAGCACCAGGCCGATCCCGGCGTCCTCGCGCATCAGGCGCAGCCTGTCCTCGGGGAAGGCCGGGTCCAGCGGGACGTAGGCGCCGCCCGCGGCCCAGACCGCCAGGAGCGCGACGACCATCCCCGTGGTCCGTTCCATGCACAGCCCGACCGGCACCTCGGGGCCCACGCCCCGTTCGCGCAGCACGGCGGCGAGGTCGTCGACCCGCCGGTACAGCTCCCGGTAGGTCAGCTCGCCCCCGGGGCCGCTGACGGCCACCGCGTCCGGCGCGGGCGCCGGGCCGGACCCGGGTCGCGGGGACCACATCGGGGTCGCCGCCGGGGTCGCCCGCGACGTCGGCTCCGGGGACGGGTTCGGGGACGGGTTCGGCGTCGGTGGCAGGGTCGGCACGGTCGTCACCACGGTGTTGTACCTCTCAGGTCGGACAGCCGGAGATCCGGGTCGGCCCCGGCACGCTCCACCACGCCGGTGAAGGACCGGGTCAGGCGCCGCGCGGTCTCGGCGGAGAACAGGTCACTGCTGTAGTCGAGGACACCGCCGAGGCCCTCGGGCCCCCGCCAGGCGTCCACGGACACCTCGGCCTTGGTACGGCCGACCGAGGGGACGGGACGGGACTCGGCCGACAGGTCGCCCATCGTGGTGTTCAGCAGGTGGCCCTTGGGCAGGTTGTGCAGGTTGAACATGGCCTGGTAGAGCGGCGGCCTGCCCAGGTCGCGGGGCAGGCGCAGCGCGCCGAGGATCCGCTCGAACGGCGTCCCGGCGTGCTGCAGCCCCCTGAAGAGCGCCAGCCGGGTGCGCTTGAGCAGCTCGCGGAAGGTGGGGTCGCCGGACAGGTCGGCGCGCATCACCATGGTGGTCGCGAAGTAGCCGATGAGCGGCTCGATCTCGGTCCGGTCGCGGCCGGCGACCGGCACCCCGACGCAGAAGTCGTCCTGCCCGGAGGCCCCGCCCAGCGTCACCTGGTAGGCGGCGAGCAGCGCGATGAAGAGCGTGCAGCGCGCCGCCCTGGCGACCTCCTCCAGCCGGGTGATCGTCTCGTCGGGCACGAGCAGGCCCTCCTGCGCGCCGCGCCCGCTCCAGCGGGCCGGACGCGGGTGGTCCGGGGGGATGTCGAGGGAGGGTACCCCGGCGAGCGTCCTGGTCCAGTGCTCCAGGTGCGAGGCGTCCTCACCGCGTTCGGCGCGGCGCCTTTCCTCCTGGGCCACCAGCGGGTACTGGGTGGGAAGCTCCTCGAGCCGCGGCGGCCTGCCCTCCCGGTGGGCGGCGTAGCACTCGGTCACCTCCCGCATGAGGACGTCCAGCGACCAGCCGTCCACGACGATGTGGTGCAGCACGATGCAGAGCAGGACGTCGTCCTCGCCCAGCCGCAGCAGCGCGACCCGCAGCGGCGGGCCGTGCTCCAGGTCGAACGGCCGGTTGACGAACTCCACCACGGCGGGGTCGGGGTCGCCGGCGACGTCCGCCCGTTCCACCGTCACCGGCGCGGCGGGCACGACGACCTGGACGGGGCTGTCACCGGCCAGCAGGTAGCGGGTGCGCAGCACGTGGTGCCGCTCGACGACGCGGGTGAAGGCCGCGGCGATCGCGTCGGCGTCGACCGGCCCGCGCAGCCGCACGCACCAGGGGGTGTGGTACGTGGTGTCCTCGGGATAGAACCGGCTGAGGAACCACAGGCGTTCCTGCCCGAACGAGAGCGGCCGGCTCTCACCGGCCTCGACGGTGCCGGCGGTGCCGGCGGTGCTGCCGGTGCCGGCGGCCGTGCTCCCGGCCGTGTCCTCCGCCGTCTCGCCGGGATCGTTCCCGCCCCGCTTACGGATCTCCCTCAGCAGCGCCCTGCGCCGTTCGGGGGGGAGCCGCACCAGCCGGGCGAGCAGCGCCGCGTGCGGGTCCTGCGGCGCCTGCTCCTCCGCGGTCACCGGCCGCCTCCCGGTGCCGCGGGCACGGCGGTCGCCCGCCCGGCCTCCACCGGACCCGCGTCCGGCGCGTCCGGGTGCTCCCCGGTCGCCGCGGGCCCTTCCCCGGTCGCGGCGGGACGCTCCCCGGTCACGGCGGGACGCTCCACCGGCGTGATGCCGCACAGGTCGGCGATCTCGGCGAGCGTGACGTCCCGGGCCACGGCGGTGACGAGCAGGGTCTCCATGCCGAGCAGCAGCGTGTGGGTCGTGGAACGCGGCACGTAGGCCGTGTCGACCAGCAGGTAGAGCTGGCAGACGTCGGTGGCGGGGCCGGTGGAGAACATGGCCGTGGCGTCCACCTGGTCCCAGGCGTCGACGTGGAAGACCCTGGTCCGCCCGGTGAGGGCGGCGATCGCGGCCGGATCGCCCGGCGGGTCCACCGCGGGCAGGTGCGGCCAGTCGGTGATGGTCCTGGCGTCGTTGAAGTAGGCCGACAGGTCCATCGGCCCGCCGCGCTCGCGGCCGATCTCCTCGCGCAGCGCCATCATCCGGTACGCGTCGTACTGGGCGTGCCGGTAGGCGGTCAGCGCCTGCCGGTGCCCGGCGCGGGTGGCGTCGGCGAACGTCCCCTCCGGCAGGTCGAGGACGAAGAGCCCGTCCTGCGCCGAGGTGCCCGCCATGCCCGACACCCGGGGGTCGTGCCGGTTGGCCACGACGAGCTGCATGACCATCCGGCGGTGCCCGGTGAGCGCGCTCAGCAGCACCGCGCCCGCCGTGGTCAGCACGGTGGACGTGCTCACCGACCAGCGCGCCGCCAGTGCCTCGGTCGCGGCCGCCGTGGCGGCCGACTCCATGCCGAGCCGGATGAAGCGCGGCTTCTCCGGCGTCGTACGGGGGAAGTCGAACATGGTCCTGGGCGCCCGCTCCAGTTGCGTGCGCCAGTACCGCAGTGCCCGCTCGCCACGGGCGGCACCCGCCCCCTCCTGTTCGAAGGCGGCCTGGTCCATCGGCTGCCACACCGGTCCGGGCGGCTCGTTCCCGGCCAGCAGGCTCCGCCAGTCGCGTGCCAGCACGTCCAGCGAGCCGCCGTCCACGGCCAGGTGACAGAAGGCGAACGCGACCATCCTGGGGCGCCCGTCGACCGTCACCACGGCGGAGCGGAACGGAAGCTCGGCGGTGTGGTCGAACGCCGTGGCGGCCAGGGCGGCGGCCAGGTCCCTGGCGGCGGCGAGCGGTTTGACGTTGGTGTCGAACACCTCGACGGTGAACCGGCCCCGGTCGGCCACGCGCTGGACCAGCCCCTCGGGCGTCTGCTCGAACGTCGTCCTCAGTGCCTCGTGGCGCTCGACGAGCGCGCGCAGGACCGACAGGACGGCGTCGAGGTCGCGCTTGCCGAAGACCGGCAGCACCCAGGCCATGTTGTAGAACGGGTCGTCGTCGTCCAGCCACCGGGCGAGCCGCCAGAAGGCCAGCTGGCCCCAGGTGGACGGTGACTCGCCGCCTCGCGCGCCCGTGAACTCCACCGTCCGGGAGGGCAGCGGCGCCGGCCCGGCCGCCGTCATCGGGACCGGCCGATCTCCTCGACGACGCCCGCGACGGTCGGGGAGTCGATGAACACCTCGAAGGAGAGCTCGACGCCGATCCGGTCCCGGACCCGGGCGATGATCTGGGTGATGGTCAGCGAGTGCCCGCCGAGGTCGAACAGGTCGTCCTCCGGTCCGACCTCGTCCGTCCCGAGCGCCTCGCACCAGATCTCCGTCACCAGCGCCACGAGCCCGGCGTCGGCCCCCTCGGCGGGCGCGGTCGCCGGGACCGCCGGGGACGCCGGGGACGCCGGGGACGCCGGGGACGCTGCGGCCTCCGGGGGGGCCGGGACGACGCGGGCGGGCAGGGGGAGCTCGTCGATCGGGGTGCCGGGGCGGGCGGCGACGCCCTCCAGCAGGACGCGCAGGTCCTCGGCGACGCTCTCGCAGGCGGCGCGGCCGATGGCCTCGGGGTTGAACCGCAGGTGGGCCCGCATCCCGCCGCCGCCGTCGGCACCGTCGACGACGTGCAGGTGCAGGGTGTTGCGGACCGCGCCGCTGAACGCCGACCACTCGACCGAGGTGTCGAGCCCGGCGAAGGAGGGGTCGGCGCCGGAGCGTCCCCGGTAGCTGAGCGAGACCGGCGTGAGCGCGGCGCGCGGGCTGATCCCGCCCAGGGCCCTGGCGAGGGGGACCTCCCGGTGGCGGTAGACCGCCCGCGCCTCCTCCCGCACCGACCGGGCGAACTCGGCGAACGTGCCCGTGGGGCGGGACACCACGGGCAGCTCGTTGACGAACGCGCCCACGTGGTCCCGCGTCTCCTCGGTCCTGGTGGACAGGTCCACGGCCACCGCGACCGTGGTGTTGCCGTACCCGTACAGCAGCGTGTGCAGGACGGCCAGCACCACCTCGAAGCGGGTCAGGCCGAGCTGACCGGCGACGGCGGCGACCTCGTCGCCGAGACGGAGCTCCACGGTGTCCCCGGGGGCGGCGCGCAGCGAGGGGCGGGCCGGGCCGGGCAGCGCCACCCGCTGCTCGTCGTGCCAGCGCGGGCGCCAGAACTCCGCGGCCTCCTCCAGCGCGGCGGCCACCCGCTCCCGCTCGGCCCGGACCGCCTCGCCGTACGAGATCGGCAGGGGGTTCTGCGCGGACCCGGCGTAGGCGGCGGCGAGGTCGCGGAGCAGGACCTCCTTCGACATGCCGTCGAAGACGGCGTGGTGGGCGACGATCTGCAGCAGGTGACGGCCGGGGGCGAGCCGGAACAGGGTGAACCTGGACGGCGGGCCCGTCTCCAGGTCGAAGGCGCGGGCCACCTCGGCCTCGAGGGCCGCGGCGATCCGGGCCGTGTCCGAGGAGGCGGCCGTGTCCGAGGGGCCGGAGGCCTCGGGGAGACCCGGAGCTTCGGGGAGGGCCGCGGCGTCGGGGAGGGCCGCGGCTTCGGAGAGAGCCCCGGCTTCGGAGAGGGCCTCGGCTTCGGAGAGGTCGGCGAACCGGATCGGGGGCGGTGCCTCGCCGGTGAGCAGCCGGATCTCGCCGTCCCGCTCCGCCAGGACCGCGGCGAGCACGGGGTGACGCCCGACGACGGCGGCGCAGGCGGCGAGCATCGCGTCCACGTCGAGCGGGCCGTCGAACCGCACGGTGAGCGGCATCGCGTAGGCCCGGCCGCCGGCCCCCGTCCGCTCGGTGATCCACATTCCCTGCTGGGCGAAGGACGCCCTTTCCCATCCGTCTATCAGCGGCAGCGACATTTCAGGTGCCCTCCGTACGGCCTGCCGCGGCGGCCTCGAACAGGCCCCGCAGCTCCCTTTTGATGACTTTTCCCGACTGGTTCCTGGGCAGGGTGTCGACGACGAGCACCCGCTCGGGGAGCTCGTGCCCGGCCAGGCGTTCCTTCAGGAAGGCACGCAGCTCCCCGGTGAACCCACCGGCGGCGGCGGGGCCGGCGGCGTCCTCGCCGGGACGCGCGGGCCCGGTGGGGCGCAGGACCACCGCGGCGGCGACGACGGTGCCGAGCACCGGGTGCGGGACGCCGACCACCGCGGCCTCGGCGACGTCCGCGTGCTCGTGGAGCGCCGCCTCCACCTGGAGTGTCGAGACCTTGAACGCGCCCGACTTGACCACGTCGCTCTCCCGGTCGACGAGGTGGAGGTAGCCGTCGTCGTCCAGGTAGCCGAGGTCCCCCATCCGCACCCAGCCGCCGCGGAACGTCCCGCCGCCGGAACGCTCGTCGCGGTAGTAGGAGCGCGGCGCGGTGGGGGAGCGCAGCCAGACCTCGCCGGTCTCGCCCCTGGGCAGCGCGCGTCCCTCCGCGTCGGCGACGTGCAGCGCCCCGCCGGCGGCGGGCCTGCCCAGCGCCCCCGGCCGGGACGGATCGAAGATCATGATGGTCTGGGCGGGGGCCGCCTCGGTGGAGGTGTAGTAGTTGGTGATCGTCGCCTTGGGGAAGGCGGCGGCCAGCCGCGCCGCCACGGCCGGGGGGAGGGCCGAGGCCGCCGAGCCGAGCAGCAGGACGCTCGACATGTCGTGCCGCTCGTGCAGGCCCGCGTTGAGGAACTCGATCGCCATCGCCGGCACCACGAACACGGTGCCCACCCCCCGCGACTCGATCAGCCTGGCGAAGCGGGCGGGGGTGAAGCGCGACAGGGTGAGCATGGCCGGGCGGGCGTCCAGCGCGTTGATCAGCATCGTCTGGCCGGCGTTGGTGCCGATCGGGAACGCGTGCAGCAGGTGGCGCGAGTGGCCGAACCTGCGGCGGTTCGGCCGGGTCTCGCAGCCGTACGCCAGGTTCGCGTGGCTGGCGCCCACCCCCTTGGGCAGGCCGGTGGTGCCGGAGGTGTAGAGGATCTGGGCCAGGTCTCCGGGCTCGACCCGCACGTCCGGCGGGGTGTCGGTCGCGCCCTCCAGGTCCGCCACGTGCGCGCTCCAGCGGTCACCCCCGGCGGCGCCCGCGGAAGGACCGCCGGAGGATCCGCCGGAGAGGCCTCCTGGGGGACCGCCGGGGAGGCCTCCGGAGGGACCGGGAGGGACGAGGCCGTTCCCGCACAGGACCGCCGAGGCCGAGCAGTGCTCCAGCATGTGCCGGACCTCGGCCGGGGCGAGCCGGTCGGACACCGGCACGGCGACCGCCCCGGCCTTGTGGACCGCGCAGAAGGCGACCGCGAAGTCGGCCCAGTCGCGGCTCCCGAAGAGCAGCCCGATCCGGTCGCCGGGCCGTACCCCCCGCTCCAGCAGGCCGTGGGCGACCGCGTTCGAGCGGCGCTCCCACTCGGCGAAGGTCAGCTCCTGGCCGCCCTCGACGATCACCGCCGCCCGCTCCGGCTCCTGCGCGGCGCGGAGCCGGAGCATCTCGGGCACGGTCCCCGGGGCCTGCGGGATCCCGGGGGCCGCCGGGGAGCTCACGCCGTCCTCTCGGCCACGTAGCCGACCAGCGACGGGAAGCTGTCCAGGTAGGCCGCCTCGCCGTCCAGGTCGAGCGGCACGTCGAACTCCTCCTCCACGGCGTCGATGAGCCGGAGCAGCCCCAGCGAGGTGACGCCCAGCGCGGACAGCGAGCCGTCCGAGGCGAGGATCTCCCCCGCGGTGGGCCGCCCGTCGCAGGCAGTGGAGATCATGTCGGCGATCCTAAGTGCCAGTGAGTCGGTCATGTCCGGACCTCTTCTGATTTCGTCTCTTCCGTACGGGTTCTGGCGCGGGCCCGGTTCTGCAGCGTCTCGAAGCCGACCAGGTCGTCGGGCACGGCGTCGGGGACGTCGAGGTCGAAACGGGCCAGGACCCGCACCCGCATGGCGACGAGCGCGATGAGGGCGATGGCCAGCCCGAAGCACGCGTACATGAAGCCGATGCCCCGGCCCTCGCCGGTGCCGAGCACCAGGCCGACCGTGCTCGCGAGCGGCCCGTCCGGCGCCATCAGCGGCTCCAGCACGGCGCTGCCGTACGGCGCCACCAGGCCGAAGCCGATCGGCAGGGTGGACCAGGCGACGAGCGTGTTGAGCGCGATGACCCGGCCGTGGAAGCGCTGCGGCACCTTGACCTGGATGATCGTGGCGTAGACGCCGTTGAGCATCGTGAGGCAGAACGACATGCCGAAGGCTCCGGCCCCGATCACGACGAGGTTCTGCTGCAGGCCGGTGAGCACGCAGAACACCGCGAGGGCGAGCGTGGCCAGCAGCACCCCGTACAGGCGGCGCCTGCGGGGCCCTCCCCAGATCGTCATGGACAGGCCGCCGAGGAAGGCGCCGAGCCCTCCGGCGAACGCGACCGAGCCGACGTCGTCGAGCGTGGCGAACGAGAGCACCAGCGGCGAGATCATCAGGAACAGCGGGGACAGGAAGACGTTCAGCACCGCGAAGAACACGAGCATGCCGCGGAAGCCGGAGTTGCCCCAGGAGTAGCGGATGCCGTTCGCCATCTCGGTCAGGACGCTCTCCCTGCGCCGCCACGGCATGGCGGTCGGGAAGCGGACGAAGAGCAGGACCAGCGTGGCGACCACGTAGCTGGCCACGTCGATGACGAGGATGCCCTCCAGCCCGATGGTGGCCATCAGGCCCGTCGCGATCAGCGGCACGATGAGCTGGGCGGTGCCGGTGGCCATCTGCACCACGCCGTTGGCGTGCCCGAGGAACCGTTTGGGGACGAGCTGCGGGATCGCCGAACCGTACGCGAACCGCTGGAAGGTGAGCGCGACCGACAGGCAGACCAGCAGCGGGTAGATGTGCCAGATCTGCAGGTTGCCGGTCCAGAGCAGCACGCCGAGCGCGAGCTGCGTGCTCCCGGCGGCGATGTCGCCGCAGAGCATGACCTTGCGCCGGTCGTAGCGGTCCACGATCGCCCCGGCGAGCGGCGCCACCAGCATGCCCGGCACCAGGCCGAGCACGGCGAAGAGCGCGAACCTCACCAGCGAGCCGGTGGTCAGGTAGATCCAGATGGGGATGGCGAACTCGGTCAGCGCCGATCCGGTGATCGAGACGAGCTGTCCGACCGAGACCAGCAGGAACCGCCGCATGTCGGGCGGGGGGCCCGCCGTTCCCGCTCGCGTGCCGGACCCGTCCGATCCCGCGGGCGAGCCGGGGACCAGGGACAGCGCGGGGGGCGGGGACGCCTCCGCGACCGGGGACGATCCCGCGACCGAGGACGGCCCCGCGGCCAGGGACGTCCCCGGGACCAGCGAGAGCGCGGGAACGGGCGGCGTTGCGGGATCCGTGGACGGCCCGGAGACGCCCTGGAGCCACCAGGTGGAGTCCTCGGTGCGCTCCAGCGGCGCGGTCCTTCCGGACGCGATGGCCGTGTGGGTGCCGGTGAGGATGTCGGCCAGCTCACGGGCGCGGTACTTCACGAAGAAGTGCCCGGCCTCGTCGAGCACCACGCAGGCGGCGGTGCCGGACAGGTGGCGCCACTCGCGGTAGCGCTCCTGGTAGAACTCGGTCGCCGGGTCCCGCTCCCCCACCACCGAGATGATCGGCGCCTGGAACGGGCGGGTCTCCTCCTCGAACAGCCGGGTGAAGTAGCGTTCGGCCGTCCGGGTGCCGTTGCGGCGGTTCTCGATGATCAGCTTGAGCTGGTCGCGTTCGAACTCCTCGACGTCCAGACCGGCGGCGGCCAGGGCGTTGATCCTGCCCTGGTCGCTGGTCAGGCGGTCCATCAGGGTGCCGAGCCGGCCCAGTCCCCTGCCGGGACGGGCGAAGGGGAACACCCCGCCGAGGTAGACGGCGTCGACCGGGCGGCCGGCCGCCTCCAGGTGGCGGGCGATCTCGGTGACCAGCATGACGCCGAGCCCGCAGTGCCCGTACAGGACCAGCGGTCCCTTGATCCCGGCGAGGATCTCGTCGGCGCAGTCGCGGGCGACCTCGTCGAAGGGGCGGGCCCGCTCGCCGAGCTCGTGCCCGGGGACCGCGACCGAGTACAGCGCCCAGTCCGCGGGCAGCTCGTCGGCCAGCGGCTGGTAGACGACGGCGCTGCCGCCGCCGAACGGGACGCAGACCATGGTGGCCGCGGCCGTCCTGGCCGGGGTGAGCCGGTGCAGCAGCCCGCCCGCGTCCTCCTCGCCGCTCTCCAGCAGCCGGGCCAGGTCCCTGACCGTGCGGTTCTTGAACAGCTCCAGCACGGTCGGCACCCGTCCTGGCCCCTCCTTGCGCAGCCGGGCGATCACCCGCATGGCGAGCAGCGAGTGGCCCCCCAGGTCGAAGAAGTCGTCGAGCGCGCCGACCCGTTCCACCTCCAGGACGTCCGCCCAGATTGCGGCGATCGTCTCCTCCAGGGGCGTCCCGGGCGGTACGAACTCGGCGGCCGGCGCCTCGGTGCCGGGGTCGGGGAGCCTGGACCTGTCGACCTTGCCGTGCGACTTGAGCGGCAGCTCCTCCAGCCAGAGGTAGCGGGCCGGGACCATGTAGTCGGGGAGCCGCTCCGCGAGCCAGGACCGCAGCTCCGCGCCGTCCGGAACCGCGCCACCGGGAGACGCGCCGTCCGGAGTCGTGCCGTCCGGAGTCGTGCCGTCCGGGGGCGCGTCGGCGGCGACCAGGTAGGCGGCCAGCCGCCCGCCCCGCAGTTCCACGACCGCGTGCGCCACCGCCGGGTGCTCGGCGAGCACCGCCTCGATCTCGCCCGGCTCCACCCGGTAGCCACGGATCTTCATCTGGAGGTCGCGGCGGCCGAGGAACTCCAGCTCCCCGCCGGGCAGCCACCGGCCGAGGTCTCCGGTCCGGTACATCCGGGCCCCGGGGGCGCCGTACGGGTCGGGCAGGAAGCGGTCGGCGGTGAGCCCGGGACGGTTCAGGTAGCCGCGGGCGAGCCGGTCGCCGCCGAGGAAGATCTCGCCGGGCACGCCCGCGGGGACGGGCCGCAGGTCGTCGTCGAGCACCCGTACCGTGGCGCCGGGCATGGGCGTGCCGATGGGCAGGACCGTTCCGGCCCCCACCGCGCCGCTCCCGCCCTCGCCCGCGACACCGACGGCCGCGTCGGAGGGGGTGGTGCCCCCCGGGTCGACCGGGTAGGTGGTGACGCCGACGGTGGTCTCGGTGGGGCCGTAGTGGTTGACCACCCTGCACCGCCCGGCCGCCGCGAGCCCGGTCGCCCAGGCCCGGGGCGCGGCCTCGCCGCCGAGGATCAGCAGCTTGCGCGGGAGCAGCTCGTCCGGGGTGGCGTCGGCGAGCAGCGCCGCCAGGTGGGACGGCGTGATCTTGAGGTAGTCGAGGCCGTGCCTGCGGAAGTAGGCGGCCAGCTCGGGTCCGGCCGTGCGGGAGGGGACGAGGTGCAGCGCGCCCCCCGTCATCAGGCAGAGATAGAAGATCGTGATCCCGAAGTCGAACGCGAGGGACTGCAGCAGCCCGTACACGCCGCCGGGTTCGATCTCCAGCCGTTCCCGCACCCCGGCCAGGTAGACCATCACCTGCCGGTGCTGCACGGCCACGCCCTTGGGCCGGCCGGTGGTCCCGGAGGTGTAGATGACGTAGGCCAGGTCGTCGGGGGTGACGCCGCTGTCCACGGGCCCCTCTCCGGAGGTGCCCGCGTGGTCCGGCCCGTCCCCGTCCGGTCCGCCGATCTCTCCCCCGCGCCCGTCGGGACCGGCGGCGAGGACCGCCGGCAGGTCGCCCGGCACGCGGTCGCGGAGCTCCGAGGTGGTCACGACGGCCCGCGCGCCGGCGTCGGAGAGCACGTACGCCAGCCGCTCGGCGGGGTGCTCGGGGTCCAGCGGCAGGTAGGCGGCACCGGCCTTGAGCACGCCGAGCACCGCGACGGCCGTCTCGGCCGACTGCTCCAGCAGGACGGCGACCCGGTCCCCGGCGCCCACGCCCCGGCGCCGCAGCAGGCGGGCGAGCCGGTCGGACCGCCGCTCCAGCTCCGCGTAGGTCAGCGAGACGTCGCCGGCGACGACCGCGACGGCGTCCGGGACGAGCCGGGCCCGCTCGCTCACGGCCTCGTGCAGCAGGCCGGGGCCCAGCGGCGTCACCGGTCCCGACTCGCCGAGTGCCAGCACCCGGCGGCGCTCGTCCGGCGGCAGGAACTCCAGCTCGGAGATCGGCGCGTCCGGGTCGGCGACGACGGACCTCAGCAGCCGCTCGAAGCAGGCGGCCATCCGCTCGATCGTGTCGGGCCGGAACAGCGCGGTGCCGTAGGTGAAGTGGCCGACCAGTCCGTCGGGGGTGTCGAACAGGTAGAGGGCGAGGTCGAAGCGGCTGGCCGTGACCGTGACCGGGAGCGGGGTCATGTTCAGGCCCGGCGTGTCCAGCGGCCGGGACCGGTAGTTCTGCAGGGCGAACATCACCTGGAACACCGGCGTACGGGCCACGTCCCGTTCCACGCCCAGCTCGCCGACCAGGCGGTCGAAGGGGAGCTCCTGGTGGGCGTAGGCGTCCAGCGCCGTCTCCCTGACCCGCTCCAGCAGGCCGGTGAACGTGGGGTCGCCGGACAGGTCGGCGCGCATCGGCAGCGAGTTGACGAACACCCCGACGACCCGCTCCAGCTCGGGCAGGTCCCGGCCGGAGACGGGCGAGCCGACGGCGAAGTCGCGCTGTCCCGAGTAACGCCAGAGCAGCACCTCGAAGGCGGCCAGCAGCGTCATGTACGGGGTGGCGCCGCGGGAGCGGCCGAGGGCGGTGACGGCCTCGGTGAGCTCGGGGTCGAGCGTCACGCCGCAGGCGGCGCCCCGCCATCCCTGCTCGGCCGGCCGGGGGTGGTCGGTGGGCAGTTCCAGCGGGGCCAGCCCGTCCAGGCGCCGCCGCCAGTAGCCGATGTCCTCGGCGTGGTCGCGCCCGCGCTGCCAGTGCGCGTAGTCGCCGTAGCGCACCCGCACCGCCGGCAGGTCCGCCTCGCGCCCCTCGCGGTACGCGGCGTGCAGGGTGAGCAGTTCCTCCATGACGATGTCGCAGGACCAGCCGTCGGTCACCGCGTGGTGCATGGTGAGCAGCAGCACGTGCTCGGCCGGTCCGCGCCGCACCAGCAGCGCCCGCAGGAGCGGGCCGGTGGCCAGGTCGAACGGCCTGGCGGTCTCGGCGTCGATCTCGGCGGGGTCGTCGGTGACCCGCAGCTCGATCCGCGGCCCGGCCCCCGGCCCGGCCGGGGACGCGCCGTCCGCCGGAGGCGTGCCGTTCGACGCAGGCGTGCCGTTCGCCGTGGACACACCGTTCGCCGGGAACGCGTCGCCCACCGGGGGCGCGTCGTTCGCCGGGGGCGCGTCGTCCACGACGGCCGCGGGGCCGCCCTCGTCGGTGGTGACCAGCCGGGTGCGCAGGCTCTCGTGGCGCCGCGCCACCTCGGTCAGGGCGCGGCCGAGCGCCGCCTCGTCGACCTCCCCCTCCAGGGTGGCGGCGAAGGCCACGGTGTAGGCGCAGGTGCCGGGGGCGTACTGCTCCAGGAACCACAGGCGCTCCTGAGCCGCCGAGAGCGGCGGTGGCGTGCCGGCCGGGCGCGGCGGGATCGACGCCGCGACGACGCGACCGCCCAGACGCTGGGCGAGCAGTGCTTTCTTGGCCGGTGAGAGGCCGGTTCGCGTCACGACACCTCCGTGCTGGCGAGAGGGACCACCGGAGCCCCCTCGCGGTGGAGAACGGGACCGCCCGAGCGGGCGGTCCCATGAGTGGCCGGCCGGATCGGCGCGTCCCAGGGGGACGGGCAGGTCCGGTGGCGGTGATGATCGGCGCGGACGTTCTCCGCCGCCGGGCGACGTGGGCACGCGAGCGGGACGAGACCGCCCCCCTGAGCGCGTCGTCCACCGTGCGGACACGGCTGCGTGGGAACGCTCCCACGGAGGAGGCTAGGGATGACACGCCAAATTCGTCAAGGTTTCCGGATCGTTTTCGAGACCAATAAAGCCTAATAGACAGGCTGTTAGGGCCCTTCGGTAGATAAAACCGACTTTTTAACTTTCCTGATTTTCTGTCATCTTCCCAGTCATTGACACTCACATCCCGGCCTCTTACCCTCCCGTATGGGAGCGCTCCCATGCCGTCCTCTCGCGCCCGGCCGAGCGTGTTCCCTCTCTCCCGATGCCAGGAGCACACGTGGTCGCCACCGTTTCGACATCCCATGACCTGCGGAGATCGCCGCTCCCGCCGGCCCAGGAGGATCTGGAGCTCCTCCTGCTGATCCGCCACTTCGAGCTGACCCTGCTCAGGCTCTTCGAGACGGGTGAGCTGAGCGGTACCACCCACACCTGCCTGGGGCAGGAGTACATCCCCGTCGCCCTCGCGCCGCTGTTCCGCGAGGAGGACTTCGTCCTCAGCAACCACCGGGGTCACGGCCACTTCCTGGCCAGGTACGCCGAGCCGCACGCGCTGCTCGCCGAGATCATGGGCCGCGAGGGCGCCCTCTGCGCGGGGGTGGGCGGCAGCCAGCACGTCTACCACCGCCGCTTCCTGTCCACCGGCGTCCAGGGCGAGAGCCTGCCGGTCGCGGTGGGCGTGGCGCTGAAGCTGGCCGGGACCGGGGCGCTCGCCTGCGTGTACGTCGGCGACGGCACCTGGGGCGAGGGCGCGGTCTACGAGGCGCTCAACATGGCCCGGCTCTGGCGGGTCCCGCTGCTGGTCGTCGTGGAGAACAACGGCATCGCGCAGTCCACCCCGACGCGGGAGCAGATGGCCGGGAGCGTCGCGGCTCGCGCCGCCGCGTTCGACGTCCCGTACCACCGCGTGACCTCCACCGAGGTGGACGAGATCCGCGCCGGGCTGGCCGCGCCGGTCGAGGCGGTCCGCTCGGGGCAGGGACCGCTGGTCGTCGAGTTCGTCACGCACCGGATCGGCCCGCACAGCAAGGGCGACGACAGCAGGAGTCCCGAGGAGGTCGCCCTGGCCGCCGGCCAGGACTGGCACGCCCGCTACGCCGCCGCCTTCCCCGACTCCTTCCCCGCGCTGGACGCCCGGGCCCGCGAGCGCGTCGCGCGGATCGCCGCCGAGGTCACGGCCCGGCCGCCGTCGGTGTGGGAGCGCGGGTGACGCGCGTCTCCGAGCACCTCAACCGCGCCCTGCACGACCTGATGGAGGCCGACCCCCGGGTGCATCTGCTCGGCGAGGACATCTCCGACCCCTACGGCGGCGCCTTCAAGGTCACCCGGGGGCTGTCCACCCGCTTCGGTCACCGCGTGCGCTCCACCCCGCTCAGCGAGGGCGCGATCACCGGCATCGGCGCGGGCCTGGCGCTGGCCGGGGACCGGGCGATCGTCGAGATCATGTTCGCCGACTTCGCCGCGCTCGCCTTCGACCAGCTCGTGAACTTCGCCGCCAAGTCCACCTCCATGTACGGCAGGCCGGTCCCGATCCCGCTGGTCGTGCGCTGCCCGTCGGGCGGCAACCGGGGGTACGGCCCCACCCACAGCCAGAGCCCGCAGAAGCACTTCATCGGCGTCCCGGGACTGTCGCTGTTCGAGATGACGCCGTTCCACGACGCCGGGGCGCTGTTCGCCGAGATGTTCGCGCAGGAGCGGCCCTGCCTGTTGTTCGAGGACAAGGTCCTCTACACCCGGCGGATGTACACCGGCGGCGTGGTGGACGACCTGTTCGCGTACGAGGTGCGCGACGGCGTCGCCCGGGTCTTCGTGGACGGGGTGTCCGAGCCCGACTGCGTGCTCGTCACCCACGGCGGCATGACGCACCGGGCGCTGGAGGCCGCGCGCGCCCTGCTGCTGGAGGACGACGTGGCCTGCGAGCTGCTGATCCCCTCCCGGCTCTACCCGCTGCCCGAACTCGCCGGGCTGGAGCGGGCCCGGCACGTGTGCGTGGTCGAGGACGGCTCGGCGGGCGGCACGTGGGGCGCGGAGGTGTCGCGGGTGCTCTACCCCCGGCTCTGGCCCGCCCTGCGCCGCCCCATCGGCCTTCTCAGCGCGGCCGACAGCGTCATCCCGGCCGCGCCCCACCTGGAGCGCGAGGTCCTGCTCCAGGCCGACGACATCCGGAACGCGATCGTGGAGGCCCTCTCGTGACCGAGGTCCGGGTGCCCAAGCTCAACAACAACGACGCCACGTACGTGCTGGTGGAGTGGGTGGCCAAGGACGGGCAGGCCGTGCGCGCCGGGGAGCCGCTCGTCGAGCTGGAGACCTCCAAGGCGGTCGAGGAGCTGACCGCCGAGCTGGACGGGGTCGTCCGGCACCTGCTGGCGGCCGGCGCCGAGTGCGAACCCGGCCAGGTGATCGCCACCCTGCTGGCCGAGGGGGCGGTCCCCGAGGCGGGCCCGGCGGCCACCGGGCACGACCTGCCCCTCTCCGGCGGACAGGACCCGTTCCTCCCGGGAGGGCACGGGCTCTCCCCCGCCGGCGGGTACGACCCGTCCCTCCCGGACGGGCGGAACGGGCACGCGGTGGTCACGCAGGTCACGCAGGCCGCCCCGGCGGCGCCGGGCGCGCCGGCCCCGCCGGTCACGCGGGTCGAGCCGGTCGCCGGCCGGGGGGAGCCCGTCGTCACCGAACCGGCCCGGCGCTTCATGGAGGAGTCGGGCATCTCCATGGAGCAGGTCCGCGCGCTCGGCAGGAAGGTGATCCGCCGGTCCGACCTGGACCCGCTCGTACCGTCGCCCTCCGGGGCGGGACCGGACGGCGTCCGCGCGCGCGGGGGCGGCGCGGAGACCGGGAACGCCGGGGAGACCGGGCAGGTCGAGGAGACCGGGAACGCCGGGGAGACCGGGAACGCCGGGGAGACCGGGAACGCCGGGGAGACCGATCTGATCGAGCCGTCCAGGGCGCAGCGGCGGACGGCCGAGGTGGTCGAGCGCTCCCACCGGGAGATCCCCGCCTCCTTCACCGCGATGCGGGTGGACGTGACCGACGCGCTGCCGTTCACCCGCGCCGAGTCCAAGCGGCTGCGCGCCCTGATCGGCCTGCCCGAGCTGCTCGTCCAGGCGACCGGGCGGCTGCTGGAGGACTTCCCGCTCTTCTTCGCCACCCCCCTCGACGGCCGCCGCGCCCGGCGCGCCACGACGGCGGAGGTGGGCGTGACCGTCGACGTCGGCAACGGCATGTACGTGCCGGTGGTGCGCGACGCCGGGCGGCGCCCGCTCGACGAGATCGCCCGCGACCTGACCCGCTTCCGCGGCATCGCGCTGAACGGGTCGTTCAGGGAGCAGGACCTGCGGGGCGGCAACATCATGCTGACCCTGCACACCGACGCCTCGATCACCATGGCCGTCCCGATCGTCTTCCCCGGCCACATCTGCGCGCTCTCCCTCACCTCCCCCCGCCCCGAGACGGTGGAGACCCGCGAGGGCGCCTTCGTCACCCGCAGGGTGATCTCCCTCGGCCTCTCCTACGACCACCGCTACGTCAACGGCCGCGACGCCGCCGCGTTCCTCGGCGCGCTCAGGACGTCCCTGGAGAAGCCGGTGCCCCCGGCGCAATGAACGGGGTACGGTCCCGGCGCCGGCTCCCACCGTGGAGGGCCGCGCTCCGCGGACGTGCTCCCCGGCCGCCGGGGATGGGAGCATGGCGGGGTCATGACGAACCCAACGGAAGGCCACGACCGGTGAGGCGGCTACTCACGGTCCTGCTCCTCGCGGTCACCGCGTCGCTCGGCGCGGTCACCCCGGCGCAGGCCCACAACGTGCTGATCGGCAGTGATCCCAAGGACGGGGCCGAGCTGGCGAACGGCCCCTCGAGGATCACGCTCGTCTTCGACCAGGCGGTCCGGCAGGGGTACGCGCGGATCAGCGTGACCGGCCCGGACGGCACCCGCTGGGAGGACGGCAGGACCACCGTCGACGGCGCGCGGGTGGCCGTCGGCGTCAGGCCGCTGGGCCCCGCCGGGACCTACGTGGTCGGCTACCGGATCCTCTCCTCCGACGGTCATCCCGTCTCCAGCAAGACCACCTTCACCCTGACCGCGCCGGGGCCGGGCGCCGCAGGGCCCGCCTCCGCCGTCCCGGCCACCCCCGCCCCGGCGGTCTCCGCCGCCGCGCCGCGGGAGCAGGAGCTCGGCCTGGGCGCCCAGGCCGCCGAGGCCGCGCAGAACGGCGGGGCGGGGATGGCCGTGCTGTGGATCGCCGGTTCCATCGTGCTGCTGGGCGGGGCCACCGTGGTGGCCATGCGCCGTACCAGGGAGCGGGAAGGCGCCCCATGACCGTGACCGCCGAACCGGTCCCGCGCGAGAGCGCCACGACCAGGAGACTGCTGACCGGCGGGCTGGTGTCGGGCGCGCTGGTGGCCGTGCTGGCCGCGACGGCCTTCACCGCCCAGGAGGCGGTGCCGGGCATCGACGTGCCCGGACCGCTGGTGGAGTACGGCCTGCCGGTGCTGCGGGTGCTGCTGGACCTGGCGGCCGTGGCGGTGGTCGGGCTGAGCCTGCTGCCGAGGCTGCTCGGGTTCGACGACCCGGAGCGGACCGAGCCGGTGATGCGCCGGGCGCGGCCGATGGCCGTGACCTTCGCGTGGGCGTGGGCGCTGCTCGCGCTGGTCGTCATCGTGTTCCAGACGGCCGAGCTCAACCCCGGCCTGTTGCCCACGCCGGGCATGATCGCCGAGTACGTGGGCGGCGTCGGCGCCGGTCAGGGCATGCTCTTCAGCGCGGCCTGCGCCCTGTCGGCCGCCGCGATCGGGCTGCTGGCCGTGCGCTACGGCGAGAAGGTCCCGGCCGAGTTGCGGATCGTGGTCGCCTTCTTCGGCCTGCTGCCGATCCCGGTGACCGGCCACGCGGTCGACTCGGTCTGGCACGACCCCATCATGATCTCGATGGAGCTGCACGTGATGGGGTCTGCGGCGTGGACCGGCGGGCTGGTCGCGGTCGTCGCGCTGGTCGCCTCGGACCGCGGGCTGCTGGCGCGGGTGCTGCCGGCGTTCTCCCGGCTGGCGACGCTGGCGCTGGTGGTGGTGAGCGTGTCCGGGGTGGTGAACGGCCTGGCCACGATGGCCCTCACGCCCGGGGTGGAGCTGCCCGGGGCGCTGCTGAGCGGCGAGTACGGGCCGCTGCTGGTGGCCAAGGCCGTCTGCGTCGCACTGCTGATCCCGCTCGCCGCCCACATCCGCTTCCGCCTGCTGCCGCACGTCGCCCGGGGACGGGCGACGGCGGTCGCCGGGTGGGTGGCGGCCGAACTGGTCGTGATGGGCGTGGCCTACGGGGTCGCGGTGGCGCTGACCACGGCCTCCCTGTCCTGAGCCCGCAGGGTGTGGCGGTCGAACGACCATTCGGCCGCCAGCCAGAGCACGGCCAGCCCCGCCCCACCGGCCAGCATGGTCATCGGGGGGACCAGCGGCGGTGACATGAACATCGCGTTCTGGAGGCGCAGCGCCTGGTCGACGAGGACGACCGCGCCCAGCGACCCGACCAGCGCCCTGACGACGGGGATCCTGATCAGGAACGCCAGGTCGACGGCGAGCGCCCCGGCGATCAGGAAGACCGGCACGGCCGAGCGCGGGAAGTCGGCGAGGGCCAGGAGCGGCCAGATCAGCATGCGGAAGGCGATGTAGGCGCCGATCACGGCGGTGGCGGAGAACATCCGGCCGATCATCGCGCGGGCGTAGACGGCGACCAGCAGCGCGGCGATCGCGGCGTAGAGCGGGTAGAGCGCGTCGGGCACGGGCAGCGTGAAGTGCAGCGCCACCGCCCTGTCGGTCACCGGCAGGCCGATCTGGTCGGCGGCGAACTTGATCAGGATGGGTTCCGCCTCCGGTGCGCCCCGGTCCCAGGCCGCGAGGCCGTAGACGCCGTACTCCTGGTGCTGCTCGGGGAACCAGACGTTCTCGAAGAGGAACACGAAGAGCCCGCCCAGGACGAGCGTGCGCGTCCGCCCCGGCACCGCCCGCACGAACCAGCCGCGGATGACGCCGCAGATCATGAAGAGCGTGCCGATGTAGAGCATCAGGTGGGACGGGCTCCACGAGGTGATGTCGAGCCCGTTGACCCGGTGGTTGATCAGGTCCAGCGGCACGGCGAGCAGGAAGATCCCCGTACCCCAGGCGATCAGGCGCTGCGCGAGCCTGTCGACGCCGTACCCGGTGTAGAGGTGGATGATCGTGAGCGCGAGCGCGACGGCGGTGCCGACGCTGTTGAGCAGGTGCGGCGGGGCCAGGTCGTCGCGGAGCCACTTGAAGTGCCAGGAGACGTCCCAGGAGGCGCCGAGCACCTTGAACGAGAAAGCCACCAGCCAGCCGAGGTAGAGGAGCCTGAACAGATCCTCGGGGGTCTCCCTGCCCGCCTCTCCCCGTGTCCAGTAGGGCAGGGCCCATTCGATGACGGGGGTCGCTCTTCTTCGGAGGCTCTCTACTGGCTTCACGCGCGAAATGATGCCGCCCTGCGCCTTGCTCCGCAATCGGGGAGAACCCTGAGGCATCGGGGCGACCACCTCCTCTCCGCCCACGACGGGCGGTCCGTGACGCCGGATGCCGCCGCCGTACAGCCCAGACGATCCCAGATGGGCACATATGGCCATTGACCAGCTCAGATCCACCCTGACCGGCACTACCAACCTGAGAACGGTCTCAGGGGGAAGTTGGACGGGGTCAGTAGGCTCGCGCTATGAGACGTGGGGGAAGGCGGGCCGTCTGGGTCGCGGTGGTCGCCGTGCTGGCGATCGGTGTCGTGACCTGGCTGGTGTGGCCGTCCGCGCCGCAGGTGCGGGCGCACAACCAGATGATCGCCGTGGTGGACGGCCCGCGGGACGACCAGCGCGTCACGCTGGACACGAGCTTCTTCCCCCCGGCCGGGGGCGGCCGGGCCCCGGTGGTGCTGCTCGCGCACGGCTTCGGCGGCAGCAAGCAGAGCGTCAGGCAGTCCGCCCTGCGGCTGGCGCAGGACGGTTACGCGGTGCTGACCTGGTCGGCCCGGGGCTTCGGGCGCTCCTCGGGGCAGATCGCGCTGAACTCCCCCGACTACGAGGTCAAGGACGTGCGCCAGCTCGTCGACTGGGCCGCGAAGCGGCCCGAGGTCCTGCTGGACGCGGCGGGCGACCCCCGCGCGGGCATCGCCGGCGGTTCCTACGGCGGCGCCATCGCGCTGATGGCCGCCGCCCACGACCCCAGGATCGACGCGATCGTCCCGCAGATCACCTGGTACGACCTGGCCGACGCGCTGTTCCCGAACGCCACCGGCGACGGCCCCGAGAGCGGGGTGTTCAAGCGCATGTGGGCCGGACTGTTCTTCAGCCGGGGCGGTCCCGCGTCCGGCGCGGGCGGCGCCGGCGGCCTGGCCGCCCTCGGCGGCGGGAACGGCGGCGCCGGCGGTGACGACGGCGACGAGGGCAGCGGCGAGGGGGCCGACGGCGGCGCGGCACGGCCCGGGACCGACCGGCCGCTCACCCCGCAGGAGGTGCGGTGCGGCCGTTTCCTGCCGGAGATCTGTGAGATGTACCAGGGGATCGCGGAGAGCGGCCGGGCGACGCCCGAGGCCGTGAAGACGCTCCGCAGGTCCAGCCCGGTCTCGGTGGCCGGCAGGATCAGGATCCCGACGCTGCTGCTGCAGGGGCGGCGCGACTCGCTGTTCACGCTCGGCCAGGCCGACGCCAACGCCAGGGCCGTCGCCGCCACCGGCGCCCCGGTGGAGGTCGCCTGGTTCGACGGCGGGCACGACGGCGGCAACGGCGAGGCCGACTGGCTGCACGACAGGACGCTCGACTGGTTCGACCGTCACCTGAGGGGGACCGGCGCCGGGCGGGACGGCGAGCAGAGCGGCGAGCGGGGCGGCGCCTTCACCGTGACCCGTGACGGCGGGCGCGACCCCGGCACCCGCCGCCCGGTCCAGTTGCACGCCGTCGCCCGCGACTATCCGGGGCTGTCGGGCAGCGGCCGGGTCTCGGTGCCGCTCAGCGGCCCCGACCAGCCGGTCGCCAACCCGCCCGGCGGCTCCCCGGCCTCGATCTCCGCGGTTCCCGGCCTGGGCGGCCTCGGCGGCGCGGTGAACATCTCGGCCGACATGGCCGGGCAGAGCGCCACCTTCGAGTCCGCCCCGCTGACCGCGCCGCTCCAGGTCACCGGCAGCTCGACGGTCCGGGTGCGGGTCTCCTCCCCGCCCGGTTCCGCGACCGTCCCCTCGGGCGACACGGAGAACGGGGCCGCGGGCACCGGGACCACGGGCGGCGCAGGGGGCACGGGCGGCGGGGCCGGGCGTGAGGTGACGCTGTTCGCCAAGCTCTACGACGTCGCGGGCGCCACCCAGGCGCCGATCCTGCCCGAGGGACTCGCCGCCCCGGTGAGGATCGCGCTCGGCGCGGACGGCTCCGGCGAGGCCACGGTGACGCTGCCCGCCGTCGACCACGGGTTCGACGTCGGGCACCGGCTGCGGGTCGCGTTCACCACCACCGACCTGGGCTACAGCACCCCCACCGCCCCGGCCGTCCACACCGTGGGCCTGGTCTCCCCCTCGGTGACCGTCCCCACCCACGCCGCGCTGCGCACCCCCTCCACCGGTCCCGCCTGGTGGATCTGGGCGCTGCCGCCGGCCGCCCTGGTCGTCGCGACGGCCCTGCTGCTGGCCGGGCGGCGCCGCGCCGCCGACGAGCACGACCCGGAGCTGGCCGCCGTACCGCTGCGGATCAGCGGCCTGACCAAGGCGTACCGCAACGGCGAGCTCGCCGTGAACGATCTGTCGTTCACCGTCGAGCAGGGCCAGGTGCTGGGCCTGCTCGGCCCCAACGGGGCGGGCAAGACCACCACGCTGCGCATGCTGATGGGCCTGATCCGGCCCGACGGCGGCGAGGTGCG
Organism: Streptosporangium sp. NPDC023615; assembly: GCF_040640155.1. NCBI lineage: Bacteria > Bacillati > Actinomycetota > Actinomycetes > Streptosporangiales > Streptosporangiaceae > Streptosporangium > Streptosporangium sp. NPDC023615. The sequence goes on from NZ_JBFABE010000037.1 coordinate 55,636, forward strand.
GATCTTCGGCCACCGGGTGGTGCCCGGCGCGCCGGTGCTGTCGCGGCTGGGCTCGTTCGTCGAGGGGCCGGGGTTCCTGCCGCACCTGTCCGGGCGCGACAACCTGGAGCTGTACTGGAAGGCCACCGGCAGGCCCGCCGAGGACGCCCGGTTCGCCGAGGCCCTGGAGATCGCCGGGCTCGGCAAGGCGCTGGACCGTGCCGTGCGCACCTACTCCCAGGGCATGCGCCAGCGCCTGGCCATCGCGCAGGCCATGCTCGGCCTGCCCGACCTGCTCGTCCTGGACGAGCCCACCAACGGCCTGGACCCGCCCCAGATCCGCGAGATGCGCGAGGTGCTGATCCGCTACGCCGAGGGGGGCCGTACCGTCATCGTCTCCAGCCACCTGCTCGCCGAGGTGGAGCAGTCGTGCAGCCACGTGGTGGTCATGCACCGCGGGCGCCTCGTCACGGCCGGGACGGTGAGCGAGCTGCTGGACAGCCGCACGCCCGTCGACGGCTCGGGCACCCGCCTGGAGGACGTCTTCCTGGACCTGATCGGAGAGAAAGCGTGAGCGACGTCTCGCCCGCACCCGCGTCCGCGCCCGTGCCGCCCCCGACCGGCGGGCCCGCGGACGGCACCGCGGGCGGCACCGCCACGGCGGGCACGGCCTCGACCGGCGCGGCGCGCGGGTACGCCCCGGGGCGCACGCTGCCGCTCGGTGTGGAGGTCGTCCGCCAGTTCAAGCGGCGCCGCACGCTGGTGATGTTCGGCCTGCTGCTCGCGCTGCCGTGGATCCTGGTGATCGCCTTCACGTTCGGCGCCGGGTCCGGTCAGCCGGCCACCACGCTGCGCATCTCCGACCTGGCCACCGAGGGCGGGCTGAACTTCGCGGCGTTCGCCCTGTCGGTCTCGGCGACGTTCCTGCTGGTCGTCGCGGTGGCGCTGTTCTGCGGCGACACCGTGGCCGTCGAGGCGAGCTGGTCGTCGCTGCGCTACCTGCTGGCCGCCCCGATCCCCCGGGACCGGCTGCTGCGCCAGAAGCTGATCGTCGCGCTGGGCTACTCGGCGGCGGCGGTGATCTGCGTGCCGGTGATGGCGCTGCTGGCCGGGACCCTCGCCTTCGGCTGGAACGACGTCCGGGTGCCCGGGACCGGCGAGACGATCGCCGCCCTGGACATGCTGCCCCGGTTCGCGGTGGTGGTCGGCTACGCCATGGTCAGCCAGCTCGTGGTCGCCTCCCTGGCCTTTCTGCTCTCGGTCGGCACCGACGCCCCGCTGGGGGCGGTCGGCGGGGCGGTCGGCCTGGTGATCGTCAGCAACATCCTGCAGGCGGTCGAGGAGCTCGGCTTCCTCAGGGAGTTCCTGCCGACGTTCTGGAACACCGCATGGCTGGACGCCCTGGCCCCGCAACCGCAGTACGACGGCATGCTCAAGGGGGTGGCCGTCTCGGTCACCTACTCGGTGATCCTGATCGCCTTCGCCTTCCGCCGCTTCCGCGCCAAGGACGTGGTCTCCTAGCGGTCCCCGGCGGGCCCCGGCGGGCCCCGCCTCGTGTCAGGATGCTCGGCATGTCTGAGCGCGCACTGAGCTTCGGAGCGATCGCGGAGGCCTACGAACGGTTCCGGCCGGGCTATCCGGAGGAGCTTCTCGGCCTGGTGACGGCGTACGCGGCGCGGCCGCTCCGCACGGCCCTGGAGATCGGCGCCGGGACGGGCAAGGCGACCCGCCTGTTCGCCCGGCCGGGGGTCGAGGTCACCGCGACCGAACCCGACGAGGCGATGCTCGCCGAGCTGCGCCGGCACGTACCGGCGAACGTCAGGACCGTGCGGGCCGCGTTCGAGGACCTGCGGCCGGACCGCGGGTACGGGCTGGTCTACGCGGCGGCGGCACTGCACTGGACCGCACCTCGGGGGCGGTGGTCACGCGTGGCCGCGCTCCTGGAGCCCGACGGCGTGTTCGCCTCGTTCGGCGGGCCGTTCCGTCCGGCCGACCCGGCCGTGGAGGAGGCCGTGCGCGTGGCACGGTCGCCGTTCCTGGCCGACGACGACGTTCCCTCTCCCGACGGGACGCCTCCGGGGAGCGACATGCAGTGGCCGGGTACGGAGCTGCGGCGGTCGCGGTGGTTCACCGACGTCCGGCAGGCGGTGGTCGAGCGGCGCCTGCTCCTGAGCGCCCGTGACTACATCGGCCATCTCTCGACCGTCTCGGCCTACCTCGTCCTGCCGGCCCCGGAGCGGGAGCTGGCGTTCGACCGGATCGCGCGTGTCCTGCCCGAGACGGTCGAGCTCACCGCCGACATCACCGTCCATCTCGCGCGCCGGCGCCACGAGCGGTAGCGGCCCCCTTCCCCGCCCCCGGCACCCCCCGGCGCCCTCGGCGCCCTCGGCGCCCCCGGCGCCCCCGGCGCCCCCGGCGCCCCCGTCTCTCGCGTTCGCCCGGATCCCGCGTCCCTCCGCGCGCCCGTAGGGCGCCGCACGCGCCACGGTCGCGCTCCGAGGCCGGTCACCCTGACAGGAATTTGCAAGAAGATGTAGAACCAACGCAGAGATGTAGCAACGTTACGAAATTATTTCACAGAACTCTTGTGGAACGGTGTACGCGAGTCCTACTGTCACCTCACCCTCATGGCGTCCGCCCCCCGAGCGCCCTCAGGTGCCCACCCCCCGAGAGAAACGAGCGTCCGATGTCGCGCAGCATCACAGGAGCCATGGCGAGGTGGTCCGGCAGGTCGGCGCGGAGAGCGGCGGTGGCGGTCACGACGCTGGCCGTCACCGTCGCCGGGCTGGGCGTCGCGCCCGCGGGCCCCGCCCTCGCGGCCCTCGCCGACCGGGCCGCGGGCGGCACGGGCGGCACGACCCGCGCCGCCGCCCCCGTCGTCACGCGCGCCGCCCTGAACCCGGCGCTCGTCGCGGGCCGGGGCGCCGACGTCCGCTTCGCCGAGCAGGAGGCCGAGAACGCCGTCACGAACGGCACCGTCATCGGCCCGGACCGGACCGCGTACACGCTGCCGTCCGAGGCGTCGGGCCGCAGGGCGGTCAGGCTGACGCCGGGCCAGCACGTGGAGTTCACGCTGCCGGCCACGGCCAACGCGATCACGGTGCGCTACAGCATCCCGGACGCGCCGGACGGCGGCGGCATCACCGCGCCGCTCGACGTCACGGTCAACGGCGGCGGCAGGAGGGCGATGACCCTCACCTCGCAGTACTCCTGGCTGTACAACCAGTATCCGTTCACCAACGACCCGAACGCCGACCTGCTCCACCCCGACTGGTGGATCACCGAGTGCGCCTGTGTGCCGTCGGCCACGACACCGGCCCCGGTCGTCACCAAGCCGTTCCGCCCGACCCACTTCTACGACGAGCAGCGTCTGCTGCTCGGCCGCGTCTACAGGGCGGGCGACCGGGTGCGGCTGACCGTCCCGGCCGCGAGCAAGGCCGCGTGGACGGTCGTCGACCTGCTCGACTCCGAGTTCGTGGGCGCGCCGCGCGTCCGGCTCGTCGCGGCGAACGTGGTGGTGTTCGGCGCCGACCCGTTCGGGCGGCGCGACTCCGCCGGCGCGTTCGAGGCGGCCATCGCCTTCGCCAAGCGCAAGAACCTCAAGGTGTACGTCCCCCCGGGCGTCTACCGGGTGAACCGCCACATCATCGTCGACGACGTGACGATCGAGGGCGCCGGGAACTGGTACACGATCATCAAGGGCAGGCAGGTCGCCCTCCCGGCCCCCGCCCCCGACGGCTCGACGCACACCGGCGTCGGCTTCTACGGCAAGGACGCGTCGGCGGGCGGCAGCAGGAACGTCCACCTGTCCGGCTTCGCGATCGAGGGCGACGTCCGCGAGCGCATCGACACCGACCAGGTGAACGCGATCGGCGGGGCGCTGAGCGACTCGACCATCGACGGCCTGCACATCCGCCACACCAAGGTCGGCATGTGGTTCGACGGTCCGATGACGAACCTGAGGATCACCAACAACATGATCGTCGACCAGATCGCCGACGCCCTCAACTTCCACGGCGGCGTCACGAACTCGGTCGTGTCGAACAACGTCACCCGCAACACGGGCGACGACGGCCTCGCCCTGTGGTCGGAGAAGATCGCCAACACCGGCAACACGTTCGACCGCAACACCGTGCAGACCCCGACGCTGGCCAACGGCATCGCCGTCTACGGCGGCACGGACAACACCGTCTCGAACAACCTGGTGGCCGACCCGGTCCGCGAGGGCAGCGCGCTGCACGTCGGATCCCGCTTCGGCGCCGAGGCGTTCGCCGGGAAGCTGTCGATCAAGGACAACACCACGGTCCGCGCCGGCACGTTCGAGCTGAACTGGAGGATCGGGCTGGGGGCCATCTGGTTCTACGCGCTCGACAGGAGCATCGAGGCGGACGTCCGGGTGACCGGCAACCACTTCCTCGACAACACCTACAACGCGATCATGCTGGTCAGCGACTGGGGTGTGAAGGACCTCTACTCGATCACCGGCGTCCACTTCAAGGACATCAGGGTCGACGGCACGGGCACCTCGGTGGTCAGTGCCCGCGTGAAGGGCTCGGCGACGTTCGAGAACGTGGACGCCCGCAACGTGGGCGCGGTCGGCGTCAACAACTGCGGGTCGTTCGGCTTCCCGCCCACCGGCTCGGAGTTCTCGCTGACCGACCTCGGCGGCAACGACGGGGGCGGCGACGCGGGCGGCTCGTGGCTCGCGCCCTGGCTGCTGCCGAACACCGTCACCTGCGACGACCGCCCGCCCGTGGTGGCGCCGCCGGCGCCGGCGCCGTGGTGATCGCCGCCCGGAGCGGGCCGCCGGCGATCCCGGCGGCCCCGGCGGCCCCGCCCCGGACGGCACGGGCCTGACCGATCCCCGCCGGCCCGGTGTTCGCGGAGGGAGACCTCGCGGGCGCCGGGCCGGTCGCCTACCAGTGGGGCGGGCGGTCCTCGATCAGGCGGGCGTCGTCGTCGGCCTCGCGCCACTCGCTCCAGCCGAGGTCGGTGTCGTCCAGGGTCTGGTCGGGCAGGATCGGCAGGCCGTCGTCGGAGAGGTCGACGGGGCGCAGGTCATCGGGTTCTGGCACTGTCACAGCCCCATGCTAGCCACCCGCGCGGGGTGGGCGCCCGGGAAAGGCCGCCCGCGCCCGGCGACGCCGGGGAAAGGCCTTCCGTGCCCGGCAACGCCGGGGACAGGCGGCAAACCAGGCGGTACGATGCGGTGGCAGGTTTCAGCTACCCCCCGTGAGGCGCCATGACAACGCCATCAGGTTGGCGGCGAGACGGCAATCTCCCCAACGAGCTGACCAGCTTCGTGGGGCGCACCAGGTTGCTCACCACGCTCCGGCAGCGGCTGGGCGAGCACCGCCTGGTCACCGTGACCGGCATCGGGGGCGTCGGCAAGTCCCGTACCGCCCTGCGGATCGCGCACGAGATGCGGACCGGCTTCAGGGACGGCGTCTGGTTCGCCGACCTGGCCCGCCTCCAGGACTCCGGCATGGTCCGCCACACGATCACCTCGGCCCTCGGCATCGCCGACCAGTCCGCCCGCTCGGCCGACGAGACGCTGATCGAGTGGCTGGGCGACCGCGAGCTCCTGCTGATCATCGACACCTGCGAGCACCTGGTCGACGCGTGCGCCGCGCTCTTCGAGGATCTCCTCACCGGCGCCCCTGGGCTGACCATCCTGGCGACCAGCCGCCAGTCGCTCAACGCCAGGGGCGAGCACACGGTCGCCATCCCGCCGCTGACCGTCCCGGGCGACTCCCCCGGCGAGGACGTCTTCACCAACGAGGCGGTGCAGCTCTTCGCCGTGCGGGCGAGCGCGGTGGTGCCCAGCTTCCTGCTGGACGAGGACAACATCGGGCCGGTGGCCGAGCTCTGCCGCCGTCTGGACGGCATCCCGCTCGCCATCGAGCTGGCGGCGGTCCGGATGCGGGCCCTGTCGGTGGAGCAGATCCTCGGCCTGCTGGCCGACCGGTTCAGCCTGCTCGCGGGCGCCAGCCGCACGGCGCTGCCCAGGCACCAGACGCTGCGGGCCGCGATCGGCTGGAGCCACGAGCTGTGCGAGCCCGCCGAGCGGCTGCTGTGGGCGCGGCTGTCGGTCTTCGCCGGGGACTTCGAGCTCGACGCCGCCCGCTACGTCTGCTCCGGGGACAACCTCCCCTCCGAGGACATCATGGACCTCATCTCCAGCCTGGTGGAGAAGTCGATCCTGCTGAGCGACGGCACGCCGTCCGGGCACCGCTACCGGCTGATCGACACCCTGCGGCAGTACGGCGAGGAGTGGCTGGAGAAGCTCGGCGAGACCGCCGCGATCAGGACGCGGCACCGCGACTACTACCTGCAGCTCGCCAAGCGGAGCGAGGAGGCGTGGTCGGGCGCGCGCCAGGTCTACTGGTACGTCAGGATGCGCCACGAGCACGACAACATCCGCGTCGCGCTCGACCACTGCCTGCGCACCCCCGGCGAGGTGCAGTCCGGGCTGAAACTGCTGTCCTCGCTGTGGTTCATGTGGGTGGCCTGCGGTCTGGCCCGCGAGGGCAGGCTGTACCTGGAGAAGACCCTGGAGCTGGCGACCCAGCCGACCCCCGACCGGTGCAAGGCCCTGTGGGTGCTGTCCTACATCCACAGCGCGCAGGGCAACATCACCGGCGCCGTCGAGGCGGCCGAGCAGTGCAGTTCCGACGCCGTCAGGGTGGGCGACTCCGGCGCGGTCATCCTGGCCACCAAGATGCTCGGCACGGCCGCGTTCCTGCAGAACGACCTGCAGAAGGCGAGCGCGCTGCTGGGGGTGGCGATCGAGTTCCACAAGAGCGGGCGCGAGCTCAACCCGGGCCTGCTGCCCTCGATCGTCGAGCTGTCCATGGTGCTGCTCATCCAGAACGAGCCCGCCGAGGCCGAGGTGCTGCTGCGCGACTGCATCGCGGTCTGCACCCAGCGCGGCGAGCTGTGGCTGCGCTCGTACGCCATCTACGCGCTCGCCAGCGTGTACCAGGCGATGGGCCGCTCGGCCGAGGCCATGTCGAACGCCCGTGAGGCGCTGCGCCTCAAGCGCTACTTCCACGACGTGCTCGGCATCGGCCTGGCGATCGAGGTGGTGGCCAAGCAGGCGCTGGAGGACGGGCAGCCGGAGCTCGCCTCCCGGCTGATGGGCGGCGGCCAGGCCAACTGGCGGACCTTCGGGATGCCGCAGCTGGGTTCGCCGTTCTTCAATGTCGAGCACGAGCGCTGCGTCAAGGAGTGCAGGCGCCTCCTCGGCGACAAGGCCCACGAGGAGGCCTTCGGCCAGGGCAGGAAGCTGGACCTGGAGGAGTTGATCATCCTCGCGCTCGGCGACCACGAGGACGAGCGACCCCTGTAGGGCACCGGCCTCCGCGGGACGCGCGGGGCGCGCCGCTCTCGCGGGACGCGCGGCCTGTGACCGGTCAGCCGGTCGCGGGCCGGCCGCCGGCTCCCACCCGCTCCCACGCCGTCGTGTAGCGGGTGCTGGTCAGCGAGTAGTCGACGCTGCCGCTGATCCAGAACTCCAGGCCCCGCACGTAGGCGAGCACCGCCTCGGAGCCGAGCGCCTCCAGGGCGGGGCGCAGCTCCACCATCTCGGCGATGGCCCGGTTCCGCATGGCGCCGATCGCCTCCATGGCGTGCTGGCGGGAGTGGCCCCGGTGGGTGGCCAGCACGTTCACCAGGTTGTTGCGGGAGTTGGCGCCCTCGCTCTCCTTGGCGTACGAGATGAGATCGTTGTCCCAGACGACGACGTCGTTGGCGTTCTCGGTGACCGCCCTGACCGCGGGGTGGCGCCACTCCTCGGGGGAGAGGCGGCGGCCGCTGGCGACGTCGATGAGGGCGAAGACGGTGAGCATGGCGCCGGTGCGCCGCCGCATGAAGATGTAGTCCCCGGGCTGGGGCACCACGTCGGCCTCGCGGTTGGCCGCCTCCCACACCTGGGCGAAGAGGTAGTCCTTGGTGACGGTCCTCCAGCGGTCGAGCTGGTCGGGGTCGCCGTACCTGGCGATCCTGCACTTGATCTCCAGCAGCGCCCGGGCGAAGGCGTCGTCGGGCTTGTCGTCCTCGTCCAGGTCGTCGAGGACGGCGAGGAACCGGGGAAGGGCGCGGCTGATCTCGCCCGCGCCGCGGTTCTCCTCGCAGAAGGCGTCGTCGAAGGCGAACAGCCAGACGCACCAGTCGGTCGCCAGGCGCAGGGTGTGGTGTTCGGCGTACGGGTACGTGCGCGCGCTCAGCCAGCCGTACTTCGCCCGCCGGTATCGCTCCAGGGTCTCGGTGTCCTCCAGCAGGCCCGTCTCCGCGAGCCAGTCGAGGGTCTCGGTGTTGACCCTCTCGACGTACGGGCTGACCTCGCTGGGGAAGGGGCAGGGCAGAGGAGGGATGCGGAGAGGTAGGCCGGACCTACGCGGAGTAGTAGTTCCCACTCCCCCAGAATGACCGAAGGAGGGCCGTTTTCCTATACGCCGCCAATCAGATTGATGCCACAATCTCGGGCATTAACGGCTGAACATTTCGGGTGTTCGCCCTGGCCGGGCATCCGGGCCGTGCCCGCCGCCGCGGGCCCGGGAGGCCGGAACGCCTCTGACCTCCGGTAACACCCCGATCACAGCGTGTTCCTCCCGGACCTCGCGCCCGTCGGCGGTACCCGGCGACCTCCGGCGGCGCCCGGTGATGTCCGGCGGCGGTCGCCGTCCCCGCCGCCCCCGCCGGGCCGGTCCGAGCGGCCGGACGGGCCGGACCGGTCGCGTCCCCTCAAGCTCAGGCCAGGCTGCGTGTGACCCCTTGTGTCCCGGTAGGGTTCCCAGTGATCGGCGAGAACCTGCGGAATTCGGCGGCCCCCCGGCGGGTTGAGCTGAAGAGAAGACCGACGAAAGGCTGGAAACGGTGTCCGACCCGACGGATCTCTACCGGCTCAGCGGGGATGTCCCTGAGCTGACCGATCCGGTGCTGCTCTACCACTTCGACGGGTTCGTGGACGCTGGCGCCGCCGGACGGCTCGCCATCGCCCACCTGCTCGACGAGCTGGAGCACCGGGTCGTGGCGACGTTCGACGTGGACCGCCTGCTGGACTACCGGTCGCGGCGTCCCGTGATGACCTTCGACACCGACCGCTGGGTGGCCGTGGAGAGCCCCGAGCTCGTGGTGCGCCTTCTCCACGACACCACCGGCACCCCGTTCCTGGTGCTCACCGGCCCCGAGCCGGACCGGGAGTGGGAGCTGTTCGCCGACGCCGTGGAGACGCTGGTGGCCCGGCTGGGCGTCGGCAGGCTGGTGACCACCCACGGCATCCCGATGGCCGTGCCGCACACCCGGCCGCTGGGCGTCACCGGCCACGCCAGCCGCCCCGAGCTCGTCGCCGGCCAGACCAGCGCCTTCGGCAAGGTCCAGGTGCCGGGCAGCGCGGCCGCGCTGGTCGAGTTCAGGCTGGGCGCCAAGGGCTACGACGCCCTCGGCTACGCCGTGCACGTCCCGCACTACCTGGCCCAGGCGGAGTACCCGACGGCCGCGCTCGCCGCCCTGGACGCCGTCACCCGGGGCACCGGGCTGGTCTTCCCGCTGGAGGGCCTTCGCGAGGCCGCCGAGAGGACCGACGCCGAGATCGCCGAGCAGATCCAGGCCTCCCAGGAGCTGTCCACCGCGATCACCGGCCTCGAGCAGCAGTACGACGCGTTCGCCGCCGGCGCCGAGCGGGAGAGCCTGATGGCCGAGAGCTCCGAGATGCCCACCGGGGAGGAGCTCGCCGCCCAGTTCGAGGCGTTCCTGGCCGAACGCGACGAGCAGCGCGGTGACTGACCTGCGGGTCGGCCTGATCGGGTACGGGGTGGCGGGGGCGTTCTTCCACGCCCCGCTGATCTCGGCCACCCCCGGCCTCCGGCTGTCCGCGGTGGTCACCCGCGACCCCGCGCGAGCCGCCGAGGTGGCGGAGAGGTACGGCGCCCGGGCGGTCCCGGACGCCGCCGCGCTCTGGGACGCGTCCGGCGCGACCGGTCCCGCGACCCCCGGCGCCCCCAGCGGCGCCGTCGGCGCCGTCGACCTGGTCGTGATCGCCTCCCCCAACCGCACCCACGTCCCGCTGGCGCGGGCCGCGCTCGGCGCGGGCCTGCCGGTCGTGGTGGACAAGCCCCTGGCCGCCACCGCGGCCGAGGCCCGCGACCTGGCGGCGCTCGCGCGGGAGCGCGGCCTGATGCTGACGGTCTTCCAGAACCGGCGCTGGGACGGCGACTTCCTGACGATCGGCCGGCTGGCCGAGGCGGGCGAGCTGGGCGAGGTGACCCGGCTGGAGTCGCGCTTCGAGCGGTGGCGGCCGGTGCCCAAGGGCGGCTGGCGCGAGACGGGCGGCGCCGAGGAGATCCCCGGGCTGCTCTACGACCTCGGCAGCCACCTCGTCGACCAGGCCCTGCGGCTGCTCGGCCCGGCCGTCGACGTCTACGCCGAGACCGACGTCCGGCGCGGCGGCGTGAGTGCCGACGACGACACCTTCATCGCCCTGTCCCACGCGGGCGGGGCCCGCTCCCATCTGTGGGCCGGCGCGCTCACCCCCAGGCTCGGCCCCCGCTTCCGGGTGCTGGGGACCCGGGCGGGCTACCTGAAGTACGGCCTGGACGTGCAGGAGGAGCAGCTGCGGGCCGGGCTGACCCCGGCCTCGCCGGGGTTCGGCGAGGAGCCCGGGGAGCGGTGGGGCACGATCGGCACCGAGGGCGAGACCCGTGCCGTGCGCACCGAGCCGGGCGGCTACGGCGGCTTCTACCCGGCGGTGCTGGCCTGCCTGCGCGACGGCGCCCCGCCGCCGGTCGAGCCCGAGGAGGTCGCCGCCGCCCTCGCCGTCCTGGAGGCCGCCCGCCTCTCGGCCGCCGAACGCCGGGTCGTCACCCTCTGACCGTTCCCCTCAGTCACCCTCTGACCGTTCCCCTCAGTCGCGCAGGCGGGCGCGGAGCAGCCTGGAGTCGGACTCGGTCCAGCCCTGCGAGGCGAGCCAGGCCAGCGGTCCCCCGAAACGCTCGTCCAGGACGCGCAGGAACTGCTGCATGTACTCGGCCCGGGGACGGTGGTCGTCGGCCGGCCGGGTGTCGAGGTCGACGCGGTAGGTCTCGCTGGCGCGCAGCCTGGCCAGGATGTCCTCCAGGCGGTCACCCGTGGCGACGTAGTCGTCGATGATCGCCTCCCGGGTGGCGCCGGCGACCTCCAGCGCCAGGGCGCTGAGAACCCCGGTGCGGTCCTTGCCGGCCGCGCAGTGCACGATCGCGGCGCCGTCGTCGCGGGCCATGGCCCGCAACGCCGCCAGGACCGAGTCGGGACGATCGCGGATGTAACCGTAGTAGTACCCGGTCACCCGCAGCTCGGCCATGCGCTCCTCGTTCTCCTCGCGCACGGCCCAGGGCAGCACCTTGTCGCCCTCGATCGTCTCACCGTCGGCCGTGTCCGCCGTGTCGGCCGTGTCGGCTGTGTCGGCCTCGACGTCGGTGTACCGGCCGCCCTCGGCGAAGAGCGTGAGGTGGTGGATGCTCACCTGCGGCACGGCGGTGAGCGGGCCCGGCCCCTCCAGGCGCACCTCCGGCCCGGAGCGCAGGTCGACGACGTTGCGGAGCGCACGGTCGCCGACGAGCACCCGCACGTCCCGCTCGGTCAGTCCCTGCAGGTTGTCCGACCGGTAGATCCGGCCGAAGCGTGTTGTCCCGCCGTCCACCGTGGCGAGCCCGCCCAGGTCGCGAACGTTGACGGCACCTTCGAGTTCGATCCAGCGCGTGAAGTCTCTCATCGCCCCCGAGCCTATACGCCGCTTTGTGAGCGGGCCGTTAACAGGGGACGCCTGCTTCCGTAATTACCAACACCCTTGGACGTTCCCGACAAGTGCGTCTTAACTCCTTTATGAGGCCCACCGAAGGGCCGACCGTGCTCCCCAGCGAGGAGGCCGCGTGGATTCGAGGAGACGTCCTCACATTCTGATCGATCCCTCCCTGCCGTCCGCCGTCGCGTCGGCGCTGCGCGCCGACCCGCAGGCGCTGCGCGCGGCCCGGCTGGGACAGCTCCCCCGGCCCCGGCTGCCCAGCGCGTCGAGGGTGGGCGCTACCGTCGCGTTCCTGCTGTTCCTGATGGGGCTGAGCGTCACGGCGGGCCTCATCGTCATCACCGTCGTGGTCGTCGTCTCCTCGATGTACCGCCTGAGGGGTGAGCCCGAGAGCCGCAGGGAGCGGCACCGCGTCCGGACCGCCATGGAGCACCGCGACCGCTTCATCCTGCCCGAGGATCTCGACGCCGGGTGCGGTGACCTGCTCCGCCGCGCGCAGGAGGCCGTCGAGGCGGTGCTCGGCTCCGAGATCAACCGGGCGAGCCTGCTCGACACGATCGACAACGCCGTGACGCTGCCCGAACAGACCTGGCAGATCGCCACGGGACTGAAGCGGCTCTCGGCCCTGAGGACCGACCACCGGCGGCTGGTGCCGGTCCCGCCCCCGCCCGAGGTCGCCGGGGCCTTCGCCCCCTACACCGGCGCGCTGGAGACCGCCGAGCGCTCCCTGGAGGGGCGGGTCCGCGCGCTGGAGGAGTACGCCGGCCAGGTCCGCAGGGCCGACGACGTCTACCTCGCCCACCTCCGGCTCCAGGCGCTCGCCGAGCAGGCGCCCCGGTACGAGGCGCTGGTCGCCGAGACCGCCGAGGACGCGCCGGCCGCGTCCGGGCTCGACCACCTGAACGAGCAGGCCCGTCAGGTGGAGAGGCTCTTCCACGAGAGCGTCGACGAGGCACGCCTGGCCGCCCGCCACCTGCTGGCGCCCCCGGTCCCGGACCCCGGCCCCGATCCAGGGACCCCGCCCCCCGTTCCCGGTCCCTGACCGCGGGCAGGCGGGGGTTCAGCCGCCCGCGCGGCGCAGCAGTTCCAGGGTGAGGTCCATCCCGGCCCGGTTGCCCAGACTGCGGTAGACGTCCAGGGCCGGTCGCAGGACCTCCGCCGCGGCCCCCTTCTCCCCCGCGTCCAGGTGCGTCTTCCCCAGGTACCGCAGGCTCCTGGCCGTCCACCAGCGGTCGCCCAGTTCCTCGAAGTCGCGCGCGGCCCGCCGCAGCGACTCCAGCGCCTCGCCCGTACGGCCCAGTCTGCCCAGGGCGCGCCCGGCCGACAGCTCGGTCCTGGCGACCCCCCAGGTGTCGCCGAGCGCGACCAGGATCTCCGCGGCGCGGCGCACGTAGGTCAGCTCGCGCAGCGCGTTGGAGGGATCGCCGACCTCGCCGGCCGCGCGCAGGCACCGGGCCTCCTCCCAGAGCTCGCCGCGGAGCCGGAACATCTCCGCGGCCCGGTCCAGGCTGAAACCGGCCCTGGTGAAGGTCTCCCCGGCGGCGTGGTGCTCGCCGCCGGCGAGCAGGGACCTGGCGGTCGCGCCGAGCACCTCGCCGTAGGCGCGCAGCGTCTGCGCCTCGGAGTAGCGGTTGCGGTCGCGCTCGAACACGCCGAGCGCGTCCTCCAGCAGCCTCCGCGCCTCGGCGGGCCTGCGCTGGGCCAGCCGGAGCTCGGCCAGGTTGCGCCGGGTCCTGGCCGCCCACCAGCGGTCGTCCTCGTCGGTGAAGACGGTTACCGCGCCGGCCAGGTAGTCCTGCCCGCGGTCGAGGTTGCCGTCGTTGAACAGGGTCATGCCGACCGCGCGCGTCGCCCGCGCCGCCCACCAGGACTCGCCGAGCCCCTCGAAGATCTCCAGTGCCCGTTCGGCGTCCCGCAGGGCGCTGCGGTGGCCGCCCTGCCCGCCCGCCACCGCGGCCCGGTCCAGCAGCGCGATGCCCAGCGCGCGCGGGTCGCCCATCCGCTCCGCGGCCTCGCAGAGGATCTCGGCGACCGCCCGCCAGTCGGACCAGTAGGCCCGCAGCGAGTGGCAGAGCGAGCAGAAGGCCCTGCCCAGGCCCCAGGCCAGCTCCCACATCCCCATGCTCCTGGCCTGGCCGATCACCGCGACCAGGGTCAGCCGCTCGGCGTTGAGCCAGTCGGCCGCCGAGACCTCGGCCGGCGTCACCGGCTCCGGTCCCGGCTCCCGCCCGGCGGGCCTGGCGCGTCCCCAGTCCTGGGGCCAGCGGGCCACGGCCGCGGCCTCGGCCCGGCGGCGGTAGCCCGACAGGACCCGCTCGATGGCGGCCCGGCGGTGGGCCTCGCCGTCGGCGAGCGCCGGCTCCCGGGCGAAGATCTTCACCAGGTCGTGCAGCCGGTAGCGCATCGCCCCGGACAGGTCGGTGCCCGAGCACTCGGCGAGCTGGGCGTCGATGAGCGCCTCCAGCTGGTCGGCCCCCTCGACCTCGGAGGTGGCGAGCAGCTCACCGGCCACCCAGCCGGGCGCGTCCGGGGCGTCGACCAGGCTGAGCAGGCGCAGCAGGCCGGTGCAGTCGTCGTAGCTGAGCTGGAGGGAGGCGCGCACGCTCTTGTCGAGGCTGCGGGCGATCTCCAGCTGGTCCAGGCGCCGGCGCTCGTCCAGCAGCCGGTCGGCGAGCCGGCGCAGGGTCCAGTTCTCCCTGGTGGCCAGGCGCCCGCCGCAGATGCCGATGGCCAGCGGCAGGTGGTCGCACATCCGCACGATCTCCCTGGCCGCCTCCGGGTCGGCGGCCACCCGGTCGCGCCCGGCGAGCCGGGCCAGCAGTTCCACCCCCTGCGCGTCGTCGAACACCGACAGCCGCTTGTCGTAGGTGTTGAGCAGGAAGAGCGGCTGCCGCGACGTGATCATGACCGCGCAGCCGGGCTCGGCCGGGATCAGGTCCTTGACCTGGTCGCCGTCGCGTGCGTTGTCCAGGTAGACGAGGACGCGCCTGCCCTTGGTCCAGGTCAGCCAGAGCGCGCGGAGCTCGGCCAGGCCGCCGGGGTCGGTGGTGAGGCGCACGCCGAGCGCGCGCAGGAAGCCGATCAGCACCTCGGCGGGATCGACCGGGGCCTCCACCTGACCCCGCAGGTCGGCGTACAGGCGGCCGTCGGGGAAGTCGCCGGCGACGTCGTGACCGAAGCGGGCGATGAGCATGGACTTGCCCACCCCGCCCCTGCCGTACACCGAGACGACCAGCGGGGCGGCGGGCGCGTGGTCGCGGGAGCGGCGGCGCGCGGCGAAGACCTCGCGCAGTTCGGCCAGCGACCCGGTACGCCCGGTGAAGTGCGCGGAGACCGGGGGCCACTGGTCGGGCGGGCGCCACACCGTCCCGGCCGAGGCGCCGCGCTCCTCGGCCCGGCTGCCGGCCGTCGCCCAGGTGAGCAGGCCGACCAGCAGGCCGGCGACCCCGGTCACGCCGACCTTGGCCTCCAGGGGCAGGTCCCACACGTCCAGCGAGGTGGCCAGGACGCTGGCCACGGCGGCGGCCAGCCCGGCCGCCGCGGGCGCGGCCAGCCGGATCCGGCGTCCCGGCCGCTGTCCCGGCCGCCGTCCCGGCCACCGGGCGGGCAGGCGGGCAGGCGGCCGGTCGGGCTCGTCAGGCACGTTCTGCGCCCCGGTCATCCACACCCCTCGCACGCGGACCACGGCACGCCCGCGGCCCCCGCGCCGGTCGGCATGTCCCTTGATTCCTGGAAATTGAACCAGACGGCCACCCGGCGGCGCCGCGTCATCCGGGCGGTCACCCGGGTGACGCGGACGGTGAGGCGGCCGGCGGCGTCACCGGCGGCGTGGGGGTGGTGGCGCTCCTCAGCGTCCCAGCACGTGGCAGGTCGCCTTCGCCTTCTTGGACGGGTCGCTCTCGGAGACCGCGGTCAGGGTCACCGTGGCGAGGCGGGAGCCTCCGGCGGCCCTGCGGGCGACGGCCGTGACCGGGGTGCTCCGGCCCGCCTCGGCGGTGGCGAGCCCGTTGGGCAGCGAGGCCGTCCAGCCCCGTCCCGAGACCGTCGCCGAGAGACGGTAGACGTCACCGGCGAGGTAGGCGCTCACGTCCTCGGGGTGCGTCCCCCGCGCCGGCGCGGTCCTGCCGGTGTTGAACAGCGGGAAGCGGCACGTCGAGGCGCCGCCCTTGGACGGCAGGCCCAGGGCGGGCAGCACCCTGACCCCGCGCCGGCTGGGCCCGGCGCCGTCCAGGGAGCGGACGGCCACGGTGTAGGAGAGCACGCCCTTGCGGTCGCGCTTGAGGTCCAGGACGTAGAAGTGCAGCCTGTTGGCCTGGTCCACGTACTCGAACTCCGATCCCGATCCGGTGCCGGCGTGGAAGAGCGCGTCCGAGAGCTGGCGGTAGTCGCCGATCGTGATGGGCACGGCGGTGCCGTCCGGCAGGACGTAGTCGGTCATGCCGATGTCCTGGGGGTTGGCGTCGATCACCCATTCGAAGGGGGCCTGGTCGACGTTCTTGGTCTTGGCCAGCAGCACGCCGGAGTCGGGCGTGAAGGAGTCGGCGCCCATCCGGTCCACGACCTCGATCGTGTAGTTGTCGTAGCCGCCGCCGTCGCAGAACGGGTCGACGCTCACGTCGCAGGCCGGGGCGCGGTCACCGCCGGTGAAGGCGATGTTGACGCCGGACAGGTCCTTCGGTCCCGGCTGGACGACCCGGGCGGTGACCTTCGCCACGACCAGCCCGGACTCGGCCAGCGCCTCCCTGGACAGGCGCAGCACGTTGGCCTCGTCCACCATCTCCAGCTTGATCTTGTTGCGGAGCATGTGCTGGGCGCCCATCGAGGCGCCCGCGGTGGGCGGGATCAGCCAGCGGCTGTGCGGGCCGCCGGGGCCGTTGAAGCTGCCCCGGCTGAGCATCTCCCAGATGCCGGTGTAGGCCCGGCGAGGCGGCACCCCGAACGGGTTGTTGTAGTTGTCGCCGATGCCGAGGATGTGGCTGAGCTCGTGGGCGTAGACGCCCTGCCCGGAGCTCTCGGCCTGGGTGGAGGAGCCGCCCCCGGCGTTGGGCCAGATCGAGGAGGCCGCGGCCCAGGAGGTCCACTCCACGTAGCGGGTCCTGGCCCAGTTGGGCAGGTTCTCGTCGGGCGGGCCGAAGGCGTCGGTCACCGCCTCCTTGGTGGGGAACTTGATCGGGCCGAACTCCTGCCAGGTGGCCGACTCGTCCTGGCCGGCGCTCAGGTAGAAGATGAAGTCGAAGCCCGCGGGCACCTCCGGGCCGGCCGCGCCGGTCCAGGCGGCCCGCGCGTCGGTGCGCAGGTTGCGGTTGCAGGTGTCGCCGGCCGGGCAGGCCGTGCCGCCCTGGAACTCCATGGCGTACTCGTGCGACTTGCCGGGCATCTCGTACGGCCCGAACGCGGTCAGCTCCACGCCGTAGCGGCCGCCGGAGTCCTCCATCCAGTACTCGTGGATGGTGTGGCCCCGGTTGAGGGCGCCGGGGGTGTTGAGGAAGTCCCGGTAGAAGCCGGCGACCCGGTCGCGGGGGATGTCGTGGGCCTCGGCGCTGGGGTTGCCGAAGACCGTGGACCCCTTGGGCTGGGTCACCACGAACGGCCGGCCGGGGTAGTCGGCCAGGACGAGGGCGCCGCGGAAGGTCCGCTTGGAGCCCTTGACGGCGGGGTCGGCCCAGTTGGTGCCGGGGGGCTTGCGGTAGTCGGCCCACGTCATGTGGTCCGGGTTCTTCCAGTTCTGCGGGTCGATCGGGGCCGGGGCGCCGGGCTCGGCGCGCCGCGCGGTGTCGGCGTCGGCGTCGGGGGTGGCGGGGGCGTCCCGCTGCCAGGGCTGGGTCCTGGGCCACTGCTCCAGGCGCCAGGGGTGCTCGGGGTCCTGGACGGGGTCGGCGGCGGCGGGGAGGGAGGTGGCGAGACCGGCGAGAATCAGCGTGATCGCGGCGATCGACGCTTTCATCAGCCTAGGGGGACGAGTCACGATAATTGACGCTATAGATCGCTTACAGCGGGATCAACAGGGTCCTGTCAGGAAGCGCGGAGGCGAGACCCGCCGGAGACCCGTTTGAGATCGGGGGCCACTCCCCTTAACCTCTCCGGAGGGGACGAACACACAGGAGCGCCTATGCCCACCCGTGCCGGTCGGACCATCGGCACGCGCGCGAGGGCCACGGTCTCCGTCCACTGCGCCCCCGTCGTGCTCCCCGTCTGCGGTCCTCCCGTCCACGACGGCGCGATCGTCGTCCGCAACGACCGGATCGCCAGGGTCGGCCCGCGCGCCGAGATCGTGGCCGCCCACCCCCTGCTCACCCCGGTCCACTGGCCGGGAATGATCCTGCCGGGCCTGGTCGACGCGCACCTGCGGCTCGACCGCGCCGCGGCCCCGGTCTCGGTGTACGGCGTCACCGCCGCCGGAGGCATCGCCGCCGACCTGGACGCGGCCTCCACCCTCGGCGAGGCCGGGCTGGGCGGCGTCACCTACCTGGAGACCCGCTGCGAGGACGAGCACCGCTGGGAGGACGAGGCCCGCGACCGGCTGATCACCGCGATCCGGGAGGTGGACCACCCGGGCGCCATCGGCATCGCCGCCCACTCCTCCGACCCGGTCGTCATGGAGGACCTGACCGTCCTGTCCAGGACGTTCGGGCTCCGGCTGCACGTCGAGCCCGGACGTCACACCGTCGCCTTCCTCGACGAGGTCGGGGCGCTCGGCGCCGGTTGCCACATCGCGATCTCCGGCCCGCTGGACGAGGCGGACCGCAAGCTCCTGCGTGCCCGCGGCACGGTCATCGCGATCTCGTCGCCGTTCGCCGCCGAGGGGCTCCTGGACGGCGAGAGCGCGATCGCGATCGGCACCCGTACCGGCGGCGACCCGCTGGCCGTCGCCCGCGCCCTGTCGCACGCCCCCGGCCACGACCGGCTCCTGGTCGAGGCCGTGACGGCGGGCGGCGCGCGGGCGCTGGGAATGGACGAGGGCCCCGGCCGCCTGGGCTGTCTGGAGCGGGGCGGCCGCGCCGACTTCGCGGTCTTCGCGGTGGACGCCCGCGGACGCGACCCCTACACGGTCCTGCTGCACGAGGGGCCGGGCCGGTGCGTGGCCACGTTCGCGGGCGGCCGGGCGCGCTGGCGTCTCGACGGGACCGGCCGGCTCGGCGCCCCCGGCGGCGCCGACGCCGACGGTGACGCCGGTGGAGCCGCCCGAACCGGTGGCGGGGACCTCGGGAGCGGCGGGGACGCCGGGGACGCCGGGGACGCGGCGGGCGCCGGTGACGTGAAGGGCAGGCGCCTCGCCTGAACCGGCTCCTCTCACCTCGCCCACAGACATCCTTTCATCCCATGTTTCATCGCCCCGGGTCCCGCCGCCTCACCGGTCGGCCGCCGTGTCCCGCCGCCGGGTTCGCCCCCGGCCCCCTTGCCCCCGCCCCGCCCCGCTCCATTCCGTTCCGCTTCGCCGGGCGAATCGGTCCGCACCCTTTTTTAAATCCACACGAAGATGAAACAATGGGTCATGGCGGAAAACACGACTCATGCGGTGACCATCAAGGAAACGCCCATCATGATGAAATTCATGATGCGCCTGTTCAACCCCATGATGCGTAATCAGGTACGCAAGGGGAAAACGAGCTCCGTCGGCAACGTGATCCTTCTTCATTTCACCGGCAGAAAGACCGGCAAGCGGTACGAGATTCCCGTCATGAAGCAGGACGAGAGCGGCAGGCTCTGCGTCTACACCGAGGCCCGGTGGAAGGTGAACCTGCGCGGCGGCGCCGATGTCGAGGTGACCGACATGGGAAGGCGCACCCCCATGCGGGCCGAGCTGATGGACGACCCCGAGGCCATGGCCGCCGAGATGGACGAGCTGGTCCAGAAGATCGGTCTGGCGGAGGCGAAGCAGCGGCTCGGCATCGTCGTCCACGTCGACCGCATGCCCACCAGGGAGGAACTGGCGGAGGCGATCCGGCGGCGCAACCTCGGGGTCATCTACCTGACGCCGCGCTAGGGAACCGCCGGGGCCGCCCGCCGGGCCGGAAGGCCCAGGGCGATCCGCTGCAGCAGCAGCGAGCGCTCCTGGAGCGCCTCCCTGACCAGGTC
>NZ_JBFABE010000038.1:0-75380 GCF_040640155.1 Streptosporangium sp. NPDC023615
CACGGGTCGCGTGGGTCGCGCGGGGCGCGTGGGTGACACAGATCACGCGGAGGGCCGGGTCCGGCAGGCATCATCCCGTTCAGGACGAGGAGTCACACCATGCGGAAGATCCGGGTGAGGGGTGCGGTCGCGGAGCTCGACGGTGACGAGATGACCCGGGTCATCTGGCGGCTCATCAAGGAGCGGCTCATCCTTCCCCATCTGGACATCACCCTGGACTACCACGACCTGTCGATCCAGAACCGGGACGCCACCCGCGACGAGGTGACGTCCGACGCCGCGCAGGCGATCGTGAAGCACGGCGTGGGCGTCAAGTGCGCCACGATAAACCCGGACGAGGCGCGCGTGAGGGAGTTCGGCCTGGAACGGATGTGGACGTCGCCGAACGCCAGGATCCGCAACCTGCTCGGCGGCGTCATCTTCCGCGAGCCCATCGTGATGGCGAACATACCGCGGCCGGTGCCCGGGTGGACCGGGCCGGTCGTCATCGGCCGGCACGCGCACGCCGACCAGTACGCGGCGGCCGAGGTCACCGTGCCCGGGCCCGGGGTCGCGAGGCTGGTGTACACGCCCGACGACGGCGGGGAGCCGGTCGAGACGGAGGTCGCGCGGTTCGCCGGCGGCGGCGTCGTGATGGGCATGTACAACCTCGACGCGTCGATCCGCGACTTCGCGCGCGCCACGATGCGCTACGCGCTGACCCGCGGCCTGCCGCTGTACCTCTCGACGAAGAACACGGTGCTCAAGACGTACGACGGCCGTTTCAAGGACCTGTTCGCCGAGGTGTTCGCGACCGAGTTCCAGAACGGGTTCGAGGAGGCCGGGATCACCTACGAGCACCGGCTGATCGACGACATGGTCGCCCTGGCCGTCAGGTCCCGGGGCGGCTTCGTCTGGGCGTGCAAGAACTACGACGGGGACGTGCAGTCGGACTTCGTCGCGCAGGGCTTCGGCTCGCTCGGCCTGATGACCTCGGTGCTGATGACGGCCGACGGCCGCGTCGCCGTGGCCGAGGCCGCCCACGGCACGGTCACCCGCCACTACCGGCGCCACCGGCGGGGGGAGCCGACGTCGACCAACCCGATCGCGTCCGTCTTCGCCTGGAGCCGCGCCCTCGCCCACCGGGGGAGGCTGGACACCACCCCCGAGGTCGTCGCCTTCGCCTCCGCGCTGGAGCGGGCCTGCGTGAGGACCGTGGAGGCCGGCCTGATGACCAGGGACCTGGCGCTGCTCACCGGCGGCACCTCGTGGCTGACCACGGAGGAGTTCGTCGCCGCGGTGCAGGAGAGCCTCGGGCGGGAGACGCGCGCTCAGGCTCTCGCGTAGGCGACCAGCAGGGCGGACGCCACGACGCTGCAGACGGCCACCACGAGCATCACGAAGGGGTAGCCCATGCCCTGGCTGAGGAAGGCCGCCGCCAGCGGGCCGAGCGCCTTGGCGAGCATGATCGGAAGGGCCTGGGCGCCGGCGATGCTCGCGTAGTCCGTGACGCCGTACCTCTCGGCGAGGAGCACGGGGCGGGCCAGGGTGCCCACCCCGAACCCGATCCCGAAGGCGATCACGCAGGCGACGGCACCGGCCCCGCTCCGGCCGAGCACCGGCAGGAGAAGCGCGGCCACGGCCTGCAGGAAGAAGACCGCGGCGGTGACGCCCGCGGCCGAGAACCGCCGGTGCAGACCGGTGGTGACGAGCCTGCCGGTGACCGACAGGATGCCGAGGAGCCCGGTGACGGAGGCGGCGAACGTGGGGGAATGGCCGAGTTCGGTGAGATAGGCGAGCAGGTGGACGGCGACGATCGCGACGGCCGCGGTGTGCGCGACGAACGCGACGGCCAGCAGCCAGAAGGCCCGTCCGCGCATTGCCTGGCGCACGCCGGCGTCGCCTCGCGGTTCTCCGCGCCCGGCGGGAGCGGGGTCCTCGTGCCCGGCGGGCGCGGGGTCCCCGGCGAGAGGTGGCCTGCGGATGAAGAAGGCGTGCAGCGGGATGGTCGTCACGGCGTGGATGACGGCGAGGAGGACCAGGGCGGTGCGCCAGCCGTAGTGGTCGACGAGCAGACCGGTGAGGGGCAGGAAGATGCTGGAGGCGAATCCGGCCACCAGGGTGACGGTCAGCAGGGCGGTGGAGCGGCGGTCGGGATCGAACCAGGCGACGACGATCGCGAACGCCGGTTCGTAGAGCGTCATGGCCGAGGACAGGCCGATGACGGCGAGAACCGCGTACAGGGCGGGCAGGTTGTCGACCCGCGACCAGGCGAAGGTCGCCAGCGTGCCGGCGATCGAGCCCAGCGTCATGAGGCCGCGCCCGCCGTGGCGGTCCAGCCACCGGCCGACCAGCGGGGCGGCCAGCCCCGTGATCAGCACCGCAAGGGTGAAGGCGCCGGTGACCTGGCTGACGGAGGCGCCCAGATCACGGCGCATGGGACCGAGGAAGACGGCGAACGCGTAGTAGAGCACCCCGTAACCGACGGTCTGCGTGACGGCCAGGGCGATGACGATGCGCCACCCGTGGGAGATCCGAGGCGGTCTGCTGTGCTGTTTGACGGTCACTTGCGGTATTCACCTCCGCGTCGACGGGCTCCGGCCGGCTCGTGCGGGTCCGCGTCCGCGCACCCGTGAACGGCCCGGCCGCGTGATGTTCTCCGACGGCATTCGAACCACGTCACCGAATTTGCGAGGATCTCGATGGACGCGGGCGCCTCACGCCGCGAACAGGAACCGTTCCCGCTATCCGATGCGGCAATCCACGGAAACCTGCTCCGCGCCGAACGATTTCGGTCGACGAATCGGCGCACGAATATGAGGGAGCGGCGCGATATAGGACATCCGGCCGATGAAAAAGAAATGAACGTGATTCTGTTCCTCCGCCGGTCCCCGGTCCGGGCGGCGGCGGGGGAACCGCCGCCCGGACCGGGGACCGGACGTCTCAGGGATGCTCGGAGCAGCAGCCGTCCTTGCGCATGATCCGGGACGTCTCCAGCCAGTCGGCCGCGCCGGCCGGAGCGGCCGTCCCGGCGCTCCCGGTCATCAGGTCCTCCTGGCGGTGCAGCACGCCGTCCCGCATCGTCATCGGGGTCCGCACCAGGGTGGAGAAGTCCTCGAACGGGTCTCCGGCGACGAAGACGAGGTCGGCGAGCTTGCCGGGCTCGACCGTGCCCAGGTCCTTCTCGACGCCGAACACCCGGGCCGGCAGCACCGTGACCGTGCGCAGCGCCTGGGCGGCGGAGAAGCCGTACCGGTGCAGCGCCCGCAGGGCCAGGTGGAGGTGCAGCCCGACCGGGTAGAGCGGCGAGTCGGTGCCCAGCGCGATGCCCGTGTCCTCGGCGATCATGCGCCGGTAGACGGCGACCTCGGTCTCGATCCTGAGCAGTTCGGCGAACGTCGGGGGCTCCGCCGCGGTGCTCCGCACCATGGCGACGTCCCACGGGGGCATCAGCCGGGTCACCCGGGGATCCTCGGCGAGCGACGGATCCGCGCCCAGCAGTTGCAGCGCGGAGAAGGGGGTGGCGATGAGGTGGAAGCCCGGACTGCGGTAGACCTCGTGGACGTCCTGATAGGCGCGGCCCAGCGCGGAGGTCGCGTGGCCGTACTCCAGCCGCTGGGTGGCCTGCAGGTGCGTCGTCAGATCCTGGCCCAGGTTGATGCCCGGATAGGACAGGTGGCTCCCGGCCCGGACGCCGAGTTTCCGGTGGGCGGTCCTGGTGGCCTCCTCCATGATCCAGCCGGCCGCGCGCACGTACGTCTTGACGAAGTCGTAGTCCAGCGCGACCGCCCGTTCGAGGGTGCGGCGCACGCCCTCGCGGGTCTGGTGGGCGCGGCCCATGGTGTAGGCGACACGCGAGCCGTCGATCAGCTCGCCGGTCGCGAAGAGGCGCGGCGCGGTCATCTCCCCGGCGGCGATGGCCTCGCGCAGGCGTACGCCCTCGTAGGCGAAGCCCCCCAGGGAGACGGTCGTGGTGATGCCGTAGGCGAGGTTGACGATGTTCTGCCGGCCGCCGTAGGTGTAGTGCCAGGGGTGGACGTGGGAGTCCCACAGGCCGGGCAGCACGGTGTGGGCGGAGGCGTCGACGTGGCGGTCGGTGCCGCGGGGCCCGCCCGGCCGGTGCGGCTCGACGGAGACGACGCGGTTCCCGCGGACGACGATGTCGACGTTCTCGCGGACCCTGTCGCCGGTGCCGTCCCACAGGCGGCCCGCGTGGATGCGGGTCGTGGTGGGGGGCGGCGTCCTGCGCCGGTACTGGAGCGGGGCGCGCAGCGCGCGGCGCGACCCGCCGTCGCGGTCGACCAGCCGCAGGCCGCCCCCGGACAGGTAGAGGATGGTCCGGGAGTCCCCCGACCAGGAGGGGTGGTCGGCCTCCTCGTCGGTGATCCGCCGCGGCGCCCCCGCGGGGGCGCCGTCCTGGCGGACGGGGAGCACCCACAGCGCCGACTCGGCGACGAACACCATCCATCGCCCGTCGGGAGACCACACGGGCCCGGAGGCGTAGCGGTCGGACAGCGACATGTGCCCGGCGGGGGCGTGCAGGACCGCCTCCCCCGTGCGCGTGTCGACGACGCGGATGAGGTTGTAGCCCTCGCGGAAACGCTGGGTCAGCCGGTTGCGGTCGGCCAGGGCGATGTAGCGGCCGTCCGGGGACCAGGTGGGCGGGCCGGGCAGGCCGCCTGCGCCGAGCGCGGCGGCCAGCGTGCGCTCCTCACCGGTCGCCAGGTCGCGGACCAGGAGATTTCCCGCGGGGTCGTGGCAGGCGAGCCGGGTGCCGTCGGGAGACAGGGCCGGGTTGACCCGTCCGCCGGTGGCGAGGGTCGTCTCCGTGCCGTCGGCGACGTTCCTGCGGCGGACGGCGTACAGGCCGTCCCTGTCGTCGCAGTAGAGGACGCTGCGGCCGTCGGGCGCCCAGACCGGTGACTGGATGTAGTGCTCCGGCCCGGCCTGGACGAGTCTGCGCGGCCGGCCGCCGACGGGCATGAGCCACAGGGCGTTGAGCGCGGCGAACGCGACCGACCTGCCGTCCGGGGCGAGTACCGGGTGGTGGATCCCCCGCACGGGGCGGGGAGCGGTGGAGTCGAAGTCGTATTTCTTGTCCCGGTAGACGGGGTGCGGCACGTCGAGCCGCGCGGTGAACGGGATCTCCGTGACGTTCCCGGAGTCCGGCCGCCGCACCCTGACCTGACCGTCGGCGAGATAGAGCAGCTCGTTGCCGGGCAGCCAGCGGACGGGCACCGGGAAGACGTCCTCGCCCTCGGCGATCCGCTCGCCGTCCACCATGAGGGCGGCGTCGGGCCCCCTGTCCCCGGCGGTGACGTGGATGTAGGCGACACGCTCGCCGTCGGGCGAGGGGGCGGGGCAGACCACGGTGCCCGTGCCGACGGTACGCACCACGGTGGCCTCGCCGCCCCGCGCCGGGACCGAGGCGATGACGCGGCCCTCCAGTGCCTCGGCCCTGACGAAGAGGATGTCGCGGCCGTCGGCCGACCACGCCGGGTCGTAGTCGTTCTGCGGGCCGGTCGTCAGCTGGGTCAGCCGGCCGTCACGGACGTCCACGGTCCAGATGTGGTAGGAGGCGACCCTGGCGGGGTCGCCCCCGCGTTCGGAGGCGAAGGCGATCCTCCTGCCGTCGGGGGACCAGCTCACTCCCCTGTCGTCCCAGGGGCCGTCCGTGAGCCTGCGCAGGCCGGAGCCGTCCGGAGCCATGACCCAGATGTGGAAACCGCCGCCCTTGTACGCGCACAGGGCCACGGTGGAACCGTCGGGGGACCAGGCCGGCCGGGTGGGTTCGAGGTCGGCACCGGTCAGGGCGACGGCCGTGCCGCCCGCCCGGGGAAGCGACCACAGGATGCCCTGGACCTCCAGGATCAGCCGGTCACCGGTGGGCGAGACGGCCACGGTCCCGTTGGTGAGGCGCGTGAAGGTGAGCGTCCGGCGGCGCTTGACGAGCGTGGCCGGAGCCTGCGCGGCCGGGGCGAGCGCGCCGAGGACGGACCCGGTACCGGGAGCGGCCACCGAACCCGCCGAAGCACCCGTGATCGCCACCGCCTGGATGAAACGCCGTCGAGAAAAGCCATCCAAAGTGAAATACCCCTTTCTGGGAGCGCGTTCCGAACCCCCGACATGGCACCCGAGCGTAAGGAGTACTTCAGGCACTATCCAGACCTTGACTTCTCGGGAAAATCCGCGATCTTCCGCGACACCGTTCCACGGGGCCGCGGAAACCGAACACCGGGTCCGGAAACGACCACCGGAAAAGAAGCGCGCCCCTCGTCCTACCGGCGTGGCCGGGTGCGCATACCCGCATGTCGCGGGGGCGGCGGGGATATTCGGCCGGTCCGGGCGATGGAAGGCATTCCACGATGATGGCACTGCGGACCCCAAGTTGATCTCCATGTTTTCTTGGGGTCCGCGCGGCTGCGGGACATCGGCCCGGCCCGGCCGACGGACCGTCCGCCCCCGGCCAGCAACCTTCATTTTTCGGGCATTTCAGACTAAGGTCCCTTAAGGGAAGTTAGGCCCCATCACGGGGCGATTTACCAGGCCCGGGGAGATCGGAAACAGGAAAGTACCACGTCACGAGACCGGAACCACGCGAAACGTCCGTTATCTAATCGTGATATTTCCAATTGTCAACGGAAACGTTCGGTGAATCTTTCGTTAACCTCAGCAAACCACCGGGGGACGCACACGGAGTTGCGGAAAGTGACGCACCGATCACTCACGCACACTTGCGTCCTCCGATATCGGTGTGCTGTCTTGCTATAGGCAATACAGGGGTAGACGAACTTCGGGGCCGTGAAAATTCGACGACCACTCGAAGCCGCCGCACAACCCATTCGAGATATCGCTCGCACAGTTCATACGAAAACTGTTCTCGATTTTTCTCCAGATAGGTTGCCGTCGATGTCCGTCGCACATGTTCAGGTCGACACCCTGCTCATGAAATCCCCCAGAACGCTGATCGGGGCAGGGCGGGCGGCCTCCGTGGCAAAAGAAGCCGAGACCGTGTCGCGGGGCACCTCTCGGCCCGTCCGGGTCCTTCTGGTGGTCGGTGCCGGATTCCCCCGGCGGCCGTGGCACACCGCGGTGGTCGACGCGCTGCGCCCGGTCCGGCTCCACGTGGCCGTCCAGCCGAGCATGCCGACACCCGCGTCCGTCGCCCGGCTCGCCGGTGAGGCCCGCGCCCATCGCGCCGACGTGGTGGTCGCGGTGGGCGGCGGCAGCGTCCTGGACGGCGCCAAGGCCGCAGCGGCCCTGTCCTACGAGCCCGCCGACCCCACCTGCGAGTCGGTGGTCGACGCGTGCGACGGGACCGCCCCGGCCGCAGGACTGCCGGTCGTCGCGGTGCCCACCACCCCGGGGACGGGGGCCGAGGCCACGCCGTTCGCCACGATCTGGGACGTGGACCGGGGCCGTAAGCTCTCGCTGCGCGGAGACTCCGTGCTTCCCGCCGTCGCGATCCTCGACCCCGACCTGCTCCTCGGGCTCCCCGGCACGCGGCTCGCCTGCAGCCTCCTCGACACCTTCGCCCAGGCCCTGGAGGGGGCGTGGTCGACGCGCGCGGACGAGCGGGCCGAGGCTCTGGGCGCGGCCGCGTGGGCCCGCCTGTCCGGGTTCCTCGACCGGCCGGACCGGTCCCCGCGGGCCCCGGAGGCCTGGGAACGGCAGGACGCGCTCCTGGCGGGGCACTACGCGGGTCGCGCCATCGCGGTCGCGGGAACCACGGTGTGCCACGCGCTCTCCTACCCGCTGACCCTGCGCTACGGCCTGGACCACGGCCAGGCGTGCGGCGTCACGCTCGGACGGGTGCTGCGGTACAACGCGGCCGTCGAGGACGCCGACTGCGCCGACGCGCGCGGCGCCGGCCGGGTGCGCGCCGCCATCGCGCGCGTCGTCGCCGCCGCCGGAGCCGACGACGCCTCCACCCTGGCCCGGCGGATCGAGTCGTTCCTCGCGTCCTCGGGTCTGCCCCCCGTGCCGGACCTGCGCCCCGACGCCGCCCGCATAGCCGCCGAGGCGCTCGGCTACGACCGCGCCGGCAACAACCCCCGTCGGCTGAGCATCGAAGACCTGACCCTGCTCCTGACGACCGCGCCCTGACCGATTCCTCGGAGGCGAGCATGCGCGTTGACACGTACAAGGTCGTTCACTGGATGAACGTCCGCAAGATGACGACCCGGCAGGTCGCCGAGGCCGCCGGCCTCGACCCCGGGCACCTCGAGGAGATGCTCGGCGTGCCCGGCGACGGGGAGTGGCCGGACGCGACGACCGCCGCGGTCGCCCGGACGCTCCGGATCGAACCGGAGAAACTCGGCGCCAGCGGCCGGCGGGACCTGACCGTGGTCACGAAGACCGCGCGGGAACTGCGGGACACGCGACGCCCGATACAGCGGGACGGCATCCACTTCTACAACTACTACACGATGGCGGCGCCACCCGGCGCGGTCGCGCCGGTCATCCTCGACATCCTCTGTCCCGCCGGCCGCGTCCCGGCCCTCAACAACGGGCACCTGGAGCCCGCGATCACGGTCAACCTCGGCCCCGGCGACATCCACGGCCGCTGGGGGGTGGAGCTCGACGACACGACCTGGCAGGTGATCAAGGCCGACCCCCGCGACGAGGCGTGGATCGTCGGCGACTCCTACGTCGAACCCTCCTACTGCCCGCACAGCTACTCGCTGGCCTCGGACGTCCCGGCCAGGATCGTGTCCTACACCGGCCAGTCCAACCTGGCCGGGTTGCTGGAGGACGTCAACGACTGGTCCGAACCCGCCGTCCGGGAACTCCTCGGCCGGCTCGGCGAGGACCCGTCCCCGCTCGCGCTGACCGACGTGCTGCTGGCACGCCGCGGCCACACCCTCGAATCGGCGGCGGCGGCCCTGGGCACGAGCGGGGAGAAACTGGCCGCGGCGCTCGACGACGGCTCCGCCGACGTGCTGCGGGAGCTGGGCTCCGCGCTCGGTTTCGACCACCGGCTGCTGCTCCGGCCCGAGCGCAGGCACGACGCCGCGGGCAAGACCTACAGGGACGTCGCCGAGTGCCTGCGGGACGTCCGGTCCTTCCGGGGGTACGAGGTCACGTCGCTGGCCGGTGCCCCGCACCTGCCCGACCTGGTCGGCCAGTACATGCGGGTGACCGGTGACGCCGGCGAGGCGTTGTGCGAACCCGCCGAGACGCACTACCTGGTGACCCGCGGCACGGTGGAGATCCACTGGACCGCCGCCGACGGCCGGACCGAGTCCGCCGCGCTGGACGTGGACGGGACGGCCTGGGCCGCCCCCTTCGTGACGCATCGCTGGTCCGGCGACGGCGCCCTGATCAAACTCGGCTCCGGACGGCACCTCAGCTACCTGGACCTGTACGAGCTCACGAACACCTACGCCGCCGCCTCGACGCTGCGCCGCGGCCGCCGTGACGGCCGTAGCTGGGGTTACGACTCCTGACGGGATCCGTCCGGACATCCGCCCCCTCACACCGGGAGAACGATCATGCGTGTCGTTTACACCGATCCGGCCTGGGCCCTGGACGACACGGGCCGGCCCGATCCGGCCCAGGCCGACATAGAGCGGGACGTGTTCGGTCCCGGGATCGACCTCGGTCTCGGGCTGTTCACCGACCGCTACCAGACCGACGGCCCCGACTTCCACGACCACGTACGCGGGGCCGACGCCCTGGTCATCTACCGCTGCCAGATCACCAGGGAACTCCTCGACGCCGTCGGGCCGGGGTGCCGGGTCGTCGCCCGCAGCGGCGTCGGCATCGACAACCTCAACGCGCCCCTGCTCGCCGAGGCCGGTGTCATCGGCTTCAACGTCCCCGACTACTGCGGTGACGAGGTCAGCACCCACACGCTCGCGCTGCTGCTCGCCCTGGAGCGCCGGATCTGCACGCAGGACAGGCTCGTCAGGTCCGGCCGGTGGAACATCCACGCCGGCGGGGTGCCCCGGCGCCTGTCGACACGGACCGCGGGCATCGTCGGCTTCGGCCGCATCGGCCGGGTGACCGCCAGGAAGCTGCGGGCCTTCTACGACAGGGTCGTCGCCTACGACCCGTACGTGTCAGCGGACCTGATGGCCGGCCACGGCGTCGCCGCCGCGGCCGATCTGGCCGGGTTGTTCGGCGCCGCCGACGCGGTGGTGGTGCACGCGGCGCTCACCGCCGAGACCGACCGGCTGATCGACGCGGACGCCCTCGCCCACCTGCGGCCGGGCGCCCTCCTGGTCAACACGGCCCGCGGACGCCTCGTCGACGTCCCCGCCGTCCTCGACGCCCTCGAACAGGGCCTGCTGGGCGGTTTCGCCTCCGACGTGTTCAGCCCCGAGGATCCGAACGACGACCCCGTGGCCCGCAAACTGCTGGGCCGCGACGACGTGGTGGTGTCGGCGCACCGCGCGTTCCTGTCCGCCGAATCGGAGCGCAGCGCCCGGCGGCGGGTGGCCGAAGGGGTCGCGGCCGTGCTGAGAGGCGGCCCTCCCCCCTCGGAGGGCCGGGTCGCCTGAACGTCACACCCCCGGCCTCGCGGAACGACCGCCCGAGCCCCGCAGGGCCCGCCTGAGCCCCACGGAGGCCGGCCGGGTTCCGCAGAGGCCCCCGAGCTTCACACGGAAGGAAAAGACCATGACCACAACCGGTTCCCGGCAATTGCGCTGGTCCGCCACCGAAGCGGAGGCGAGCCCCGGCGCCAAGCTCCGCACGCTTCTCTCCGGCCCCGAACCCGCCCTCCTGATGGGCGCGCACGACGGCCTGAGCGCGCGCATCGCGGCCGAGAGCGGATTCTCCGGGCTGTGGGCCTCCGGGTTCTGCATATCGACCGCGCTGGGAGTGCGGGACAGCGACGAGGCGTCGTGGACCGACCTGCTCGGCATGATCGCAAGAGTGGTGGAGGCGGCCGGGCTCCCGGTCCTGGTCGACGGTGACACCGGCTACGGCAACTTCAACACCGCCAGGCTGTTCACCGCGCACGCCGAGCGGATCGGCGCCGCCGGGGTGTGTCTGGAGGACAAGGTCTTCCCGAAGATGAACTCCTTCGTCGGCGACGCGCACGTCCTGGCGCCGATCGGCGAGTTCTGCGGGAAGATCACCGCCTGCCGGGAGGCGCTCTCCAACCCGGACTTCATGGTCGTGGCACGGGTCGAGGCGCTGATCGCCGGCGCCGGGATGGCCGAGGCGCTTCGCCGGGCGGAGGCCTACCGGCAGGCCGGCGCGGACGCGATCTTCATCCACTCCCGCCAGCCCACCATCAAGGAGATCGCCGAGTTCGCCGGAAAGTGGGAGGGGCGGCTCCCCCTGGTGATCGCGCCGACCACCTACCACTCGACCCCGATGGCGGAGTTCGCCGAACTCGGCATCTCCGGGGTGATCTGGGCCAACCAGAGCATGCGGGCGGCCGTGACCGCGATGCGGCAGACCTGCCGATCGCTCCTCACCGAGGGCCCGGAGGACGTGGAACCGGCGATCGCCTCACTGAACGAGGTGTTCACCCTGATGGGCTACCAGAAGCTCGCCGCGGACGAGGAGCGGTACGCCAAGCTCCACTCGGACTGGGGCAACTCGTGATCGACGCGCGCACCCTGCTGGACGAGCTGACCGCCCGCGGGGTGGCCGACATCACGGGCGTGCCCTGCTCCTACCTGACCCCGCTGATCAACCGCGTGGCCTCCGACCCGGCGGTGGGCTACCTGCCCGCCACCCACGAGGGAGAGGCCGTGGCCGTGGCCACGGGCTGTTGGCTGGCCGGCGTCACCGCGGCCGTCATCGCCCAGAACTCCGGCCTGGGCAACATGGTCAACCCCCTGACCTCGCTCAACCAGCCGTGCGCCGTCCCGGTTCCCCTCGTCGTCACCTGGCGGGGGGAGCCGGGCCGCCCGGACGAGCCGCAGCACGGCCTGATGGGCGCCATCACGCCCGCCCTGCTCGACCTCCTCGGGATCGGCCGTTCGGTGGTGCCCGCCGACCCGGCCGGCCTCACCGCCTGCCTGGACGCGGGCTGGGAGGCGATGGACCGCGAGCGGCTGCCGTACGCCTTCGTCCTGCGCGAGGGCGTGGTCGCGCCCGAGGCCCTCGACGAGAGGGTCCCGCCCCCGCCCCGCGTCCCCGGCATCGTCCGCCACGGCCGGAACGGGCCCCTTCCCAGCCGCGTCGCGGCCCTGGAGCACCTGCTCGGCGTCCTGCCCGACACGGCGGCCGTGGTGTCCACCACCGGCAAGACCAGCCGCGAGCTCTACACCCTCGCGGACCGGCCGCAGCACTTCTACATGGTCGGCGCGATGGGGTCGGCCGCCGCGGTGGGACTCGGCGTGGCCAGGCACGCCGCGCGGCCCGTGGTGGTGATCGACGGGGACGGCGCGGCCCTGATGCGGCTGGGCACGCTCGCCACCGTCGGGGCGCACCCCGCGCCCAACCTGACGCACGTCCTGCTGGACAACGGCGTGCACGACTCCACGGGAGGCCAGCGGAGCCTGGCGGCGCAGGTGGACTTCCCCGCGGTGGCGGCCGCCTGCGGGTACGCCCAGGTGCACGAGTGCGACGACCTGGTCGGCTTCGTCGACGCCCTCAAGGCCGCGCAGGCGGACGGCGGGCCGGCGTTCGTCCACCTGAGGATCCGGCCGGGCTCGATGTCCGGACTGGGCCGGCCGAGGGTACACCCGTCGGAGGTGGCACGGCGGTTCAGGGACTTCGTGACGGGACCGGCCCGGTGAGCCGCGTCGGCGTGATCCACGGCCGCTTCCAGCCCCTGCACCTCGGGCACCTGGAGTACCTGCTCGCCGGGGCGGACCGCTGCGACGTCCTCGTCGTCGGCATCACCAACCCCGACCCTGAGCTCACGGCGTACGAGGCCAGCGATCCCGCGCGCGGCACCGCGGAGGCCAACCCGTGCACGTACTACGAGAGATACCTGATGGTCGAGGGCTCACTGGTGGAGGCGGGGGTCGGCAGGGAGCGGATCCGCATCGTGCCGTTCCCGCACGGTTTCCCCGCGCGGTTGCGGCACTACGCGCCGACCGAGGCCACCTACTACCTGACCGTCTACGACGAGTGGGGCGACACCAAGGTGGACAGGTTCACCGACCTCGGCCTGCGAACGGAGATCATGTGGCGCCGTACGGACAAACCGATCAGCGGGCACAGGGTGAGGGAGGCGATCGCCGCCGACGACGGCTGGCGGTCGCTCGTCCCCGCCGCCGTCGCCTCCGTGATCGTGGAGAGGGCAATAGATGAGCGGATCCGGCAAGCTGTATCTGATCGCGCTGTGCGGCGGGGCTGACCGGCCGGACGAGGCGCTGGGCGGGCGTACCCCGTTCGAGGCGGCGTCCACGCCGCACCTGGACCGGGTGGCCGCGGACGGCCGCAACGGCCTGTTGGAGATCATCGGTGAGGACATCCCTCCCGAGTCCGACTCCGGCGCGATGGCACTGCTCGGGTACGACCCGGCCGTGTACTACACCGGCCGCGGCCCGCTCGAAGGCTACGGCAACCGCTACTGGGATCCCGAGGGGTACTCGGTGGCCTTCCGCATCAACTTCGCGAGCCTGAACCGGACGACGGGGCGCCTGGACCGGCGTACGTCCCGCGACCTGACCGACGACGAGATGCAGCGGCTCGTCGCCGAGATCCTCGAAGGGGTGCGGATGGACCCCGACATCGAGGTGCGGCTCACCGGCTGGGGCCGCCACCGGGGCATCCTGGCCTTCACCAGCAGGACCCGGCCGCTGTCGGGGGAGGTGGCCAACACCGATCCCGGGTTCGTGAAGAGGGGACCCTTCGGCCTGCCGGTCCGCGAGCACTCCGACCGGCCGCTGCCCGCCAGGGCGATGGTCGACGACGACGCCGCAAGGCTCGTCGCCTCCCTGGTCAACACCTTCGTCGAGCAGAGCGCCAGGGTGCTCGACGCCAGCGAGGTCAACGCGCGGCGGATCGCGGAGGGCCGCAAGCCCGCCAACATCCTGCTGGTCCGTGACGGCGGGCACCTCCTGCCGGACCTGCCGCGCGCCAGGACCCGCATCTCCATGTACGGCCAGGTGCCGGCCGAACGCGGCCTCGCCCGCCTGATCGGGGCGGAGTTCACCACGGCCAAGGTCGCCCCCGGACAGGCCGAGTCCGACTTCTACACGCGGCTGCTGCCCCTGCTCCTGGCCGATCCGGCCGACGTCGTGTTCGCGCACATCAAGGGTCCCGACGAACCCGGCCACGACAACCGGCCCCGGGAGAAGGTCCGCGCGATCGCCGACATCGACGCCCACCTGGTCGGACCGCTGCGCGCGGCCCTCGGCCCGGCCGACGTCCTCGTCGTCACCTGCGACCACGCCACGCCCTGCGCGATCGGCATCCACACCGCCGACCGCGTGCCGCTGGCGGTGGTGGGTCCCGGCGTCGTCCCCGACGCGGTCGCCGAGTTCGGTGAGGCGGCGGCGTCCCGCGGCGACCTGCCGGTGAAGCGCGCCGCCGAGCTCATGCCGTGGCTGACACAGGTCCGGGGGCGCGGATGACGCCGGCGACACCGATAACCGAGGTGGTGCTGCGGGGGATCCTCGACTCGCGGGCCCGCCCCACCGTCGAGGCCGACGTGTCGCTCGGCGAGGTACGCGGCCGGGGCTCCTGCCCGGTGGCCATCGCGCCCGGCCGCCTGGAGCGGCGCCGCGGCCTGAACACCGGCGGGCTGGGCCGCCTGCGCGACGGCCCGGCCGGGCGGCTGCTCACCGACGCCCTGACCGGCTGCAGCCCCGACGGCCAGGCCGGGCTGGACGCCCGCCTGCGCGAGCTGGACGACCGGCACGAGCTGGGCGCCGACGTCACGCTGGCGGTGTCGCTGGCGTACGCCCGCGCCTCGGCCGCCGTCGCCGGACGGTCGCTGTGCGCGTGGCTCACCGAGCTCGGCTCCTCGACGCCCGGCCCGCCGCGACTGCTGGTCAACGCGTTCTCCGGCGGGATACACCGGAGCGGCGCCCCCGACTCCTTCCAGCAGGTCATGGCCATCCCGCACGCGGGCTCCCTCATCGACGACGTACACGCCGCGCTGGAGATCTACGGCGCCGTGGAGCGCGGGATCGCCGAGGGCGGCGGCACGCCGGCGATCTCCGCGTCGAGCGGTTTCCTGCCGGGCGACCGCGACGTCTCCTGGCAGCTCGGCACGCTCCGGCGGGCGTGCCCGGCCGAGACCAAGGCCACACTGGGCGTGGACGTGGCCGCCGAGCACCTGCTGGCCGCACCGGGCCGCTACCGGTTCCAGGGACGCGAGCACGCCTCCGCCGGCTTCGGGGCGCTACTGCTGGATCTGGCCCGCGCCCACGGCGTCGAGTACGTCGAGGACCCGTTCGACCCCGTCGACACCGATGCCTGGCGCGCCTTCCTGCCCGCGGCCCGCGAGGCGGGGGTGACGGTCGTCGGCGACGACCTGTTCGCCTCCGACGCCACACGGGTCCGTCCGGGGCTGGCCGACGCCGTCCTGCTCAAGCCCAGCCAGGCGGGCACGGTCACGGCCACCCTGGACGCCGCCCGGGCCGCCCGCGACGCGGGACTGCTCCTGGTGGTGTCGCACCGTTCGGGAGAGACGGAGGACACCGCCATGTGCGACCTCGCGGTGGCGGTCGGCGCCGAGTGGATCAAGGTCGGCGGTCCCAGGAGGGGCGACCGGATCGCCAAGTACAACCAGCTCATCCGCCTCACCGAGGGCACCCCTCCCCCGGAGACCGGCCTCCCCGGCCCATGACCGGTCCCTCCCCGAGCCCGGGGCCGGGCCCCCTTCCACCTTCCCCGACCGAGTTCCCGACAAGGAGAAGCGCATGTCACGTGCCAAGCAGTTCAAGGACCTGATGCTCGCCCCCGAGATTCTGGTGGTACCCAGCGCGTACGACGCGCTGAGCGCGAAGGTGATCGAGCAGGCCGGCTTTTCCGCCGTCCACATGACCGGCTCGGGTACGTCGGCCTCCATGCTCGGCCTGCCCGACCTGGGGTTCGCCACCATCACCGAGATGGCGTGGAACGCCAAGAACATCTCCATGGCCGTGGACCTTCCGGTGATCATGGACCTCGACGCCGGGTACGGCAACGCGATGAACACCTGGCGAAGCATCCGGGAGTTCGAGCGGGCGGGCATCGTCGGCGGGCATCTTGAGGACCAGGTCGTGCCCAAGCGGTGCGGGCACCTGGAGGGCAAGCGGCTGATCTCCACCCGGGAGATGGTCGGCAAGATCGAGGCCGCGGTGGAGGCGCGCACCGACCCCGACTGGGTGATCATCGCGCGGACCGACGCCCGCGAGAAGCTCGGCCTGGACGAGGCCATCAACCGCTCCAAGGAGTACGTGGCGGCCGGGGCCGACTGCATCTTCCTCGAGGCCATGCTCAGCGTCGACGAGATGAAGCGCGTACGCGACGAGATCGACGCGCCCCTGCTGGCCAACATGGTCGAGGGCGGCAAGACCCCCTGGCTCACCACCAAGGAGCTGGAGGAGCTCGGCTACAACCTGGCCATCTACCCGCTCTCCGGGTGGTACGCCGCCACCACGATCCTGCGCAAGGTGTTCGCCGCGCTCCGCGACGAGGGCACCACGCAGCGGTTCTGGGAGCGGAACGACCTGCGGATCACCTTCGACGAGCTCTTCGAGGTGTTCGACTACTCCCGTATCTCCGAGCTGGAGGCCCGCTTCGTGATCAAGGACGAGGACGATGTTTCGTGACGGCGCGCTGCGGACCGGCGGCGACCGGCTGACGGTCCGCAGCCCCTGGAACGGGGAGATCGTCGGTTCCGTACCGGCCGACACCCCCGGCGAGGTGGCCGAGGCCGTACGCGACGTCCGCGCCGCCTGGCGGCCTTCGCGGCCGCACCAGCGGGCGGCGGTCCTGCGGCGGAGCGCCGCGCTGCTCAGGGAACGCGCCGCCGAGCTGTCCGTGCTGATCTCGCGGGAGTCCGGCGTGTGCGTCGCGGAGACCCGCAAGGAGACCGAGAGGGCCGCCGCCAACCTCACCGTCGCGGCCGAGGAGGCGGAGCGGCTGCGCGGGGAGGGCATTCCCGTCCCCGGGCACGACCGGCTGGCGGTCACCGTCCTCGAACCCGTGGGCATCGTGGCGGCGCTCACACCGTTCAACCGGCCGCTCAACCAGGTCGTCGTCAAGATCGCGCCTGCCGTGGCCGCGGGCTGCGCGATCGTCGTCAAACCCTCGGAGAAGACGCCGCTGACCGCCCTGGCCTTCGCCGGCCTGCTGATCGAGGCCGGGCTCCCGCCCGAGCACCTGGTGGTCACCACGGGCATGCCCGGCACGATCGGCCCGGCGCTGGCGGGACATCCCGAGATCGACATGGTCACCTTCACCGGCTCGGTGTCCACCGGCCGGGCGGTGGCGCTGGCGGGCGCGGGGCGGAAACTCCTCCTGGAGCTGGGCGGGAACGACCCCCTGATCGTGCTGCCCGGCGCCGACCTGGGACTCGCGGTCCGACTCGCGGCGGAGGGGGCCTTCGCCACGGCGGGGCAGTCCTGCCGAGGGGTCAAACGGGTGATCGCGGTGGGAGAGACCGCCGAGCCCGTGGCGGCCGGGCTGGCCGAGGCCGCCCGGCGGAAACGGGCGGGCGACCCGCTCGACCCGGCGACCGACCTGGGCCCTCTCGTCAGCGAGGAGTCGGCCGCCGGGGTGGAGCGGCGGATCATGGACGCGGTCGCCGCCGGGGCGAAGCTGCTGTGCGGCGGGGAACGGCGCGGCGCCCTGCTGACCCCCGCCGTGCTGGACCACGTGCCCCCCGACGCCGAACTGGTGGCCGAGGAGACGTTCGGTCCGGTCGCCCCGGTGATCCGCGTGGACAGCGTGGACGAGGCGATCTCGGTGGCCAACGGTACGCCGTACGGCCTGCAGGCCGGGGTGGTCACCTCCGACACGGCGGCGTTCTCGCGGATCGCGGCGGAACTGCGGGTCGGCGCGGTCAACCTCAACGCCGGCCCCCAGTTCGACTCACCGCACATCCCGTTCGGCGGCGTGAAGGCCAGCGGGATGGGGCGCGAGGGCATCCGCTACGCGATCAGGGAGATGAGCGTGACGAAGACCCTCACCTTCCCCTATCCGTGACGGGGTCCACGGGCGGGTGGTCCCGTGCCGCGGTCCGGCACGGGACCACCCGGGACCCCCCGGGCGGCCGTCACCGCCCGGGAGGGGCCGCCGCGCGCGCGACGGGGAGCGCCGGCGCGTGCCCGCTTCTCGCCCGGCTCCGGCGGGAGCGCGGGCACGTGCCCGTCCGCGGCTTGACGGGCCCCTCCCCCGCCCTCCCGATTCGAGCCACAGGCATGGCGGACATTTGCCCTTGGGAAGTCGACCACCCCATCTGACCTGCCTAAACTCGCTCACAGAATGGATCGTCACGGGGAGATGTATGCGTAGCGTGTATTTTTCCGCTGGTTTGAGCATTCTCGCCCTCGGCCTGGGGACCCTCGTCATCGACTCCCTCGCGGTGCACGCTCCGCTGAACCCGGTCAGCGGCAACAACGGCTTCACCGTCGTCGTGGAAGGCGACACCCGCCTGAACAGCAACGAGAACGAGGGCACCCTGGCGGTGGGCGGGGACCTCATCCTGACCGGCGACTACCGGGTCGCCGGCCAGAACCCGGGCACCTTCGTCGTCGCCGGCGACGCCCGGCCCACCGCGCTGGTGGTGGGCGGCCGGGTCGACTTCGCCCAGAGCAGTCCCACCGGACGGCTCTCGGTGCTCTCCAACGCCTACGTCAAGATCGGCGACCTCACCGGCTCGTTCGTCCAGAACGTCGACGGCAACGGCGCGCTGGTCAACACCCGGATCAACGCCACGGGCGACTACGACGCGCCGGCACGGGTCGAGCTGACCGTGCGCCAGCCCGTCGCCTCCGTCGGCCCGGTCTCGGTGATCGACTTCGCCGCGCTCTTCGCGACCTACCGCCAGCGGGCCGCCGACCTCGCCCTGTGCGCCAACAACGTGATCCTGCGGGACGGAAACGGCGTGCCGCTGCCCGGCAACGTCGTCCCGCCGGGCTCCAACGTGCGCATCAACCTGACCGACGGCATCACCAACGTCCTGCAGATCGACGCCGCGAACCTGAGCAACATCGCCAATCTGATCTTCGACGACCTGCCCACGGCCACCGCCCCGCTCCTGGTCGTCGTGGACACGACCGCCGTCGGCGGTGACTTCACCTGGACCCCCCCGAACTTCGCCGGCGCCTCCGGAGAGGAGAGCCGGTACATCCTGTTCGACTTCCCGGACGCCACCACCATCAGGCTCCCCGCGGGGGCGGGGGCCACCGTCGAAGGGACGATCTTCGCCCCGGACGCCGCGCTGATCGACGAGAACTCCTCCAACATCGAGGGCAACATCATCGTCCGCGAGCTGACCGCGGGGACGGCCACCGCCAACGGCGGGGAGGTCCACGACTTCCCGTTCAGCACGCAACTCGACTGCGCGGCCCTGCCCCCGACGCCCACGCCGACCATCACGCCGACACCGACCGTCACACCCACGCCCACACCCACCGTCACGCCCACCCCGACCCCGGTCGTCACCGTCACCGTCACCGTCACCCCGACCCCCGCACCAGTGGTCTGCCCGAGTTCAACGGTGCGCACGTCCACGCATCAGTCGAACTCGTCGGTGGTGAGGTGCGCCTCCAGGTGCGAGGAGGGAAGAAGCCGGTGCCCGGGCGCGCGCCGGTGCCACGCCAGGCGAGGATGCCCCGCGGCCTGGCAGGAGGAGAAGACGGTGATGCGCCGGCGCCCGTGATCGGGACGGGTCACGCCCCCTGCCCCCGCGACTCCTCGCCGCGCTACGACCGGCCGGTGCCGAACGCCGTGGGCGGCAGGCCCGCCCTGGCCGCGGCGAGCACCTGGCCCACGGACGGGTTCACCATCGCCTTCCCGGCCACGGTCACGGTCGGCACGGTCTCGTTCCCGTCCGCGACCGAGCGGACGAACTCCGCGGCGTCGGGATCCTTCCAGATGTCGACCTCGCTGTAGCGCAGGCGCGTGAAACGCAGGCGGGTGCGCAGCTTCATGCAGTACGGGCAACCGGGTCGCCAGTACAGGACCACGCCCTCGCGGTCCGCCTCCCGGTGCGACGTCACCCGGTCGCGTCGGGGCAGGTTCATGACGATCAGCAGCAGGCACGCGACGGCGAGCAGAATGGTCGAGACCGTGGAGGGCATGGGAGGAGTATCGCAAACCCCTCCCCTCTCGCCCACGTCCGGCCTTCCCGCACGTCGGGGCGGCACCGGCCCGGGGGCGGGGACGACGGCCGGCCGGGTCCCCGCCGGGAGGCGGTCAGGAGATCAGGCCCTCGGCGGCGAGGTCGGACCACAGGTCCTCGGGCACCGGGCGGGCGGTCAGGGCGGCGTTGCGGGCGACCTCGCCGGCGGAGCGGGCGCCGACCACGACGGAGACGACCGCCGGATGGCGCAGCGGGAAGGCCAGGGCGGCCTGCGGCAGCGTGACGCCGTGACGTTCGCAGACCGAGGCGATGCGGCGGGCGCGCTCCAGCAGTGGGCCGGGGGCGGGGGCGTAGTCGTAGGTGCCCGACGGGTCGTGGGTGGCGAGCACGCCGCTGTTGAACACCCCGGCGGCCAGCACCGACACGCCGCGCTCCTGGCAGAGCGGCAGCAGTTCCTCCTGCCCGGACCGGTCGAGGAGGGTGTAACGCCCGGCGAGCATGACCAGGTCGACGTCGGTCTCGCGGACGAAACGGGCGAGCATCGCGGTCTGGTTCATCCCGGCCCCGATCGCCTTGACGACGCCCGCGTCGCGCAGCTCCGCCAGCGCGGGGTAGGCCTCGCGGACGGCCTGCTCCCAGTGGTCGTCCGGGTCGTGGATCAGGACGAGGTCGGCCGACTCCAGCCCGAGGCGCTCCAGGCTCTCCTCCAGCGACCGCCGCACCCCGTCGCGGGAGAAGTCCCAGACCCGGCGCGAGGAGGCCGGGACGTCGAAGCCCTGGTCGTCCCGGCCGAAGGGGCCGTCGCCGTCCGCGGGGACGATCAGGCGGCCGACCTTGGTCGACAGGGTGTAGGAGTCGCGGGGACGGCCGGCGAGGGCGGCGCCGAGCCGCCGTTCCGACAGGCCGAGCCCGTAGTGGGGCGCGGTGTCGAACAGGCGGATCCCCGCCTCGTAGGCCGCGTCCACCGCGGCCCGCGCCTCGTCCTCGCCGACGGGGGAGAACAGGTTCCCGATCGGGGCCGCGCCGAAGCCGTACCTGCTGACCTGCACCGGCCACTCCGTTCTGCACAGGGGTGCCTCCGGTACGGAGGCGATCCCCGGTACCGTCTCACGTTCCCGGGCCGGCGTGGTCCGCGCCCTCCCGCGTTCTTGCGCGGGAGGGGAGCGGGTCATGTCCTGGGCCGGAGCCGGAGGCCCTGCATGCCGCCGTCGACGGCCAGGACGGTCCCGGTGGTGGAGGCCGCGAGCGGGCTCGCCAGGTAGGCGACGGCCGCGGCGACCTCCTCGGCGCTCACCAGGCGCCCCATGGGCTGCCGGTTCTCCAGGGCCGCCCGTTCGGCGGCCGGGTCGTCCGCCGCCGCCAGCAGGCGCTGCACCCAGGGGGTGTCGGCCGTGCCGGGGTTGACGCAGTTGACGCGGATCCCCTCGTGGACGTGGTCGGCCGCCATCGCCAGGGTCAGCGACTGGATGGCCCCCTTGGACGCGCTGTAGAGCGCCCGCCGGGGAAGACCGGCCGTCGCCGCGATCGAGCAGGTGTTGACGATCGCGGCGTGCTCCGAGCGGCGCAGGTGCGGCAGGGCCGCCCGGGTGACCCGGACGATGCCCAGGAGGTTGACGTCCAGGACCCGCAGCCACTCCTCGTCCGGGTTGTCCTCCACCGTGCCGGCGGCGCCGATCCCGGCGTTGTTGACCAGGACGTCCAGGCCGCCGAGGCGTTCGGCGGCCTCGGCGACGGCGGCGCGGACCGCGCCGTCGTCGGTGACGTCCGCCGTGACCTCGGTGAACGGGCCGCCGGAGGCGTTGACGTCCAGCGAGGCCACGCTCGCGCCCCGTCCGGCCAGCAGGGTGGCGGTGGCCAGGCCGATGCCGGAGCCTGCGCCGGTGACCAGGGCGCGCAGGCCGTCGAACTCACCCACTGAGGGACCTCCATACCGGGCCGTCGGGATAGCTGTGGTCGGCGATCGACGAGGCGTGCATGGTGGCGCCGAAGCCGGGCAGGCTCGGCGCGACGTAGACGCCGTTCTCGATCACCACGGGGTCGGCGAAGTGCTCGTGCAGGTGGTCGACGTACTCGATCACCCGGTTCTCCGTCGAGCCGCTCACCGCGACGTAGTCGAACATCGACAGGTGCTGCACCAGCTCGCACAGGCCCACCCCGCCCGCGTGCGGGCAGACCGGGACGCCGAACTTCGCGGCGAGCAGCAGGATCGCGACGTTCTCGTTGACGCCCGCGACGCGGGCCGCGTCGATCTGCACGTACGAGATCGCCTCGGCCTGCAGGAGCTGCTTGAAGACCACGCGGTTCTGCACGTGCTCGCCGGTGGCGACCGGGACGGGCGCGATGCCCCGGGCGATGGCGGCGTGGCCGAGCACGTCGTCGGGGCTGGTGGGCTCCTCCACCCAGTGCGGGCGGAACTCGGCCAGGGCGTTCACCCATTCGACGGCCGTGCCGACGTCCCAGCGCTGGTTGGCGTCGATCGCGATGGCGAAGTCCTCGCCGCAGATGTCGCGGGCGATGCGCATCCGCCGCCGGTCGTCCTCCAGGTCCGCGCCGACCTTCAGCTTGATCTGGGTGAAGCCGTCCGCGATCGCCTCGCGGCACAGGCGGCGCAGCTTGTCGTCGTCGTAGCCGAGCCAGCCGGGCGAGGTTGTGTAGGCCGGGTAGCCGTGCTCGCGCAGGTGGGCGATCCGCTCGCGCCTGCCGGGTTCGGCGGCGCGCAGGACGGCCAGCGCCTCGTCCGGGGTGAGGGCGTCGGTGAGGTAGCGGAAGTCGACGAGGGCGACGAGCTCCTCGGGCGACATCTCGGCCAGCAGCAGCCAGAGCGGCTTTCCCGCCCGCTTGGCCTTGAGGTCCCAGAGCGCGTTGACCACGGCGGAGATCGCCATGTGCATGACGCCCTTCTCCGGGCCGAGCCAGCGGAGCTGGGAGTCGTGGACCATGTCCTTCCAGAGGGTGCCCATGTCCTCGGCGTCCCTGCCGAGCACGTACGGCTCCAGGGCCCGGATGGCGGCGGTCTGCACCTCGTTGCCGCGCCCGATGGTGAACGCGAAGCCGTGGCCCTCGAAGCCGTCGTCGGTGCTCAGCACGACGTAGGCGGCCGAGTAGTCGGGGTCGGGGTTCATCGCGTCGGAGCCGTCGAGCTCCAGCGAGGTGGGGAAGCGGACGTCGTGGGTGCGCATCGAGACGACGCGGTACGCGCCGCTCCCCGCGGGAGCAGGGGCGGGAACGGCGGTGGGAGCGGCGGTGGGAGCGGCGGTGGGAGCGGCGGTGGGAGCGGGAACGGCGGTGGAAACGGCGGCGGGAACGGAGGCGGGGGCGGTCAGCTCGCTCATGCCCGGCCCACGGTCTGCCGCTGACGGCCGAGGCCGTCGATCTCCAGCTCCATGACCTGGCCCGCCCGCAGGTAGGGGTTGCCGGGCAGGCCGAGCGCGACGCCGGCCGGGGTGCCGGTGTTGATCAGGTCGCCGGGTTCGAGGACCATGAACCGGCTCAGGTAGCGGACGATCTCCGCCACGGTGAAGATCATGTCGTGGGTGCCGCCGTCCTGGTGCTGTGCGCCGTCCACCCACAGGCGCAGGCCGAGGGCCTGCGGGTCACCGATCTCGTCGGCGGTCACCAGCCAGGGGCCGAGCGGGTTGAAGGTCTCGCACGACTTGCCCTTGTCCCACTGGCCGCCGCGCT
This sequence comes from Streptosporangium sp. NPDC023615, assembly GCF_040640155.1. Classification (NCBI taxonomy): domain Bacteria; kingdom Bacillati; phylum Actinomycetota; class Actinomycetes; order Streptosporangiales; family Streptosporangiaceae; genus Streptosporangium; species Streptosporangium sp. NPDC023615. The sequence goes on from NZ_JBFABE010000038.1 coordinate 23,819, forward strand.
CGAGCTGGAACTCGCGCTCGGAGACGTCGTTGGAGACGGCGTATCCCGCGATCTTGGACAGCGCCTCCTCGTGCGTCTCGACGTAGCGCGCCGTCTCGCCGATCACGATGGCGAGCTCGACCTCCCAGTCGGTCTTCACGCTGTCCCTGGGGATGAGCACCTCGTCGTAGGGGCCGATCACCGTGTTGGGGGCCTTCATGAAGACGATCGGCTCGGCCGGGATCGCGGCGTTCGTCTCGGCCGCGTGGTCGCGGTAGTTGAGACCGATGCACACGATCTTTCCCGGCCTGGCGATCGGGGCGCCGATCCGCAGCCCCTCGGCCTCCAGCACGGGGAGCTCGTCCCGCTCCAGCGCCGCGCGGACGCGGGTCACGCCCCCGGAGGCGAGGAACGCCCCGTCGATCTCGGGCTCCGGGATCTCACGGAGATCACCGGCCTCGTCCAGGACGGCCGGTCGCTCCTGACCGGCGGGCCCCACGCGCAGCAGCTTCACACCGCACCCTTCGTTAACGTCATCAATACATCCGATGTCTTGTCTCGTGATGCTGAATGACGTTCGGGGCTCGTGTCAACCCTTCACGGGTCTGTACATCCGATCCGTCACCCGGAAGAATCCACAGGTGGGCTGGACGGTTTCAGATCACCCTCCGGTTCCTTCCGTCATTCGTCGGAGTTCTTCCCCGGAGGGGAACGCGTGGGACACCGACCCCTTCCGGGACGGCGGTGGGATCTGAAAGGATTGATCACCGTCAAACATCGGAGGATGAGCCCTGCTACGTCGTGATTTCGGCGTACCTCCGGAAACATGCCCGTCACGGGGCCGTGAGGATCGCCGCCCGGGCGGGAGAGATCCCGCGACGACCTGCGGGAGAAGCCCGGTGACGGCCGGGCGGGAGAAGCCGGTGACGTCGCACCCTCCCGCCCCCGGGCCGTAAGCCCCGATCCCGCCACCACCGACCCCGATCCCGCGACCACCGGAGTTGTGAACGACCGTGACGCCGCCGCCCCCCGACGACCCGACCCTCTGGTACGACGCCCCGGCGACCGACTGGGAGACCCAGGCGCTGCCGATCGGCAACGGCGCGCTGGGCGCCATGGTGTTCGGCGGCGTCGGCCGCGAACGGGTCCAGTTCAACGAGAAGTCCCTGTGGACCGGCGGCCCCGGCTCCGAGGGCTACGACCACGGGAACTGGGCCCGCCCCCGCCCCGGGGCGCTCGCCGAGGTCAGGTCGCGGATCGACGCCGAGGGCACGATGTCCCCCGAGGCGGTGGCCGCCCTGCTCGGGCAGCCGCGACAGGGGTACGGCGCCTACCAGCCCTTCGGCGATCTCTGGCTCGGCCTGCCCGGGGGAGACCTCGGCCTGCCCGGGGGAGACCTCGGCCTGCCCGGGGCGGACGGGGTGAGCGGTTACCGGCGGGAGCTGGACCTCGGGGAGGCCGTGGCCAGGGTCGGCTACACCGCCGGCGGGGTGAACCACCTGCGCGAGTACTTCGCCTCCCACCCCGGCAACGTGGTCGTCGGCCGGATCTCCGCCGGCCGTCCGGGCCGGGTCTCCTTCACCCTGCGCCTGACCTGCCCGCACCCCGGCGCCCGGGTGACGGTCTCCGCCGGCCGCCTGACCCTGCGGGGCGCGCTCGCCGACAACGGCATGAGGTTCGAGGCGCAGGTCCAGGTCGTCGCGGACGGCGGGACCCGCGTCGACGGCGCCGGGCACGTCACCGTCGAGGGCGCCGACGGCGCGGTGTTCGTGCTGTCGGCGGGCACCGACTACGCCGACGTCCACCCCGCCTACCGGGGCGACGACCCGCGCGCCCGGGTCACCGCGGCGGTGGACGAGGCGGCCAGCGCGCCCTACGAGCGGCTCAGGGCCGTCCACCGGGCCGACCACCGGGAGCTGTTCGACCGGGCCGTGCTGACCCTCGGGCGTCCGGCGCCGGCCGAACCGGCGGCCTCGGCCGCTCCGGCCGCTCCGGCCGCTCCGGCCGTTCCGACCGACAGGCTCCGCGCCGCCTACACCGGGGGCGCCTCGGCCGGCGACCGGGCGCTGGAGGCGCTGTTCTTCGCCTACGGCCGCTACCTGCTCATCGCCTCCTCCCGGCGGGGGGCGCTCCCGGCCAACCTTCAGGGGGTGTGGAACGACTCGACGAGTCCTCCCTGGTCGGCCGACTACCACGTCAACGTCAACCTGCAGATGAACTACTGGCTCGCCGAGCAGACCGGCCTGGCCGAGACCGCCGAGCCGTACGACCGCTATGTCGTGTCGCTGGTCGCGCCCGGACGCGAGAGCGCGCGGCGGATGTTCGGCGCGCGCGGCTGGGTGGTGCACGACGAGACCACCCCGTTCGGCTTCACCGGCGTGCACGACTGGGCCACCGCGTTCTGGTTCCCGGAGGCGGCGGCCTGGCTGACGCGGCAGCTCTACGAGCACTACCTGTTCGGCGGCGACCTGTCCTACCTGCGCGAGACGGCGTACCCGGTGATGCGGGGGGCGGCGGAGTTCTGGCTGGACACCCTGCGCGTCGACCCGCGCGACGGCACGCTGGTGGTCTCGCCGAGCTACTCCCCCGAGCACGGCGACTTCTCCGCGGGCGCCGCCATGTCCCAGCAGATCGTCTCCGACGTGCTGACCAACACCCTGGAGGCGGCCCGGGAGCTCGGGGACGACCCGGCCTTCCGGGCGGAGCTGGCCGGCGCGCTGACCGGGCTCGACCCGGGGATCCGGATCGGGTCCTGGGGGCAGTTGCAGGAGTGGAAGGACGACCGGGACGACCCCGCCGACACCCACCGGCACCTGTCGCACCTGTACGCCCTGCATCCGGGGTCGCGGGTGGTGCCGGGCACGCCGGAGGCGGAGGCGGCCAGGGTCTCGCTCACCGCGCGGGGCGACGGCGGCACCGGCTGGAGCAAGGCATGGAGGATCAATTTCTGGGCGCGCCTGCTGGACGGCGACCACGCCCACCGGATGCTCGCCGAGCAGTTGAGGGGCTCCACGCTGGACAACCTCTGGGACACCCATCCGCCGTTCCAGATCGACGGCAACTTCGGCGCCGTCGCCGGCATGGCCGAGATGCTGCTGCAGAGCGCGCACGGCACGGTCCACGTGCTGCCCGCGCTGCCCGCCGCCTGGCCGGACGGCTCGGTCACCGGGCTGCGCGCCCGGGGAGACGTGACCGTGGACGTCGCCTGGAGCGGCGGCGCGGCCACGCGGATCGTCCTGCGGGCGGGCGCCACCGGCCCGATCAGGGTCCGCTCGGCCATGGTCACCGGCCCTCACCTGGTCAGGGACGCGGCGGGCCGGGCGCCCGGCGCGACCCGGGCGGGGGACGTGCTCGTCGTCGACGCCCGCGCCGGGGAGTCCTACACCCTCACCGCGGGGGCGCACCGGGTTGACGGGCCCTCCGCCGCGTAATAGAACACGTTTCAGAAAGGTATCGTACCAAGCGTGAGCTCGAACGCTTGGTGGTCCGGCGTGCCCGGCGGTCAAGGGGATCCCGGCGACCGCCGCGTCCGCGACGACCGTCCCGCGAGGAACGAGCCGCCCGCACGGGAGGTATGCCGCCCGCACGGGAGGGCATGTCATCCGCGCCCGCGGGTCACCCGGCCCGAGCTCCGTCACGAGAACGCCGATCCGGCTCGCGCAGGAGGACCGATGGACATCAATCTGGTCGACCAGGACTTCTACTGGCGGAACGGCGCCCCGTACGAGCAGCTCGCCTGGCTCCGGGCCAACGCGCCGGTCTACGCGCACCCCGGCGATCCCGAGCGGGGCTGGCCCGGCTTCTGGGCGGTCACCAAGCACGCCGACGTGGTGCACGTCTCCCGCCACTCCGACCTGTTCTCCTCCAGCAGGAAGCTCGCGCTCTTCAACGAGATCCCCGAGGACCAGCGCGCCCTGCAGCGGCTGATGATGCTCAACCAGGACCCGCCGGAGCACACCCGGCGCCGCTCCCTGGTCAACCGGGGCTTCACGCCGCGCATGATGGGCGCCCTGGAGGGACACATCCGCGAGATCTGCCACCAGCTCGTGGACGAGGCCAAGGGGCGCGACTCGGTCGACTTCGTCCGCGACATCTCGGCCCCGCTGCCGCTGTACGTGATCTGCGAGCTCCTCGGTGCCCCGCCCGAGGACCGGGACAAGCTCTTCAACTGGTCCAACCAGATGATCGGGGCCGAGGACCCGGACTACGCGGCCGACCCCGCCGAGGGCCCGAACGCGGCCGGGGAGGTCTACGCCTACGCCAACGAGCTGGCCGCCGAGCGCCGCCGTCAGCCCCGCGAGGACATCGTCTCCAAGCTGATCATGCCCGACGCCGCCGGCGACACGCTCACCGAGGAGGAGTTCGACCTGTTCGTCCTGCTGCTCGTGGTGGCGGGCAACGAGACGACCCGCAACGCGGCCTCCGGTGGCATGCTGGCCTTCTTCGAGAACCCCGATCAGTGGCGGCGGCTGGTCGCCGACCCCTCGCTCGCCGGCACCGCCGCCGACGAGATCGTCCGCTGGGTCTCCCCGGTCAACCTCTTCCGCCGTACGGCGACCACCGACACGGTCATCGGCGGGCAGGAGGTCAAGGAGGACGACAAGATCGTGGTCTTCTACAGCTCCGCCAACCGCGACGAGGACGTGTTCGCCGGCCCGGACACCTTCGACATCGGCCGCGACCCCAACCCGCAGATCGGCTTCGGCGGCGGCGGGGCCCACTTCTGCCTGGGCAACCACCTGGCCAAGCTGGAGCTGCGGGTGCTCTTCGAGGTGCTGGCCGAGCGGCTGCCGAAGCTGGAGCAGGCGGGCCCGGCCCGCCGCCTGCGCTCCAACTTCATCAACGGCATCAAGGACCTGCCGGTCAACCTGAGCTGAGCGTGGACCCGGCCCGGTGACGCCCTCCGGGCCGGGGTCCCTCCCTAGCGGGACGGGGCGTCCGCCAGCATCTCCTCGATCAGGGCGACCGCCCGGGGGGTGCCGCCCTCCCCGCGGGCCTCGGCCCGGATCGCGGCCAGCCGCGCGGCGACCTCCGGATCGCCGGTGAGGTCGAGCAGGGCCGTGCGCAGCGCCTCGGGGGTGGCCTCCCCGGTGTCGATCCGGCGGCCGACGCCGAGCTCCACGAGCCTGTCGGCGTTGCCGAACTGATCGGCCGCCTGGGGAACGGCGATCATCGGGACCCCGCAGTACAGGCCCTCCTGGGTGCCGCCCATGCCCGCGTGGGTGACGAACGCGTCGGCCTGTTCCAGGATCGACAGCTGCGACACCCAGCGGTGCGTCTCGACGTTGGACGGGATCTCGCCGAGCCCCTCGAGGTCGACGTGCCTGCCGATCTGCAGCACCACGTGCCAGCCGGGCAGGTCGCCGAAGGCGGCCAGGCAGGCGCGGTAGAAGTCGGGCACGTCGGTGAAGGTGGACCCGAGCGAGACGAGCAGCACCTTCTCGGCTCCCTCGGGGCGCTTCCAGGGCTCCTGGCGGGGCCGCATCGAGAAACACGGCCCGGTGAAGGTGATCCTGGCGGGGTCGACCCGGTCCGCGTTGGGCTGCATGACCTTCGGGATGAGCGCCAGCGCCCGGGGCGGGCGCCCGGAGAACTCGTGGGAGTCCATGTGGCCGACGCCGTTGTCCGAGAGCCACTCGTCGAACCGCCGGTAGTGCTCGGCGCCGCCCGGGGCCTTCCTGAACTCCTCGAGCATCGGCGCCATGTCCTCGCGGTAGCCCTCCCAGGCGACGTACGTCGGCGAGAGCTGCATCAGCGGGATCCCCCAGTTCTCCGCGAGCACCCGCACGGCGTACCCGCCGATGTCGTACAGGAACAGGTCGGGACGGTCGTTCTCGTACGCGGCGCGCAGCGTCGGCAGCATCGCCATCGCGTCACGCAGGAAGAGGTCGAGCTGGCCGATCGCGTCCTCGGGCCAGGTACCGGAGTCGACCTTGGGCAGGAGCGAGTCGTAGAGCACCGGTTCGGCCCCGGCCTCGGCGACGATCCCGGCGTAGGAGGGGTCGTTGGCGTAGGTCACCCGGTGTCCCCTGGCGGCCAGTTCCCTGATCACCTCGATGCTCGGGTTCACGTGACCCGGGGCGGGGATGCTGACCATGGCGATATGGGCGCGGCGGCGGGTCATACGTTCCTCCGGGGTAGGGAATCTCTCCGACGAGACGTATCGTCTCGCAGCGAGCCCAAGCATGCACTCCTTTTTCGCACGCTGTCAAGACGGTACGTCTCGTCTCAGCAAAAGGGCGCCGACGACCCGGAACCGGAACCGGACCGAGCCTTCAACGAACCTTGGGCGACCCGGCACCTCGCAGCGGGCATCGACCTCCTGCGGGGGACGGGACATCGGAAGCCCGGCCGCCTCGCCCCGGACGGCGCGCTCCGGAGCGATGTGATCCGAGGCGGCGGGGGGACGCGTCCACGATGACGAAACGGCTCACGACCCCGATGGCCCCGCTGACCCCGGCGGCGCCCCCGGCCGCCTCACGGCCGTCCCGCCCGCGCTCCCCCCGCCTGCTGGTGCGGCTGGGCGCGGTGCCGCTCTGCGCGCATCTGATCTCCTCCTGCGCCGCGGGGACGTCCGTGCCCACCGCCCCGCCGGCCCCGCCCCCGGCGCCCCCGGCGCCCCATCTCAGCGCCGCGCCGCGCGAGCCCGCCGCGGAGGTGGTCGCCCCGGTCCCGGTGCCGGCGGCCAGGCTGACCCGGCTGCCGGCCGCCACGACGTACGCGACGCTGCGGCGGGTTCCCCGCGACCCCGACCCGTTCCGGCCCGTCGACGGGCTCATCGTCCACCCCCGGCGGGACCGGGTGGTCTACGCCCGTCCCGGCGGGCCTCCGGTGGCGGTGCTGCCGCGCACCCAGCTCTCGGGCCCGACCTGGGTACCGGTGGTGGAGAGGCTCCCCGGCTGGGATCGGGTGCTGCTGCCGAGCCGGCCGAACCGGTCCACCGGCTGGCTGCACACCGGAGGCGGAGGGCTGCGCGTCGTCCGGAGCCCGTACCGGGTGGAGGTCGAGGTGAGGGCGCGCAGGCTCACCGTGTTCGAGGACGACCGCGAGGCGGGGTCGTGGCCGGTGGCCGTGGGGGCGCCCGGCACGCCCACGCCACGGGGACGGACGTTCCTGCTCGCCTCGCTCGCGCCGGTCCCCGCGACCTACAGCCCGCTCTTCCTCGCGCTGGGCGCGCACTCGGGCACCCTGCGGACCTTCGCGGGCGGTCCGGGGACGATCGCCCTGCACGGCTGGCCGGACAGGGCCACGTTCGGCCGCGCGGTGAGCCACGGCTGCGTCCGGGTCCCCCCCGCCGCACTGCGGCTGCTCTCCCGCATCCCGCTGGGCAGCCCCGTCATGATCACCTGACGGGCACGAACGGGCACGGACGGGCGCCGTCAGGGCCAGGAGGAGTCCTGGTCGGGGTCGCCGCCGTCGGTGAGCAGCTTGACGTCCGCCTCGACCATCATCGCGACGAGCTCCTCGAAGGTGACCGTGGGCTCCCAGCCGAGCTGGACGCGGGCCTTCTTCGGGTCGGCGCAGAGCAGGTCGACCTCGGCAGGGCGGTGCAGGTTCTGGTCGGTGACGACGTACCGCTCCCAGTCCAGGCCGGCGGCCGTGAAGGCGGCCCGCACGAGGTCGCGGACGGTGTGGGTGCGGCCGGTGCCGATCACGTAGTCCTCGGGCGTGTCCGCCTGGAGCATCAGGTGCATCGCGCGGACGTAGTCCCCGGCGAACCCCCAGTCACGGCGGGCCTCCATGTTGCCCAGGCGGAGCTCGGAGGCGAGGCCGAGCTTGATCCTGGCCACGCCGAGGGTGACCTTGCGGGTGACGAACTCGGCGCCCCTGCGCGGCGACTCGTGGTTGAACAGGATCCCCGACACCGCGTACATGCCGTACGACTCGCGGTAGTTCTGGGTCAGGAAGTGCCCGTAGGCCTTGGCCACCCCGTAGGGCGAGCGGGGGTGGAAGGGGGTGATCTCGGTCTGCGGGGTCTCCCGGACCTGGCCGAACATCTCCGACGAGGACGCCTGGTAGAACCGGATCTGGTCGGACCCGGCGACGGTGCGCGAGGAGGAGATCCCGGAGCAGACCCGGATGGCCTCCAGCATGCGCAGCACGCCCATGCCGGTCACCTCGGCGGTGAGCTCGGCCTGTTCCCACGACATGGGGACGAACGAGATGGCGCCCAGGTTGTAGACCTCGTCGGGCTGGACCTTCTCCACGGCGGAGATCAGCGATCCCTGGTCGAGGAGGTCGCCGCGGACGAGCTGGACGTCCTGGAGGAGTTTGCGGAGCCGCGAGACGCGCGGGTTGGCCTGTCCCCGGGCGAGCCCGGCGACCTCGTACCCCTGGTCCAGCAGGCACTCGGCCAGGTAGGAACCGTCCTGCCCGGTGATGCCGGTGATCAGTGCGCGCCTGGCCAACGCGTCCTCCTCGCTTGCGGGGGCGGGACCTGTGCGGTCTTATGCCGTTTGTTGGCGAATGTACCCTCAGACCCCCAGGCGGGCACCAGGCGCCTCCCCGAAGGCCTAGAACACGTTGCACAGAACTACGTTCGGTGACGACAACCGCCCAGCTCGCGCGCTGTGGGGCGGCCTCTGAGGACAATTCCACATCAGGTATAACAGAACTGCTGAATGGTAAGGTCCGAGACTAAGGTCATCTTTCACGGTACCTGTCCCTTTTCGGACAGGAGGGATAAAGGGGGGTTGCCGTGCCGGGTGCTGAATCACTGCGGGTCGCGCTGCTGTCGTATCGCAGCAAACCGACCTGCGGTGGGCAGGGCGTCTACCTGCGCCACCTCAGTCGCGAGCTGGTCGCCCTCGGGCACAGCGTGGAGGTCTTCTCGGGCCAGCCCTACCCGGAACTGGACGAGGGCGTCGTCCTCACCAAGATCCCCAGCCTCGACCTGTACCGCGACGAGGACCCGTTCCGCACCCCCGGCCTGCGCGAGTACCGCGACTGGATCGACCTGCTGGAGGTCGGGACCATGTGGACCGCGGGCTTCCCCGAGCCGCTGACCTTCACCCTGCGGGCGTACCGCGAGCTCAAGAAGCGCGTCGGCGACTTCGACGTCGTCCAGGACAACCAGACCCTCGGCTACGGCCTGCTGGGCATCCAGAAGCTGTTCCCGGTGGTCGGGACGATCCACCACCCGATCAGCGTGGACCGCCGCATCGAGCTGAAGGCCGCCCCGCTGCGCAAGAAGATCCCGATGCGCCGCTGGTACGGCTTCGTGCGCATGCAGGCCAAGGTCGCGCCGAGGCTCAGCCCGATCCTGACCGTCAGCGAGTCCTCCCTCGCCGACATCCACCGCGACTTCAACGTGCCGCAGAAGAACATGCGGCTCATCCCGCTGGGCGTCGACACCCGCTACTTCCACCCGCGCCCGGAGATGCCGAAGCGGCCCGGGTCCATCGTGGCGGTGGCCAGCGCGGACTCCCCGATGAAGGGCGTCGCCACGCTGCTGCGGGCCGTGGCCAAGCTCGCCACCGAGCGCGACGTCAACCTGACCGTGGTCAGCAGGCCCACCCCCGGCGGCCCGACCGAGAAGCTCGTCGCCGAGCTGGCGCTGCAGGACCGCGTCAGGTTCGTGCACGGCATCTCCGACACCGAGCTGGGCGAGCTGATCGCCACCTCGGAGATCTCCGTCGTGCCCTCCCTGTACGAGGGCTTCTCACTGCCGGCCGTCGAGCACATGGCGTGCGGCACCCCGCTGGTCGCCAGCCGGACCGGGGCGCTGCCCGAGGTCGTCGGCGACGCCGCCGTGCAGGTGGCCCCGGGCGACCCCGAGGAGCTGGCCGCGGTGCTGCGCCGGCTGCACGACTCCCCGCAGGAGCGCGCCGCGGTGGGCCGCAGGGGCTACGAGCGCGTCATGGAGCGCTACACCTGGAACGTCGTCGCCCAGCGGACCGTGGAGGCCTACCACGAGGCCATCCAGGCCCGCCGGGCGAAGTGAGCGACATCTCCCAACGATCCCCCTTCACAAGGAGCGGCCAGTGCTGACCGTCGACTTCGACCGCTTGCCCGTGGGACCCGGGAACCGGGTCCTGGACCTGGGATGCGGCGCCGGACGCCACGCCTTCGAGGTGCTGCGGCGCGGCGCCGACGTGGTGGCCTTCGACATGGACGCGGGCGAGCTGGAGGGCGTGGCGACGATGTTCGCCGCGATGGACAAGGCCGGGGAGGTGCCGCCCGAGGCGACCGGCGAGACCGTGACGGGCGACGCGCTGGACATGCCGTTCGAGGACGGCAGCTTCGACCGGGTGATCGCGGCGGAGGTGCTGGAGCACATCCCCGACGACATGGCGGCGATGCGGGAGATCTTCCGGGTGCTCAAGCCGGGCGGCCGGGCGGCCGTCACCGTGCCGAGCTTCCTGCCCGAGCGGATCTGCTGGGCGCTCGACGAGGCGTACCACACCGCCCCCGGCGGGCACGTGCGCATCTACACGCTGGCCGAGCTGAGCGCGAAGCTCAAGTCGACGGGCTTCGTCGTCGGGCCCCACCACCACGCCCACGGCCTGCACGCGCCGTACTGGTGGATCAAGTGCGCGGTCGGGGTGAACAACGACGAGCACCCGCTGGCCAAGGCCTACCACGAGCTGCTGGTCTGGGACATCATGAAGCGCCCCGCGGCCACCCGGATCGCCGAGGCGGTCCTGAACCCGCTCATCGGCAAGAGCGTGGTGCTCTACGTCCGGAAGCCGGCATGATCTCTCCGTACCGGACCGCCCGCCCGGCGATCGAGGAGCGGTGAGCGACCTGATGGAGTGGGAGCGGGTCGTCCAGACCGCCCGGAGCATCGCGGCCGTGCAGGAGGCCGACGGCGGCGTCCCGTGGCCCGAGGGGCACGTGGACGCCTGGAACCACGTCGAGTGCCTGATGGCGATGAGCGTGGCCGGGCTGACCGGCCCCGTGCGCCGGGGGTACGACTGGCTGGCCCGCACCCAGCGGGACGACGGCTCCTGGCCGATGAAGCTGGTCGGGGGCGAGGCCGTCGAGCGGGGCGGGGAGTCCAACCACGCCGCCTACATCGCGGTCGGGATCTGGCACGAGCTGCTGGTGACCGGGGACGAGGACTTCACCCGCCGGATGTGGCCCGTCGTCCGGGCCGCGCTGGACTTCGTGGTCGGCCTGCAGACCACCCGCGGCGAGATCGTCTGGGAACGCGCCGCCGACGGCCGCCCCGCCGCCTACGCCCTGCTGACCGGGTGCGCCTCCATCCACCAGGGCCTGCGCTGCGGCGTGCTGCTGGGCGAGCGCCTGGGCGATCCTCAGCCGGACTGGGAGCTGGCCGCCGACCAGCTCGGTCACGTGCTGGCCGCCCACCCCGAGGCGTTCGCCGACAAGAGCCGGTTCTCGATGGACTGGTACTACCCGATCCTGGGCGGCGCGGTACGCGGCCCGGCCGCCGAGGCGCGGCTGGCCGAGGAGTGGGACACGTTCGTCGAACCCGGTCTCGGCATCCGCTGCGTCTCCGACCAGCCGTGGGTCACCGGCGCCGAGACGTGCGAGCTGGTGCTCGCGCTCGACGCCCTCGGCGACCGCGAGCGGGCGACCACGCTCTTCACGGACATGCAGCACCTGCGGCACGAGGACGGCTCCTACTGGACCGGCTGGCAGTTCGTGAACGAGAAGTGGTTCCCGCACGAGCGCTCGGCCTACACCGCCGCGGCCGTCGTGCTCGCCGCCGACGCGCTGAACGGGTACACCCGGGCGGCCGGGATCTTCCGCGACGCGGGCGCGTACGTGACCGACCGGCCCACCGCCGCCTGCGGCTGCAGCCACGCCCGCTCCCGGGGCTGACATCGCGTGCTCCCCGGGACGTCCCGTGCTCCCGGGTGACATCGCCTGCTCGCCGGGGTGACGTCCGGCGCTTCCGGAGAGGCGGCGTGGCGTGCTCGCCGGGTGACGTCCCGGGGCTCCAGGGGCTGACGTCACGTGCTGCTGTGGCCGCTGTCGTCCCTCGCGGGGTGAACGTCGCCTCCTCGGCGGCGGCGGGTGTTTTCTTTGCCCGCAATCGGAAACGCGGTGCTTGAAGGGCTGATCGCGCCTCACTACCTTCGGGTCCGTGAGCAACGCGGAGGGCACTCGAACGGTAACGCAGAGCGATGACGACGGGTCCGCCGGAGCGGAGACCCGACCCGGGACGACCCCGGTGGCCGGAGACGAGAGGATCCCACGGCGGATCGCGCCCCCGTCACCCCCGTCGTCCTCGTCGCCTCCTTCGCCTTCGCAGCGCCCGTCTGTTTCGTCGTCCTCGTCGCCCTCGTCGTCCTCGTCGCCTCCGGCCGTCCCGGCCGTCCCGTCGGCTCCCGCCCCTCGCGGTGACTCGGACACGACCGGTTCGCCGTCCGGCACGACGAACCCACGGCCGGCGGTACCGCCGAAACGCCCCGTACCTCCGGCTCCCCGCACTCCTCCGGGCGGATCGGCCCCCGCCGCGTCCGTGGAGCCCCCGGCGCCCGTGGCCCCCCCGACAACCACGGGGGCCGCGGACGCTCCCGCCTCCGAGGGCCCCCGGCGGCCCCGGGGTTCCACGGCGGGTCCCACGGCGTCCACGTTCGTTCCGGGCTCCCGGACCTCCACCGATCCCAGGACGAGCCCGCCCGCCGCGGCCGTCTCGAACGTCCCGGCCTCCCCGGGCCTTCCGGGCCTTCCGGGCCTTCCGGGCCTTCCGGAACCGGTGAGCCCTTCGGGCCCGACGAACTCCACGGGTTCCGTGACTTCCGTGACTTCCGTGACTTCCACGGACTCCGAGGGTTCCGCGGACCCCTCCGACGGCCGGCCCCGTCACGAACCTCCCGGCCAGGCGGCTCCCCCGCCCCCGACCCCCGTGCCGCCCCTTCCCCTCCCCCGTATGCCGGCTCCGGCGGAACCGGGCCCCGGGCGGGGGCCGGCCCCCAGGCTGGGAGTTCCGGCGCCCCTACCGGCGCGGTCCAAGGGCATGGCCCGGCTCCTGTGGCAGGACCCGGGCCAGGTGAGGTTCGCGACGCGGAGGTTCCGGCTGGGACCGGCCCGCGAACGGCTGGAGGACGCGGGCCGGTCGTTCACGACCGGCTTCAACGCGGTGGTCGCCGGGGAACCCGGTCGGATCGACGACCTGCGCGAGGACCTGCGGAGTTTCGCGTACGAGGGCGCCGGCATGGCCTGCGCGACCCTCGACGTGCTCACCCTCACCGGCGGGCGCCGGCTCAGGGAACTGCTGAGCGGGCAGGGACTGCTCCACCCGCACCTGATCCACCTGGGTGCCGGCTGGGCGTACGCCCGCATGCGGCTACGGCCGATGTGGGGCATCCGCTCGGTCCACCCGCTGCTGCGCTGGCTGGCCCATGACGGGTTCGGGTTCCATCAGGGCTTCTTCTGCTCCGACCGTACGGTGGGCCGCCAGCGCACGGCCGGGCTCATGGACCGGACCCGGCGGGCCATCTTCGACCAGGGCCTGGGACGGATGCTCTGGTTCCACGAGTGCGCGAGGGCGGACGACATCGCACTGCGCGTCGCCGAGTTCCCCGCCGGCCGTCGCGCCGACCTGTGGAGCGGCGTGGGCCTGGCGGCGACCTACGTCGGAGGCGCGAGCGCCGCCGACCTGGAACGGCTGGCCTCGGCCGCGTCCGAGGACGGCTTCCGCGCCCATCTCGCCCAGGGCTCCGCCTTCGCCTGCGCCTTCCGGCTGATCTCCGGCGTCGTCCCCGGTCACACCGTCGCCGCGGCCCCCGTGCTCTGCGGGGCCGACGCGGACGAGGCCGCGGCGTGGACGGACACCGCCCTCGTCGCGCTGGGGCACAACGCCTACAGCGGTGAGGACTACCAGGCCTGGCGGGCGGGGATCCGCAAGGCCTGGGCACGACGCGACCGCGACGCATGACGCCCCCGGACGCCGACCCGCGACGACGCTCGTGACCGTGCCCCGCGACGACGGCCCGTGACGGTGACGCGAAGGGCTCGAAGGGCTCGAAGGGCTCGAAGGGCTCGAAGGGACGGTGGCTCGTGACGACGGCTCGGAGGGACGGTGACCGCGATGCCGGGGATCCGCAGGTACGCGGCGGGGGCTCTCGCCCTGGTGGTCGTCGTCGCCGGCTGGCGGTCCGCCGTCCCGCCGGAGGCGCCCGCCACCGGGACGGCCACCGCCTTCTCCTTCAACGCCAGGCCGCTGGGCCCGCCCGCGGCGCCCGGTGACCGCGTGCTGCGGACGGTCGCTCCCGGATACGCGACCGTCCGGGGCTGGGCGTCGGCGCTGGGGGCCGGGGTGGCGCTGTTCGACGTGGACGGCGAGGTCGTCGCCGACGACGTGTGCCTGGTCGACCCCCGCCGCGACACCGTGACCGTCGGGCCCGCGCCGGGCACCCCACGCTCGTACCGCCCGTTCACGCTGGTCCCCCCGGACCGCAGACCGTACGAGGCGCCGACGGGGTGCCTGCCCGCCGATCTCGACCAGGACGGCTGGGAGGACCTGGTCGTCTACTACTGGGGACGCTCCCCCTCGCTGTTCCTGCGCGTGCCCTGGGCCGTGCCGTCCGGGACGGCCTTCCGGCACCGCCCGCTGACCCCCGGCCGGGAGATCTGGAACACCGGCGCCGCCACGGCGGGTGACTTCGACGGGGACGGCCGCCTGGACCTCGTGTTCGGCAACTATCTTCCCGACGGTGTCAGGGCGCTGGGCGGCGCGACCGGCACACCCTCCGAGGCCGTGATGCCCGACTCGCTGTCGGCCGCCGCCAACGGCGGCACCGACCGGCTCTACCGCGCCACGGGACCCGCGTCGTTCACCGAGGCCGAGGGGGTGTTCGACGAGGTCGGCGGCGGCCGGGGATGGACGCTCGCGCTGGGCGCCCAGGACCTGGACGGCGACGGGCGCCCCGAGTTGTACGTGGTCGACGACTTCGGCCCGGACCGGCTGCTGGTCAACGAGTCGGCGCCCGGCAGGATCCGGTTCACCGAGGCCCGGGGGCCGTCGGACCCGGCGACCCCTCGCTCCCGTGTCCTCGGCCGTGACTCGTTCAGGGGCACGGGGGTCGGCTTCACCGACCTCAACGCCGACGGCAGGCCGGACATCCTGGTGAGCAACGCCGACGCCGAACGCGGGTCGCACGAGACCGATCTCGCCTTCGTGTCCGGTCCCGGAGGGTTCCGTGAGGGGCGGGCGCCCTACCGCGACCGCGCCGGGGAACTCGGGCTGAGCCGGAGCGGCTGGTCCTGGGACGTCAAGGCCGCCGACTTCGACAACGACGGCACCGACGAGATCATGCACGCGACCGGGTTCCTGAGGGGGGAGACCGACCGCTGGCCGCAGCTCCACGAGGTGGCCTCCGTCGCCGAGCCGTTCCTGTCCCGTCCCGCGTTCTGGCCCCTCCTCGGCGACGGGGACGAGGTGTCCGGGCACGAGGCCAACACCTTCTTCGCCTCGGGCCCGGACGGCCGGTACGTGGACGTGGCGGCGTCGGCCGGGGTCGCCGGCGGTGACGAGGACCGCGACGGCGACGGCGACGTGGACGACGACGACGGGGGCGCGGTGAGCCGTGCCCTCGCCGTCGGCGACGTGGACGACGACGGACGGCTGGACTTCGCGGTCGCCAACCAGTGGTCGCAGTCGGTGCTGTACGGCAACCACGGCCCCACCGCGCCGTTCGTGGGACTGCGGCTCCGCCTGCCCGCCGGTTCCTGCGCCACACCCCGCCCGACCGGCACGACCGGCGTCACCGGCACGACCGGCACGACCGGCTCCGCCGGTGCCGGGCCGACGCGGGCCGCCGTCGGAGCCGTCGCCACGGTGCGCCTGCCCGGTGGCGGCACGCGCACCCGGCAGCTCTACCCCGCCGGGGGGCACAACGGCTTCTCCGCGCCCGAACTCCTCTTCGGCCTGGGCCGGGACCTGCCGACCGCCCCCCTGCCCGTCGAGATCTCCTGGAGGGACGCCTGCGGCGCGGTCCGAGGCGCGTCGATCGCCCTCGAACCCGGCTGGCACCGGATCCTCCTGGCGGACGGGCGCGCCGTCGAGATCCACCGGCCATGAGGACCGGCCGCGACGACCGCGAGGAACGCGGACGGGTCCGGGCGTCACGGTGGGCGGCGGCGTCCCTCACACTGCTCACCGTGCTCGGGCACACCGTTCTCGGTTTCGAGCAGTCCTGGGCGGCGCCGGTCGCCGGCGTGCTGGCCGGGGTGACCGCGGCGCTCGCGCTGGAGGCCGTGGACGCGTGGGCATGGCGGCGTCCGGTCCGCTACCTCGGCGTCCCCCGCGACCGGGTCGCCGACTTCCTGCTGCCCCCCTACGTCCGCGGGCTGCTCTGCGCGATGCTGCTGTACGGGACCGGGCACCCGGCGCCGGTCGTACCGGCCGTCCTGATCGCCGTCGCGAGCGGCTACGTCCCGCGCGTGCGCGCGCCGCGAACCCCCGGGGACGGTCCGGGCAGGCCGGTCCTGAACCCGGTGGCCACCGGCGTGGCCGCCGTTCTCCTGCTGCTGCCGCAGGCCGCCCCCGCCCCGCCCCACCAGTTCACCGCCTGGGTGTCGGGACCGTTCGACCTGCTCGTGCCGCTGGCGGTGCTGGCCGCGGGCGCGGTGCACGCCGGGCTCGCCGGGAGGTTGCCCCTGCTGCTGGGGTGGACGGGCGGATTCCTCGCCCAGGCGGTCGTCAGGGGATGGCTCACCGACGTCTCGGCGGTCGCCGCCCTGCTCCCGATGACCGGGACGGCCTTCGCGCTGTACGCCGGCTACGTGATCGCCGACCCGGCCACGTCCCCGGTCCGGGCCCGCCCGCAGGCGTGGTTCGGCCTGGCCACGGCGGCGGTCTACGGGCTGCTGGTCCAGTCGCACGTCGTCTTCGGGTCGTTCCTCGCCCCGGTGGTCGTCTGCGCGGGGTGGGTGCTGGGGCCGGTCCTGCTCGCCCGCCTCGGCCCGGCCGTCCTCCCCTCCCCCGGCGGGAGGGTCAGCCGATCCCCGGGCCGACCCGCTCGAGAACCCGCAGCGACCCCTCCTGGCGGACCTCCCTGAACGCCCCCGAGGCGAGCACCCGCTGGTACACCCGGTACGGAGCCTGGCCGCCCGTGGCCGGGTCCGGGTAGATGTCGTGGAAGACCAGGGCGCCGCCCTCCATGACGTGCGGGGCCCACCCCTCGTAGTCCTTGGTCACCGGCTCCTCGGAGTGGCCGCCGTCGATGAAGAGCATCGCCAGGGGGGTGTTCCAGAGCCGGGCGACCCGCTCGGACCTGCCGACGATCGCGACCACCTCCTCCTCCAGGCCCGCGGCGGCGATGGTGGCGCGGAAGGTGGGCAGCGAGTCCATCTTGCCGAAGCGGGGGTCCATCAGCGTGGGGTCGTGGTGCGCCCACCCGGGCTGGATCTCCTCGGAACCCCGGTGGTGGTCCACGGTGAAGACGACGGACCCGGCCTGCCGGGCGCCCGCGCCGAGGTAGACGGCGGACTTCCCGCAGTAGCTGCCGATCTCGCAGATCGGGCCGCGCGGTCCGTACGCGACGGCGGTCTCGAACAGCGCGAGCCCCTCGGCGTGGGGCATGAAACCCTTGGCGCGCTGGGCGGTGTACAGCAGGTCGGCGGGCATGGTGGCGATGCTCATCACAGCAGACTACCGACGACCGAACAACATTCCACACGGCCCTTGCCCGGCCCTATGGAACGTGTTCTACTTTGCACCGTGAACCACCGCGCCCGTATCACGATGTCCGACGACGAGGTGACCGCCTTCATCGGCGAGTCACGAAAACTGCAGCTCGGAACCATCAACCCGGACGGCACACCGCACATGGTGACCATGTTCTACGGGCTGACCGAGGGCAGGATCTCGTTCTGGACCTACGGCAAGGCCCAGAAGACACGCAACATCGAGCGCGACGCACGGGTGAGCTGCCTGATCGAGGCCGGGGAGGAGTACTCCGACCTGCGCGGCGTCCTGGTCTACGGGACGGCGCGCAGGATCGACGACACCGAGGGGATCCTCGGCGTCGGCATGACCGTGGCCAGACGGATGGCCGGCATGCCCGACGCGGAGGAGGTGCTCACCGAATACGTGGCCCACACCGGCCGCAAGAGGGTCGCCTTCGTGGTGGAGCCCACTCGAGTGATCTCATGGGATCACCGTAAGCTCGCCGTCGCCGACTGAGGAGGCCCATATGAAGATCAAAGTCGACTATCTGGTGTGCGAGGCCAATGCCGTCTGCATGGGACTCGCCCCGGAGGTCTTCGAACTCGACGACGACGACCAGCTGCACCTGCTGCTGCCTGAGCCGCCGCCGGAGATGATGGACCGCGTCCGGCACGCCGTGCGGTCCTGTCCCAAAGCCGCCCTCTCCCTCGAGGAGAACTAGGAGGACCCCCATGCGTGGTGCGCTTCTGCATGCCGTCGGCGACGACAAGCTCGACATCCGCGACGACTTCACCCTCGCTCCGATGGGCCCGACGGACGTCCGCGTCAAGGTCAGGGCCACCGGGGTCTGCCACTCCGACCTCTCGGTGATCAACGGCACGCTGCCGATGCCGCTGCCGATCATCCCCGGCCACGAGGGGGCGGGCGAGGTCCTCGAGGTCGGTGACCACGTGACCTCGGTACAGCCCGGCGATCACGTCATCCTCAACTGGACCCCGGCGTGCGGCACCTGCGCGAACTGCCTGGTGAACCAGCCGTTCCTGTGCATGACGTACGTCATGGACAGCTTCGTCAACGCCCGGTTCCGCTACGGCGGCGACACCCCGGCGTTCGGCATGGCCGGGTGCGGCAGCTGGTCCGAGGAGATCATCGTGCCCTGGCAGGGCGCGATCAGGGTCGATCCCGAGGTGCCCTTCGAGGCGGCGGCCCTGATCGGCTGCGGGATCACCACCGGTGTCGGCGCGGCGCTCAACACGGCCAAGGTGCGGCCCGGCTCGACCGTCGTCGTGGTCGGCGCCGGAGGCATCGGCCTGTCGGTGATCCAGGGGGCCCGCATCTCCGGTGCCACCACGATCCTGGCTGTCGACCCGCTGGAGTCCAAGCACGCCCTCGCCAAGAAGGTCGGCGCCACCCACGCCGTCACCCCCGACCAGCTCCCCGACGCGATCGCCACGCTCACCGGCGGCGGCGGGTTCGACTACGCCTTCGAGGCCGTCGGCAAGTCCGCCACCATCATGACGGCCTGGCAGGCGGCCCGCCGGGGCGGCGAGGTGATCGTGGTGGGCGCGGGCGCGATGGACGACGTCGTCCCGCTGAACGCCTTCAGCCTGCTGTTCGACGGCAAGAACATCCGCAGCTCGCTCTACGGCGGCTCGGACGTCCGGCACGACTTCCCCTTCCTCGCCGGACTCTACAAGGCGGGCAAGCTCGACCTGGAGAGCATGATCAGCGCCAGGATCAAGCTCGCCGACCTCAACGACGCCGTGGCGGCCCTGCGGGGCGGCGAGGTGCTGCGCCAGGTCGTCGTCCTGGACTGACCGGCGTTCCCGGCCGGGAACGCCCCGGCCGGGAACGGGTGGGTCACTCGGTGGAGAAGGCCGCGTCGAAGGCGGTCGAGGGCGGGGTGATGGCGTTCAGGCGGCGGATGGCGGCCAGGGCGTCGGGCGCGCCGTCCAGGCGGTCCATCCCGGCGTCCTCCCACTCGATGGAGATGGGGCCGTTGTAGCCGATCGCGTTCAGCGCGCGGAAGCAGTCCTCCCAGGGCACGTCCCCGCGGCCGGTGGAGACGAAGTCCCAGCCCCGGCGCAGGTCCGCCCAGGCCAGGTGGGAGGAGAGCCGGCCGCGCCGGCCGTCCCCGGTGCGGACCTTGGCGTCCTTGCAGTCGACGTGGTAGATCCGGTCGGCGAAGTCCAGGATGAACCCGACCGGGTCGATCTCCTGCCAGACCATGTGCGAGGGGTCCCAGTTGAGCCCGAACGCGGGCCGGTGGCCGATGGCCTCCAGGGTGCGCACCGTGGTGTGGTAGTCGTAGGCGATCTCGCTGGGGTGCACCTCGTGGGCGAAGCGCACCCCGACCTCGTCGAAGACGTCCAGGATGGGGTTCCACCGGTCGGCGAAGTCGGCGTACCCGGCCTCGATCATCGACGGGGGCACCGGCGGGAACATCGCCACGGTGTGCCAGATGGACGAGCCGGTGAAGCCGACCACGGTGTCGACGCCCAGCTTCGCCGCGGCGCGGGCGGTGTCCTTCATCTCCTCGGCCGCGCGGCGGCGGACCCCCTCGGGCTCGCCGTCGCCCCAGATGCGGGCGGGCAGGATGCCCCTGTGCCGCTCGTCGATGGGGCTGTCGCAGACGGCCTGGCCGAGCAGATGGTTGGAGATCGTCCAGACCTTGAGGTTGTGCTTGGCGAGGATCTCCAGCCGGCGTTCGACGTAGCCGTCCTCGGAGACCGCCTTGTCGACCTCGAAGTGGTCGCCCCAGCAGGCGATCTCCAGGCCGTCGTAGCCCCAGCCCGAGGCCAGCCGGCACACCTCCTCGAACGGCAGGTCGGCCCACTGGCCGGTGAACAACGTGACGGGCCTGCTCATTTATCCTCCACGGGTGTGAGCCGGGACTGGTCCGCGGCGCTGCGTTCGACCGCGGCCAGCACGCGCTGGACACGCAGCCCGTCGTCGAAGGACGGGGCGGGGGCACCTCCGGTGCCGATCGCCTCGACGAAGTCCCTCACCTCGTGGGTGAAGGTGTGCTCGTATCCGAGGCCGTGCCCCGGTGGCCACCACGCCCCCGCGTAGGGGTGGCCGGACTCGGTGACCAGGATCCGGCGGAACCCCCCCTCCTCGGCGGGCAGGGCGTGGTCGTGGAACCACAACTCGTTCATGGCCTCGAAGTCGAAGGCCAGGCTGCCGGCCGAGCCGTTGACCTCGATGCGCAGCGCGTTCTTGCGCCCGGTGGCGAAGCGGGTGGCCTCGAACGAGGCCAGTCCGCCGCCGCTGAGCCGGCCGATGAACAGCGCCGCGTCGTCCACGTCCACCGTACCCGTCGGCCTGCCCGCCCCACCGTCGCCGTCGCCGTCGCCGTCGCCGTCCCGGCCCGCCTCGGCCGACAGCCCGGCCGAGCTCTCGGCCAGGGGACGCTCCTTGACGAACGTCTCGGTGAGCGCGGAGACGTCGGTGAGGTGCTGGCCGGTGATGAACTGGGCCGTGTCGATGATGTGCGCGCCGATGTCGCCCAGCGCGCCGGAGCCCGCCAGTTCCCTGCTCAGCCGCCACACCAGCGGGAAGTCCGGATCGACGATCCAGTCCTGCAGGTACTGCGCCCGCACGTGCCGGATCTGTCCCAGCCGGCCCTCGGCGACCCAGCGGGCGGCCAGCGCGATCGCCGGCACCCGCCGGTAGTTGAAGGCCACCATCGCGTGCACCCCGCGCGCCGCCGCCTCCCGCGCCGCCTCGGCCATGGCCTCGGCCTCGGCGACGGTGTTGGCCAGCGGCTTCTCGCAGAGAACGTGCTTGCCGGCCCGCAGCGCGGCGATCGCGATCTCCGCGTGGGAGTCGCCCGGCGTGCAGATGTCGACCACGTCGACGTCGTCGCGGGCGATCAGCGCCCGCCAGTCGGTCTCCACCGCCGCCCAGCCCATCTGGTCGGCGGCCCTGGCCACGCCCTCGGCCGAGCGGCCGCACAGCGCGGCCATGACCGGCCGGACCGGCAGGTCGAAGAAGGCCGGGACGCTGCGCCAGGCCTGGGAGTGCACCCGGCCCATGAACGCGTACCCGACCATGCCGATCCCCAGCGTCGGCCTCGCCTCGTCCGGACCGCCCATCAGGACTCGAATCCCAGCGGCAGGTAGGTGTCCACGTTCTCCTTGGTGATCGTCTCCGAGGCCAGGGTGATCGACTGGGGCACCTGGTTCTCCGTCAGGTCGCTCATGCCCTTGCCCTGCGCGATCAGGCGGGCCAGCTTGATCGCCGAGGACGCCATGGTCGGGCTGTAGGTGACCGTGGCCTTCAGCACGCCGTTGTCGGCCTTGATGTCGCGCATCGCGTTGGCCGAACCGGCGCCGCCGACCATGAAGAACTCGTCGCGTCCCGCCTCCTTGATCGCGGCGAGCACCCCGATGCCCTGGTCGTCGTCGTGGTTCCAGATCGCGTCGATCTTCTTGTGCGCCTGCATCAGGTTGGCCGCGACCTTGGTGCCGGACTCCACGGTGAACTGCGCGTCCTGCTTGGCGGTCACGCTGAACCCGTAGGTCTTGAGCGCGTCCTCGAAGCCCTTGCTGCGGTCCTGGGTCAGCGGGAGCGTGGCGATGCCCTGGATCTCCAGGATCACCGGGTTGGACACGCCCTTGTCCTTGAGCGTCTTGCCGATGTAGTGCCCGGCCGCGACGCCCATGCCGTAGTTGTCGCCGCCGATCCAGGTGCGGTACGACAGCTTGTCGGGGAAGACCCGGTCGAGGTTGATCACGGGGATGCCCGCGTCCGAGGCCTGACGCGCGATCTGGTTGAGCTGCTGGCCGTCGTTGGGCAGGATCACCAGCGCGGCGACCTTGGCCGCGATCAGCGACTCCACCGCCGAGATCTGCGCGTTGATGTCGTTGGTCGGCTCGACCGGCTTGAACTCGACGTCGGAGTACTGCTTGGCGGCGGTCTCGGCGTTCTTGGCGATCGCGGCGATCCACCCGTGGTCGGCGGCGGGGGCCGAGAACCCGATGACGACCTTCTCGCCGGGTGCCTCGTTGCCGCCGGTCGCGGCCGGCGCCGGTGCGGGTGCCGAGCTCGCCGCGGCGGCCGGCGCCGCGGGCTCGTTGCTCGTGCACGCGGTGACCAGCGCGCCCGCGCCGATGACCGCCCCGCCGAGCAGGAAACCCCTGCGCGCGACGTTCTCTGTCATGACCGTGCTCCTTTTTCGGGGGTGATCCCCGGGGACGGGCCCCGGGAGAGATCGTGAGGTGTGAGGGAGTCGAGGGAAACGAGGCCCGGCGGGAGGGCGCGACCTGTCCGTCGCCGCCCGGTCGCCGCGCCGTCGCCGGCTCGCGACCGGTCGTGGCCGGGCCGGGGCCGGGCCGGGGCCGGGCCGGGGTCGGGTCCCGGCTAGGTGGCCGTTCGGAGGCTGCGCCGCTGGAGCAGCACGGCCACCACGATGATCAGGCCCTTGGCCACGAGCTGGTCGCTGGTGTTGAGGCCGTTGAGGATGAACAGGTTCGTGATCACGGTGAAGATCAGCAGGCCCAGGATCGACCCGACGATCGATCCCCGGCCGCCGGTGAGCAGCGTGCCGCCGATGATGACCGCGGCGATCGCGTCCAGCTCGTACAGGTCGCCGTGGGTGGAGGAGCCCGTGGTGGTCCGCGCCATGATCAGTACGGCCGCGATGCCGCAGCACAATCCCGACAGCGCGTACAGCGCCACGGTGTGCCGGCGCACGTCGATGCCGGCCAGCCGGGCCGCCTCGGGGTTGCCGCCGACGGCGTAGGTGCGGCGCCCGAACGTGGTGCGGTTGAGCAGCACCCAGCCCAGCACCACGACGACGGCGAAGATGTAGACCAGCAGCGGGATGCCCAGCACCCGGGTGGTCGACAGCCCGACGATCGCCTCGTTGCCCTGGGCCACGAGCTGGGTGCGGCGGTTCGACATGCGCTGGGCCAGCCCTCGGGCGGCGACGAGCATGGCCAGCGTCGCGATGAACGGCACCATCCGCCCGTAGGAGATCAGCAGGCCGTTGACCAGGCCCGCGCCCGTGCCGACCAGCACCGCGCACACGATCATCACGAACGGCCCGTACGCCTGCGTGGCCAGCGTGGTGGCCCACACCGACGCCAGCGCCATCAGGGCGCCCACCGACAGGTCGATACCGCCGCCGATGATGACGAAGGTCATGCCGACCGTGATCACCCCGATGGTGGCGGCCAGCGACAGGATGCTCACCATGTTGGAGGTGGTGGCGAAGGTGTCGGGCACCGTCACCAGGCCCACGACCGCCAGCAGCACCAGCGCGGCCACCAGTCCCAGGAGGGGGACCTCCCCAAGGCGGGTGAGCAGGCCGGCCGGGGCCACGGGCGCGCGGCCCTGCCCCGTCGCCCGTACCTTCTCGTCCACCGACGGCGGGGACTCGCTCATACCGGACTTCCTTCCATGATCATGTCGAGGACGGCGTGCTCGTCCAGTTCTCCGGCGACGGCCTCGCGGACGATCCGGCCTTCCCGGATCACCAGCACCCGGTCGGCCAGGCCCAGCACCTCGGGCACCTCGCTGGAGACCAGCAGCACGCCGATCCCGTCGTCGGCCAGCCGCCTCACCAGCGCGTACAGCTCCGCCCGCGCTCCCACGTCCACCCCGCGCGTCGGCTCGTCCAGCAGCAGGAGCCTGCGGTCGTTGAGCAGCCAGCGCGCCAGCACCGCCTTCTGCTGGTTGCCGCCCGAGAGCGTCTTGACCGGCCGTTCGGGGTCGGACGGCCGGATGTCCAGCGCCTCCACCATGGCCCGCGCGTCGGCCGCCTCCCGGCGCCGGTCCATCCAGCCCAGCCGCGAGTAGCGGCCCAGGCTCGCCAGGCTGATGTTGCGCGAGACGCTCTGGTCCAGCAGCAGCGCCTGGGCCTTGCGTTCCTCCGGCGCCAGGCCCATGCCCATCCGCACGGCCGTCCCGGTGCCACCCCGGCCCGTCGAACGGCCCTCCAGCGTCACCGTGCCGGAGAACCGCCGCGCCCCGTAGACCGCCTCGATGATCTCCGAACGGCCCGAGCCGACCAGGCCGGCCAGTCCCACGATCTCCCCGGCCCGTACCGAGAACGACACGTCCTCGACCCGGCCGGGGACGCTCAGGTTCTCCACCCGCAGCACCTCGGCCCGGTCCTGCCGCACGCCGGCCGCGGGCCGGTCGGGGAAGAGGTACTCCACGTTGCGGCCGGTCATCAGCGAGATCACCTCGGAGGTCGGGGTGTCCTTGGCCGGCAGGCCCACCGCGACCGTCCGGCCGTCCTTCAGGACGGTGACCCGGTCACCGATCTCGCGGATCTCCTCCAGCCGGTGCGAGATGTAGATCACCGCCACGCCCTGCGCGGTCAGCTCGCGGATGATCCGGAACAGGTTGCCCACCTCGTCGTGGGCCAGGGCCGCCGACGGCTCGTCCATGACGATCAGCCGCGTGTCGTGCGAGAGGGCCCGCGCCATGCTCACCACCTGCTTGGCGGCCGGTGAGAGCCGCCCCACCTCGGTCGACGGGCGGATCTCGCCGTGCCCGAGCCGGGACAACACCTCCCGTGTCGCGCGGGCCGCCGCCGCCCGGCTCACGAACCCCAGCCGGGCCGGTTCGTGACCGAGGAAGACGTTCTCGGCCACGCTCAGGCCGTCGACCAGGTCGAGTTCCTGGTAGATCGTGGAGATGCCAAGTTTGATCGCCGCGATCGGGCTGGACAGCCGCACCTCCTCGCCGCCGAAGGTGATCGTGCCTTCGTCGGGCTGGTGCGCCCCGGCCAATGTCTTGATCAGCGTGGACTTGCCCGCGCCGTTCTGGCCGAGCAGGCAGTGCACCTCGCCGGGCAGCACCTCCAGGTCGACGCCGTCCAGGGCGCGCACACCGGGGAACTGCTTGACGATCCCTCGCATGACCAACAGGGGGATGGCATCGGACATGGGGCCTCGCTGGTTCCTTCATGGGGCCGGAGAAGACGTGGTCGCCGCGGAGTCGGGCCCGTTGCGGGCCGTACCGCCGGCGCCATCGCCGACACCTCCCCCTCCGCCGTGGGATGTGCAGAAGCTAACCCCCTATATCCGGGTTTGTGAAGGGCTTTTATCTAACAGTTCGTAGACTTTTGCTGAAATCAGCAAAAGTTTCCTGCGTGGGAGCCGATCCCCGGGACACGAGTCGATCACCTGGCGCGGGCCGGCCCCGGGAACGAGAAAGGGCGCCCTCGCCAGGAGGGCGCCCGGGGGGCCGCGCGGTTCGGGGCGCGGCCTTCACGGTCGTGCGGCCCGGAGCACGGCCTCGGTGTCGGTACCGCTCAGAGCATGGCCTTCATGGAGGCGGTCGCCTGCTCGCCGAGGGCGGTCGGGGTCAGGTAGGGCTGCTCGGCGAGGATCGCCTCCCAGTTGTCGCGGATGTCCTCCACCGTGTGGTCCTCCTTGCTCCAGCCCGGCCCTTCGGCGACGAACACCCGGGCGACCCGGCCGCCGCCGACGCTGAAGACCTCGCCGCTGGTCTCGCAGGCCTCATGGGCCAGGAAGGTCACCAGGGCGCTGACCCGCTCCGCGGTGAACTTCTCCTCGAACTCGGCCGGCAGGATCTCCTGGGTCATCCGGGTCCAGGCGATCGGCGCGATGGCGTTGGCCTTGATCCCGGCCCTGGCGCCCTCGATGCCGAGCGTCTTGGTCAGGCCGACCAGGCCCATCTTGGCGGTGGAGTAGTTGGCCTGGCCGAAGTTGCCGAACAGGCCGGCGGGCGAGGAGGTGTTGACGATCCGGCCGTACCCCTGCTCCTTGAGATGGGGGAACGCCGCCCGGCTCACCAGGAACGAGCCGCGGACGTGGACGGCGAGGACCTGGTCGAACTCCTCGACGGTCATCTTCCCGAAGGACCTGTCCCGGAGGATGCCGGCGTTGTTGACGACGATGTCCAGCCGCCCGAAGGCGTCGATCGCGGCCTGGACGATCGCCGCGGCCCCCTCGGGGGTCGCCACGTCGTCGGTGCTGACGGCGGCCTCGCCGCCGTTCTTCCTGATCAGCTCGACCACGTCGGCGGCCGGGCCGGTGGAGGCCCCGGTACCGTCCAGCGCGCCGCCCAGGTCGTTGACGACCACCTTGGCGCCGCGCTCGGCGAGCGACAGCGCGTGCGAGCGGCCGAGACCGTGGCCGGCCCCGGTGATGACCGCGACCTTGCCGTCGAATCGCAGCTCTGACATCCGCACCCCTCCCACGAGAATATAATTCTAGTCGTCTGAACAATAGCCCGACCGGCCCCCGCCGTGCCATCGGCGAATTCACCCGGACCCGTCGGCGGTGCCCGGACGCCGCCACCGGCGGCGATCCCGCCGGCCGTCCCGCGCCGGCGCCGCGGGGGCCGTGACCACGGGCGTCCGGGGCGCGACAGGGGTGGGCCGGTAACCAGAAACGAATGAGATCATTGCGCTTAGTGAGCAAGCGTGTTAATTTCTGCTAAAGTTTTTGCCCCATACGGGCGAGGGTCAACGACGACACCCCTCAATTCCTTCCAGTAGGGCCCCGCCCACTAATTTGGGCTGGAGGCCCTATATGTCCTTATCGCCGCCCCTGCGCGTGGTGCAGTGGGCCACGGGCGCCGTCGGCAGATACTCCCTGCGCAGCCTGATCACCCGCCCCGAGTTCGAGCTGGTCGGGGTGCTGGTCTACGACCCGGACAAGGTGGGACAGGACGCGGGGACCCTCGTCGGGCTCCCCGAGGCCGGTGTCACCTGCACCGACGACGTGGAGGAGATCCTCGCGACGGAGGCCGACTGCGTCCTGCACATGCCCCTGCCGGCGTTCTACTTCGGCGGGGACCATCCGAGCGACGTGGAGACCATCTGCGCGCTGCTCGCCGCCGGCAAGAACGTCATCACCACCACCGGCTTCGTCTACCCCAAGTGCTACGGCCCGGCGGTGGTGGAACGCCTGGAGGGCGCCTGCCGGGCGGGCGGGTCGTCGCTGCACGGCACCGGGGTCAACCCCGGTTTCATGAGCGACGTGCTGCCGCTCACCCTGACCGGCCTGTCCAGCCGGATCGACCACATCTACGTCCGGGAGTCGTCCGACTTCCGCGGGCACCCCTCCCGGCAGATCGTGGTGGATCTGTACGGCTTCACCCGCTCCGCCAAGGACTACGCCGCCGCCGTGCGGCCGTTCCGGGCCTTCCAGCGCTCGCTGTTCGCCGAGAGCGTCCAGTTCGTTGCCGACAGCCTCGGCGTGGAGCTCGACGAGGTCGAGGAGAGCGACGAGTTCGAACTCGCCACCGAGGAGTTCGAGATCGACGCCGGCCTGGTGAGGGAGGGCACGGTGTGCGCCTCCCGCTGGATGTTCAGCGGGCTGGTCCGGGGCCGTCCGTTCATGACCGTGGAGTGCGTCTACAAGGCCGACGCCACCCGGGTGGGGCGCTGGGCCGAGCCCGGCTTCAACGTCCACATCGAGGGCGTGCCCCAGTTGATGCTGAGCGTGGACGAGATCTCCCACGGCCTGGCCGGGGCCGCCGCCCACGCGGTGAACTCCGTGGCCGCCCTCTGCGCCGCCCCACCGGGCATCCGCACCGCGCTGGACCTCCTGGCCACCGGCCGGGGCACCGTACGCCTCGCCTGAGGATCTCCCGGCCCCCTCCCCGGGTGCCCTCAGGGCGGGTTCACGCACGGATCCGGCGACCCCCACGCCTTCGCGCCCCGCACGGTCCGGCGACCCCGGCACGGCCGGGAAACGCCCTCGGCACGGTCGGGAACGCCCCGGCACGCCCGGGGGTCTCCGGCGAGGTCAGGGGCGGAACGACGAGGCCGGGGCCGGAACGACGAGATCAGGGGTGCGGGATGAAGCGCCCGAAGCGACCCCGGTGGTAGAGGAGCGGACGCCCGCCGGGTTCGAGCCCCGTCTCGGTGACCAGGCCGACGACCAGCACGTGGTCGCCGATGTCCACGGTGGAGTGCGGGGAGCAGATCAGGTGGGCCGAGACGCCGCCGAGCAGCGGGACGCCGTACGGGCCCAGGGTCCAGGAGGTGGGGTCCGCGAAACGGTCCACTCCCCTCCTGGCGAAGCGCGAGGCCACCTCGGCCTGATCGCTGGCCAGCACGTTCACCGCGAAGTGGTCGGCCTGCCGGAGCCGGGGCCAGGTCGTGGACGAGTGGTCCACGTAGAAGGAGACCAGCGGGGGCGCGAGGCTGACCGACGAGAACGAGGTGGCCGTCAGACCGACCGGCACGCCGTCGACCTGGGCGGTCACCACGACGACTCCGGCGGCGTGGAGGGCCAGTGTCTGGCGGAAACGCTCGGCGTCGACCGCCTGGACGGGCAGGGTTTCGGTCATGACGCCTCGCTCGGGGACTCGCCGGTCATCACCAGGATGCTCCACTTGGTCACTTTTCCCCCTCCGAGGAACAAAGGACACCTCTCAGAACCCATTAATGCAGCGATCCCTTCCCGCCGTCACCTACGAACTCTTTTTCGGACACGTGCCCACCTCGCGGGCGGAGCGGCGACCGCCGTACCGTCGGAGCATGAAGCTGGAGAAGGAGACCTCCGAAAGCGGCCGCTTCGTCAGGCAGCCGAACCGGTTCACGGCGCGGATCGAGGAGGGCGGCGAGCACCCGCCGGAGCCCGGCCGCTACCAGATCTACGCCTCCTACGCCTGCCCGTGGGCGCACCGCTCGCTGATCGTCCGTGAGCTGCTGGGCCTGGGGGAGGTGATCGGGGTCACGATCGTCGACCCGATCAGGGACGAGAAGGGCTGGCGGATGCCCGGCGGGGACCCGGTGACCGGGGTGGAGTACCTCTCGGAGCTCTACCTGGCCACCGACCCGGACTACCGGGGCAGGTACACGGTGCCGTGCGTCTGGGACACCGTCACCGGGCGGCTGGTCACCAACGACTACCCGCAGCTCACCCTGACCCTGGAGACCGCCTTCGCGCCCTGGCACGCCGAGGGGGCCCCCGACCTGTACCCGGAGAGGCTGCGCGGGGAGATCGACGCGTTGAACGAGGTGATCTTCCACGGCCTCAACAACGGCGTCTACCGGGCCGGGTTCGCCCGCTCGCAGGCGGCCTACGACGAGGCGGTCACCGAGGTCTTCGCCACCCTCGACCTGCTGGAGGAGCGGCTGTCCGGCCGGCGCCTGCTGCACGGGGACGCGCTCACCGAGAGCGACGTGCGGCTCTACCCCACGCTCGCCAGGTTCGACGCCGTCTACAACGCCCACTTCAAGTGCTCGGTGCGGCGGCTGACGGACTACCCGGCCCTGTGGGCCTACGCCCGGGGGCTGTACGCGCTGCCCGCCTTCGGCGGCACGACCGACTTCGAGCAGATCAAGCGGCACTACTTCGTGACGCAGACGGACATCAACCCCGGCGGGATCGTCCCGCGCGGCCCGGAGATCGACTGGACCGCCGGCTGAGGGTGGCCGCGAGCGGGACGTGAGTGGGGCTCCCGAACGGAAGCACGGACGGGTACGCGAGCGGGAACGCGGGCCGGGAACGCGGGCCGGGGCCGAACGGCGGTTCGAGCGGTAACCCCGGGCCGAAGCTCGGACGCCGTTCCCCGGCCGTGAAAGTTTCATCGGATATATCGGGCATTCGCCCGGTCAGCGGGCGCCCCGGCGGGGGCGTCCGTTGACGATGGGCGAAACGCGCTGGAAACATCGGCACGTCTCGGTAGTGGGAGCGCTCCCACTTCGGCCCAGGACCTCGGTCCGGGGCCGCGGCCCCCATCCGGCGCTCCCACGACCGGGCTCCCACGCCGGGAGCAACCTCCCCGTCCGAAGGATCGCCCGTGACCCGAACGCCCCCGCCCCGGACCGCCGCGCCCCGACGGCGCGCCACCAGGCCGTCCGTCTGGCTCGCCCTCGCCACGGCCGCCGCCATGGTGACCCTTACCCCCCTGCCCGCCACCGCCGCCGACGGTCCCGAACAGATCGTCAACGGCACCTTCGAGACCGGCACCGCCCCCTGGTGGGGCACCGCCAACATCACCCTGGAGGTCGAGGACGGGCGGCTCTGCGCCGACGTCCCGGGCGGCACCACCAATCCGTGGGACGTCATCATCGGCCAGGACGGCATCCCCCTGGTCAAGGACGAGACGTACGCGTTCTCCTTCTCCGGCGCCGCGCCGCAGGGCGGGCCCAGAACCGTCAAGGCGCTGGTCCAGCTCCCGGTCGACCCCTACACCCAGTACCTCTCGGTCACCCCCGAGCTGGTCGCGACCGCCGCCGAGCACCGCCACACCTTCACCTCGCCCGTGGACCTGCCAGGCGCGCAGGTGGCGTTCCAGCTCGGGGGCAGCGCCACCCCCTGGAGGTTCTGCGTGGACGACGTCTCCCTCAAGGGAGGGGCCGAGCCCGAGGTCTACGAGCCCGACACCGGTCCTCGCGTCCGGGTGAACATGGTCGGCTACCTGCCGGCCGGGCCCAAGCGGGCCACCCTGGTCACCGAGAAGACCGAGGCGGTGCGCTGGACGCTCAAGCGCGACGGCGAGGTCGTCGCCGAGGGTGACACCGTCCCGCGCGGCGTCGACGCCAGCTCCGGCCAGAACGTCCACTCGATCGACTTCAGCGGGGTGAAGGCGTCCCTCACCGGGTACACGCTCTCCGCCGACGGCGAGACCAGCCGCCCGTTCGACATCGGGAACGACGTCTACGACGAGCTCGGCACCGACGCGCTGAAGTTCTACTACACCCAGCGCAGCGGCATCGAGATCCTCGACACGCTGCGCCCCGGCTACGGCAGGCCCGCCGGGCACGTCGGCGTCGCCCCCAACCGCGGTGACATCGAGGTCCCCTGCAAGCCCGGCGTCTGCGACTACACGCTGAACGTCAAGGGCGGCTGGTACGACGCGGGCGACCACGGCAAGTACGTCGTCAACGGCGGCATCTCCGTCCACCAGCTCATGGCCACCTTCGAGCGCACCAAGGCCGACCGCCTGCACGGCGACGGCGACCTGGACATCCCCGAGAGCGGCAACGGGGTGCCCGACATCCTCGACGAGGCCCGCTGGGAGCAGGAGTTCCTGCTGAGCATGCAGGTCCCCGACGGCCGCCCGCACGCCGGCATGGCCCACCACAAGATCCACGACGCCAACTGGACCGGCCTGCCTCTCCTGCCCCACCTGGACCCGCAGCAGCGCGAGCTGCACGCGGTCTCCACCGCGGCGACCCTCAACCTGGCAGCCACCGCCGCCCAGGCCGCCCGGGTCTTCGCCCCGTACGACGCCGCGTTCGCCGCGCGCAACCTCGCCGCGGCCAAGCGGGCGTGGGCGGCGGCCAAGGCCGACCCGGCCCGCTACGCCGACCCGGCCGACGCGACGGGCGGCGGCGCCTACGACGACACCGACGTGACCGACGAGTTCTACTGGGCCGCGGCCGAGCTCTACCTGGCCACCGCGGACAAGGAGTTCGCCGACTACGTGCTCGCCTCGCCGCACCACACCGGTGACATCTGGCGCGAGCGCGGCTTCGACTGGGGCCACACCGCCCAGCTCGGCCGCCTGCAGCTCGCGACCGTGCCCAACGCGCTGCCCGACCGGGCCCGGGTGCGCCAGTCGGTGCTGGAGGGCGCCGACGCCTACCTCGCCGTCCAGAAGGCCCACCCCTACGGCGTCCCGTACAACCCCGGCGACTACGACTGGGGCTCCAGCCACCTGGTGCTGAACAACATGGTGGTGATGGCCGTCGCCCACGACATCAGCGGTGAGGCCAAGTACCACGAGGGCGTGCTGGAGGGGCTGGACTACATCTTCGGCCGCAACGCGCTCAACCAGTCGTACGTGACCGGCTACGGCGAGGTCGCCTCCAAGAACCAGCACAGCCGCTGGTACGCCCACCAGCTCGACCCGTCCCTGCCCAACCCGCCGCGCGGCACCCTGGCCGGAGGCCCCAACTCCGCCATCCAGGACCCGGTCGCCCAGGCCAAGCTCAAGGGCTGCAAGCCCCAGTTCTGCTACATCGACGACATCGAGTCCTGGGCCACCAACGAGCTGACGATCAACTGGAACGCCCCGCTCGCCTGGATCGGCTCCTACCTGGCCACCCCGGCCCTGGCCGTCCCGCCGGGGACGTGCAAGGTCACCTACACCGGGCACGGCCAGTGGCCCGAGGGGTTCAACACCCAGGTCACCGTCACCAACGCCGGCCCCAAGGCCATCGACGGCTGGAGCCTGAGCTGGTCCTTCCTCGGCGGCCAGACCGTGCGCAGGCACTGGAACGCCGACCTCGTCCAGGAGGGCGCCACCGTGACCGCCCGCAACCTCGCCTGGAACAAGGTGATCAAGCCGGGCGGGTCGGTCACCTTCGGCTTCATCGGCGCCGACGCCCCCGGCCCCAACCCCAAGCCCGAACGCCTCCTGCTCAACGGCACCCTCTGCCGGTGACCCCCGGCAGGTCCCGGTAGACAACCCGCTCCGGCCCGGTACGCCCGCACATGGGCCTGCCGGGCCGGAGCCCGTTCACCCACTGGCGTCCTAGACTGGGCCCCGTGATCGAGGACATCCGGGTGGACCCCGCCGTCAGCGCGCTCAGGCCGGACTTCGCGGTGCTGCTGATGGACGTGCGCGGCCTGCGCAACGGCCCGACCGACGATGTCTCCCGCGTCTGGCTGGCCGAGGCGGCCGAGAAGGCCACCGAGAGCGGCGACCCGCGCGTCGAGGCGTGGCGGGAGGCCTACCGGGCCTTCGGCGCCAAACCCCAGCGGACCAGGCCCTCGGTGGACGCCCTGATCAGGCGGACGCCCCTGCCGGAGATCAACAAGGCGGTCGACGCCTACAACGCGATCAGCGTCCGTCACGGCCTGCCCGTCGGCGGGGAGGACCTGGCCCGCTACGAGGGCACGGCCCGTCTGGTGCGGGCGAGCGGCGACGAGCCGTTCGAGGTGGTCGAGAGGGGCGAGCCCGCGATCGACCACCCCGAACCCGGCGAGGTCGTCTGGCGCGACGACCTGGGCGTCACCTGCCGCCGGTGGAACTGGCGGCAGTGCGTCCGCACCCGGATCACCGAGGAGACCGTGGACGCGCTGTTCATCCTGGAGAGGCTGGCGCCGATGTCGCTGGAGGAGTTGCGGGCCGCGGGGGACGAGCTGGCCGGGCTGCTCGAAGATGTTACCCCCGGGATACGGGTGACCTCCCGCCTGATCGGCCCCGCCTGATCCGGTCCGCCGCACCGCCTCTGACCAGGCGGGGAGCCCTCCGGCGGGCCCGGGGACGGTGAACGTCCCGGACGGCGCGGGAAGGATCGGGAAGGAAGCCCGGACCGGACTGGCGCAGGTCCGGGCCGAGGCGAGTAACCTTGGACAGGTTCTCCATCATCAACGCCGATCTGCGGAAGAGGGCGATTTCCGCCGTGTCGTCAGAGTCGTCGCGGACAAACCCGTTGGCAGCCTTCGGCCAGAACGAGTGGCTGGTCGACGAGCTGTACCAGAAGTATCTCCAGGATCCCGAGTCCGTCGATCGTGCCTGGTGGAACTTCTTCGCTGACTACAACCCTGAATCGGGGGCCGGCAAGGCCGCGCCCCAGGGGGCGGCGACCGCCGCGTCCACTCCTCCGACACCCGCTTCCCCGGCTCAGGCCCCGGCCGGGACCCCGGCCCCTGCCGCCGGTCAGGCCGCGGACGCCGTCGCCACGGCCCCCCAGGGGTCCTCGGGCGAGGCTCCCGCCGAGGCCGCGAACCCCACGGCCCCCACGACCACCCAGGCCCCGGCTCCCGCGGCCCCCGCGGTGAAGACCCCAGCGCCGGCGGCCAAGGCCGCCCCGGCGGACCGATCCACGCAGGAGACGCAGTTGCCCGCCGGTGCCGAGGAAGTCCGACTACGTGGCGCGGCGGCCAGGACCGCCGCCAACATGGAGGCCAGCCTCGTCGTCCCGACGGCGACCAGCGTCCGCGCGGTCCCGGCGAAGCTGCTCATCGACAACCGCATCGTGATCAACAACCACCTGTCGCGCGGTCGCGGCGGCAAGGTGTCGTTCACGCACGTCATCGGCTTCGCGGTGGTCAAGGCCCTGGCGGCCCTGCCGGAGATGAACCACTCCTACACCGAGGTCGACGGCAAGCCGGTGCTGGTCAAGCCCGAGCACGTCAACCTGGGCCTGGCCATCGACGTGGCCAAGAGCGACGGCACCCGCCAGCTCCTGGTCCCGTCGATCAAGAACACCGAGACGATGGACTTCCGCCAGTTCTGGGTCGCCTACGAGGAGGTCGTGCGCAAGGCCAGGGCGGGCAAGCTCGGCGTCGACGACTTCGGCGGCACCACGATCTCGCTGACCAACCCGGGCACCATCGGCACCGTGCACTCGGTGCCGCGCCTGATGCCGGGGCAGGGCACGATCATCGGTGTCGGCGCGATGGAGTACCCGGCCGAGTACCAGGGCGCCTCCCCCGACACGCTCTCCCGCCTCGCGGTGAGCAAGGTCATGACGCTCACCAGCACCTACGACCACCGGATCATCCAGGGCGCCCAGTCGGGCGACTTCCTGCGGCAGATCCACCGGCTGCTGCTGGGCGAGGACGGCTTCTACGACGAGATCTTCGAGTCCCTGCGGATCCCGTACGAGCCGGTCCGCTGGGTCCAGGACATCTCGACCACCCACGACGACGACGTGGCCAAGTCGGCCCGCGTCATCGAGCTGATCCACGCCTTCCGGGTCCGCGGCCACCTGATGGCCGACACCGACCCGCTGGAGTACAAGCAGCGCAAGCACCCCGACCTCGACATCAAGTCGCACGGCCTGACGCTGTGGGACCTGGAGCGCGAGTTCGCCACCGGCGGCTTCGGCGGCCGGCCCCTGATGAAGCTGCGCGAGATCCTCGGCGTGCTGCGTGACTCCTACTGCCGCACCATCGGCGTGGAGTACATGCACATGCAGAACCCCGAGGAGCGGGCCTGGATCCAGGCGCGCATCGAGCGGCCGCACGCCAAGCCCGACCGCACCGAGCAGCTGCGCGTGCTGGAGCGGCTGAACACCGCCGAGGCGTTCGAGACGTTCCTGCAGACGAAGTTCGTCGGGCAGAAGCGCTTCTCGCTGGAGGGCGGCGAGTCGCTGATCCCGCTGCTGGACTCGGTGCTCAGCTCGGCGGCCGAGGAGCGGCTCGACGAGGCCGTGATCGGCATGGCCCACCGCGGCCGCCTGAACGTGCTGGCCAACATCGTCGGCAAGTCGTACGGGCAGATCTTCGGCGAGTTCGAGGGCAACATCGACCCGCGCAGCGCCCACGGCTCCGGGGACGTGAAGTACCACCTGGGCGCCAGCGGCGACTTCGTCTCGCCGGACGGCTCCAAGCTCAAGACCTCGGTGGTGGCCAACCCCTCCCACCTGGAGACGGTGGACCCGGTCCTGGAGGGCGTGGTCCGCGCCAAGCAGGACCTGCTGGAGCGCGGCGAGGAGGGCTTCACCGTCCTGCCGGTGCTCGTCCACGGCGACGCGGCCTTCGCGGGCCAGGGCGTGGTGGCCGAGACGCTCAACCTGTCGCAGCTGCGCGGCTACCGCACCGGCGGCACCGTGCACATCGTGGTCAACAACCAGGTCGGCTTCACCACCAGCCCGGCCAGCTCGCGCTCCAGCGTCTACGCCACCGACGTGGCCCGGATGATCCAGGCGCCGATCTTCCATGTCAACGGCGACGACCCCGAGGCCGTCGTCCGGGTGGGCCGCCTGGCCTTCGAGTACCGCCAGGCGTTCCGCAAGGACGTCGTGATCGACCTCATCTGCTACCGGCGCCGCGGCCACAACGAGGCCGACAACCCCGGCTTCACCCAGCCGCTGATGTACGACCTGATCGACGCCAAGCGCTCCACCCGCAAGCTCTACACCGAGGCGCTGATCGGCCGGGGCGACATCACGGTCGAGGAGGCAGAGAGCGCGCTGCGCGACTACCAGGCCAAGCTGGAGAACGCCTTCGCCGAGACCCGCGCGGCCAAGGACCAGACCGGCGAGTTCTCCCGGCCGGTCGACATGGAGACGGTCCCCTGGTCGCACGAGGACGTCACGACGGCCATCTCCGACGAGACCGTCAAGCGGATCGTGGAGACCCAGCTCAACATGCCCGAGGGCTTCACCGTCCACCCGCGCCTGCTGCCGGTGCTGCAGCGCCGCGGGCAGATGGTGGCCGAGGACCACATCGACTGGGGCATGGGCGAGACGCTGGCCTTCGGCTCGCTGCTGATCGACGGCCACCCGGTCCGCCTCGTCGGCCAGGACTCGCGGCGCGGCACGTTCACCCAGCGCCACGCCGTGCTGGTCGACCGGGTCACCGGCGAGGAGCACACCCCGCTCAAGGCGTTCAACCAGGGCACCACGAAGTTCTACGTCTACGACTCCCTGCTCAGCGAGTACGCCGCGCTCGGCTTCGAGTACGGCTACAGCGTGGAGCGGCCCGAGGCGCTGGTCGCCTGGGAGGCGCAGTTCGGCGACTTCGTCAACGGCGCCCAGTCGATCATCGACGAGTACCTCACCTCGGGCGAGCAGAAGTGGGGCCAGCGCTCCGGCGTCACCCTGCTGCTGCCGCACGGGTACGAGGGCCAGGGCCCCGACCACTCCTCGGCCCGCATCGAGCGCTTCCTGCAGATGTGCGCCCAGGACAACATGACGGTGGCGCAGCCCACGCTGCCCGCCAACTACTTCCACCTGCTGCGCTGGCAGACCCTGTCGAACCGGCACCGCCCGCTGGTGGTGTTCACGCCCAAGTCGCTGCTGCGGCACAAGGCGGCGGTCTCGGCGGTGAGCGACTTCACCTCCGGGTCGTTCCAGGCGGTGCTGGGCGACCACACGGCCGACGCGAGCGCCGTGCGCAAGGTCGTGCTGGTCTCCGGCAAGCTCTACTACGAGCTGGCCGCGGCCCGTGACAAGCAGGGGCGCAACGACGTCGCGATCGTCCGGCTCGAACGGCTCTACCCCTTCCCCGGCGACTCGCTGGAGTCGGAGCTGAGCCGCTACTCCGGCGACATCGAGCTGGTCTGGGCCCAGGACGAACCGGTCAACATGGGGCCGTGGCCGTTCGTGGCGCTCAAGCTGGCCGAGAACCCGAGGGTCTTCGGCGGGCGTTCGATCAAGCGGGTGTCCCGCAAGGCCAACTCCTCCCCGGCGACCGGCTCGCACTCGGCCCACGAGGCCGAGCTGCAGCAGATGCTGAGCGAGATCTTCGGCTAGGAGGCGGCCCGCCGGGCGGCGGGCACGATCTCACCCGGAAGTCCCCCGCAGGAACCTCTGCGGGGGACTTCCCCGTTATGGCAAGTGCCGTCACCACGAGGAGAACGATGTACTTCACCGATCGGGGCATCGAGGAGCTCGTCGAGCGCCGCGGCGAGGAGGAGGTCACGGTCGCGTGGCTGGCCGAGCGGCTGCGCGAGTTCGTCGACCTCAACCCCGACTTCGAGACGCCGGTGGAACGGCTGGCCACCTGGCTGGCCCGCCTGGACGACGAGGACGACTGAGGGGACCGGGACGACCGGGAAGTCGACCGAGGACGCGACATATCTTGACCTCCCCCGCAACGCGACATATCGTGTGTGTCAAGGAGGTCGGAACATGCGGCAATGGACCGTGGACAAACCGGAGCGGCTCACCTTCGACCCGGTGAGCAGGCTCAACGTGCGCATCGTGGCGGGCAGGCTGGCGGTGCTGGCCGGTGACGGCCCTCCCACGCTGGAGGTCACCGAGGTCGGCGACCCCCCACTGCTGGTGACCTACGACGACGACGGCGTCCTCACCGTCACCTACCGGGACCTGACCCGGGACGGCCTGGTGGAAGGTCTGATGGACGGCCTGCGGGACCGGATGCGCGGCGGGTCGCGCGCGGGCGACCGGCGGGTGCGGATGACGCTGACCGTGCCCGGTGACCGGCCCGTCAGCGTGGGCGTGGTCTCCGCCTCCGCGGTCGTCTCGGGCTTCCGGGAGCGCACCTCGGTCAGGAGCGTCTCGGGCGACATCGTGCTCGACGGGGTGAGCGGCGAGGTCAGCGCCGACACGGTCTCCGGCGACCTGGAGAGCCGCGACCTGGTCGGGGACCTGTCGTTCAAGAGCCTGTCGGGTGACCTGACCGTGGCGCGGGGGACGCCCCGGCGGCTGAGCGTCACCACCGTCTCCGGCAAGATCACCGCCGACCTGGAGCTCCCGCCGACCGGGCACGTGACGATGAACAGCGTCTCCGGCGACATCGTGGTCCGGCTCCCGCGGGCCGTCGAGACCGACGTCAAGATCCGCTCCACCTCGGGCAGGATCGACACCACCTTCCCCGAACTCGACCACTCCGCCCAGACCGGCATGAACGCGCTGACCGGGCGGATCGGTGGCGGCATGGCGTCCCTGAGCGCCCACACCGTCTCCGCCGACGTCACCCTGCTGAAAGGAGGCCGGACATGAGCCCGGTCTTCGGCCACGGAAGGCTCCGGCTCTACCTCCTGAAACTGCTGGAGGAGAGCCCGCGCCACGGCTACGAGGTCATCCGCCTGCTCCAGGACCGCTTCCTGGGCGTCTACTCCCCCTCGCCCGGCACGATCTACCCGCGCCTGGCCCGGCTGGAGGAGGAGGGCCTGGTCACCCACGAGGTGGTCGACGGCAAGAAGGTCTTCACCATCAGCGACCAGGGCCGCGCCGAGCTGAACGCGCGGCTCGACGAGCTGGCCGACCTGGAGGAGGAGATCTCCGACTCGGTTCGCGACATCGCCCGCGAGGTCAAGGAGGACGTGCGCGAGACGGTCAAGTCGCTGCGCGAGGAGCTCACCCAGATGGCGCGCGACGTGCGCCAGGGCACCAGGCAGGAGGAGAGGCGGGCCAGGAACGACCACCGCGAGGCCTGGCGCGAGCAGAAGAACGAGTGGAGGCGCCAGAAGGGCGAGTGGAAGCGCCAGTCCGGCGAGTGGAAGGACGAGTGGAAGCGCATCTGGGCCTCGGGCTTCACCGGCGAGGGCTCGTCCGCCGGGGACGACCGGCTCGGGCAGATGCTGGCCGAGTTCGTCGAGGAGGTCCGCAGGGACGCGGCGGGCGCGCAGGTCGGTGAGGAGACCCTGGCCACCGCGCAGGACGCCCTGTACGACGCCGCCCGCCGCATCCGCGGCACCCTCCGCTGAGGCGGGCGGCCGTCAGGCGACGCGGGCGGGCGGCCTGCCGGGCCGCCGGCGGACGACGCGGGCGGAGGCGCCCGTCAGGCGACGCGCATGGCCCGGACGAGCCGTTCCCGGGCCCGGGCCGCCCGTCTCGCCCGGTAGGCGATGGGCAGGTATCTGGCCCGCTCGGGAAGCAGCGGCATCGTCGCCGCGACCGCCCGGCCGAGGCGCCGCAGCCGCGCCTCGTCCCGCGCCGTCCACGACAGCCCCAGCTTCGCGCGGACGGCGGCCGGCAGCGTACCGACCGTGACGAAGTGGTTGACCCGGCCCGAGGTCAGCCCGAGCGGGCGCCACAGGGCCCGCAGCGGGCCCGGCACCATGGGCGGCGGTCCCACGGTGAGCGTGGTCGCCAGCACGTCCCGCGCGGTCGGGTGGTCCTCCAGCGTGTTGTCGACCATGTCGTCGAAGTAGTCCCGGTAGTCCTCGACCGTGGCCGGGAACATCCGTTCGGGGACCCTCAGGATCCGGCCGAGGTGGATGATCTCCTCGTAGAGGCGCCGCTCCTCGTCCGGGGTGTAGGGCCGCTCGCCGAAGTACTTCAGCGTGGTGACGGCCCGTTCGAAGGCGGTCAGGTGCACCCAGGCGTACGGCTCCGCGCTCAGCGCGTGGTAGCTCCTGCCCTGGTCGTCGACCCCGCCGATGTCGCGGTGCAGCTCGCGCAGGCGCCTGCCCTCCTCGACGGCCTGAGATCCGCCGTACACCCAGGTCTGCAGCGAGGTGAGCGAGCGGCCGAGGCGGCCCCAGGGGTCGGTGCGGTAGACCGAGTGCTGGCCGACCGCGGCGCCGACCGCCGGGTGCATGACCTGCATGACGAGGGCCCCGCCGAGCAGGAACATCAGCCGCTGGTCGCCCATCCCCTCCCAGAGCAGGTCGCCGGGGCCGAACGGTTCGGGGTCGGGGCTCGTGGCCGGTTCACGGTCACGGCGCGAGGTTGAGTCGGTCATTCCGGGCCTCCCGGGTGATTCACGCTCATCTACGTTCTATCACCCGGCACATCGAAA
Source organism: Streptosporangium sp. NPDC023615 (assembly GCF_040640155.1). Taxonomy (NCBI): domain Bacteria; kingdom Bacillati; phylum Actinomycetota; class Actinomycetes; order Streptosporangiales; family Streptosporangiaceae; genus Streptosporangium; species Streptosporangium sp. NPDC023615. Next base: position 64,439 of record NZ_JBFABE010000038.1, read on the forward strand.
AGTAATCCGTCACTTACATGGGTGTACGCGAGCACACCGCCCCGGCCGGTCCGGCTCGACCGCCCCCGGGTCCGTGCGGGGACCGGCGCGCGGCGCGCTCCCCGTCCTCAGCCGGGCAGGGTGAAGACGACCTTCCCGAACAGGGAGCCCTCGTGCATGGCCGCGAAGCCCTCACGGGCCTCGGCCAGCGGCAGCGTCCGGTCGATCAGCGGGCGGACCCCGGTCTGCTCCAGGAAACGGGCGAGCCTGCCGAGCTGGTCACGGGTGCCCATGGTGGAACCGATCACCGAGAGCTGCAGGAAGAACACCCGGTTCAGGTCGGCGGGCGGCACGGCGCCGCTGGTCGCTCCGGAGACCACGATCCGCCCGCCGGGACGCAGCGCCTTGAGCGAGTGGGCCCAGGTGGCCTGACCGACGGTCTCCATCACCGCGTCGACCCGCTCGGGCAGCCGGGCGCCGCTCTCGAAGACCTGGTCGGCGCCGAGCTCCAGCGCCCGCGCCCTCTTGTCCTCCGAACGGCTGGTCGCCCAGACCCGGTACCCCCCGGCCCGGGCCAGTGTGATCAGCGCCGTGGCCACGCCGCCGCCCGCGCCCTGGACCAGCACGGTCGAACCCGGCTCCAGGCCGGCCTTGTCGAAGAGCATCCGGTAGGCCGTCAGCCAGGCCGTCGGCAGGCAGGCGGCCTCCTCGAACCCGAGGCAGGCGGGCTTGGGCACGAGGTTGCGCCGGGGCACGGCCACCCGCTCGGCGAAGGTGCCGTCGTGCTTCTCCGAGAGCAGGGAGCGCTTGGGGTCGAGCGTCTCGTCGGCACCGGTGCCGATCACCGAGTGGACGATGACCTCGTTGCCGTCCTCGTCGATCCCGGCGGCGTCCGTGCCGAGGACCATGGGGAGCTGCTCGGCGCGGATGCCCACCCCCCTCAGCGTGAACAGGTCGTGGTGGTTGAGCGAGGCCGCCCTCACCGTGACGGTGGTCCACCCGTCGGGCACCTCGGGGTCGGGGCGGTCGCCGAGCGTGAGACCGGCGAGCGGGTTGTCGGCGTCGAACTGCGTGGCGGTTACAGCGAACATGGCCGCACCCTACGCCGTCCGCCTGACGGTCAGACCGGCGATGGTCCTCTCGACGTGTCCGCGCTCACCCGAGACCGCCACGTACACCCCGTCCTGGCAGGTCTCCGCCGAGAAGCGGTGCCGCTGCTCGATGACGGAGAGCTCGATCGACGCGACGTCGCAGCCCGGCACCGGCGCCAGCACCAGCAGCGTCTGCCTGGCCCCGCCGAACCACAGTTGCGGTCCCGCCTGCTCGCCGCCGACGGTGTGCCCGGGGGCGGCCAGCCGCAGGGGCGCTCTGGCGGTGAGCACGAGGTAACCGCCCCTGGCCACCCTGGCACGCAGGTTGCGCGCCCAGAGCATGCGCTGCTCGAAGGTCAGCCCCTCCTTGAGGTCGCGCAGCGCCACGAACCACGGGTCGAACGCGAACAGCAGCGCCTCGCCCTCGGCGGAGCTCATGGGATGCCAGAGCGTGACCTTCCCGGTCAGCTTCCTGATCATCGGCCGCCCCCGGGACACCCCGGCCGGGCCGCCCTCCGGGGTGGTCAGCCTCCGGGGGGAACCCGGGGCGCCGTCCAGCCACCCCGTCGTCGCGGGCCGGATCCCGAGGGCGGCGAGACCGAGCTCCGCCGGATAGCCGAGCTCCGCCGTCGAGCCGTCGGGGAAGACCACGTCGAGGATCTCCCTGCCGTCCCGCTGGCGGGGCTTCGGGTGGAGCAGGTTGGGGACCTCCCGCTCCGCCGCCGTCCGCGCGGGCTGGGGCGCCGGCGGCGGGGGGACCGCGCCGGGCTCCCGCCCGGCCAGCAGGCTCACCACCGGCGCCGTCACGAGCGCCGCCAGCGCCACGACACCGATCCAGCGCCGCGGCCCCCTCGGCGCGTCCTTCTCGACGATGTCGTACGGATCGCCGCCCACGTCCCCGCCGCCTTCCACGAGAAGGTAGGGCCTCCGCCCCCGCCCCCCGGTGGGAAGGACGGTCCGGGAGCGCCCGAGGACGGGACCCGGAGCCATCGTGGGGGCCCGAGGGTCTCGGTCCCCGGCCCGGTAGCGTCACGAATCGGAATCGTTCCCCGCCGGACCCCGTCGCGCGCCGCGTTCCCGGGCCGCCGTGCGGCCTCACCAGGTCGCGACGTTCACCGGGCCGTCGGGGACCAGGCGCACGCCGGTGCCGACCAGTTCCCGCGCCTCGGCCTCGGCGATCAGGTCGGGGTGACGGACGTGGGCGTGAGCGCGTCCGCCACCAGGCAGGTCGGCGATCAGGACGCCGCGCTCCGCCGCGCCGTCCCTGCCGTGCGCGACCGTGTACCCGGCGACCGTGGCGGGTCCCTCGTAGGAGGCCGCGATCGGCACCGGCTCGGCGGTGTGCACCGGCGCGGCGTCGCCCCGCACGCCTCCCGGCTCGGTGGACCAGACCGCGTAGGTGTGCTTGGTCAGGTGCATGCCCACGCCGGTGACCAGCCCGTGCCCCGGCTCGGCGCGCAGCCGGGCCGCCATCGCCGCGGTCGAGTGCAGGACGTAGTCGCTGGCCGGGCCGCCCGCGTACGGCAGTCCGCCGGTGACGGTCAGACCGCGCCCGTCGAGCGGGTCGAGCCCGGTCGCGGCGCAGGCGGCGCGGAGCGCGACGGCGAAGCAGCTGTAGAGGTCCAGCGCGGACATGTCGTCGAGCCCGGCCCCGGCCCTGTCGAAGGCGGCCCGCGCCGCGGCGGCCATGGCCGGGGAGGAGCCGACCTCGGGACGGGCCGCCACCTCCCAGGTGTCCTCGGCGTAGGCCCACCCCCGCAGGTACAGGCGTCTGCCCCGCGGGATGCCCAGGCGGTCGGCGAAGCCGTCGCTGACCAGGACGGCGGCGGCGGCCTGGTCCACCTCCATGACCGCGACCGTGTTCCGCGTGTAGGGCCAGCCGACGAACCGGTTGGACGCCGACGGGGTGACCAGTTCGCCGGGCGTGCGGGCCCGCCGGTCCCAGGCGTGCGGGTTGGCCGCGGCGACCTCGGTCATCGGGGCCAACATCAGCCCCCGGCCGGCCCGTTCCCGCTCGTCGGACTCCCCGGCCGCCGCCCGCCGGGCCGTCTCCATGATCGCGTAGGTGTGCACCGGCAGGAAGAGCTCGTGGGCCAGCTCGGCGGGGTGCGGGGGCCGCTCCCAGCCGTAGGGCGGCTTGGGGTCGGCCGGGTGGCTCCACGCGACGCGCTCGCCGGCCCTGCGCAGCGTCCTGCGGGTGGCCAGCGCCTCCGCCCCGGCGACCAGGGCGGCGTCCAGCTCCCCTCCCGCGATCATCGCGGCCGCCTCGCCGAGGAGCATCTGCGGGGCCGTGCCGCCCACCTTCGAGTACACCCGGTGGCGGGGGCTCGCCCCGAGCCGCTCGGCGAGCCTGGCCGCGGGGTCGTCGTACTGCCAGGACTCGGTGTAGACGATCTGGATCGAGCCGAGGGCGGCCAGCAGGGCCGAGGCTCCCCCGGCTCCCCCGGCGACGGCGTCGGCGGCGGCCTCGCGGGCGACCAGCTCCCACAGGTCCAGCGGCTCGGGGCCCGGCTGCCGGCGGACCGTGTGCTGGGCGACGCCGACGAGACATGGGGTACGGGAGTCTCCGCTCATGCCGACATCCAACCAGAACATCATTCGGTTTAATAGTCCGGAGGTGCCGGAGTTGTGCGAGAAACCCTCGGCAATAGCCGTTACCGGTGATGTTCGAGGTGTCCTTGGTATTGCCTGAAACCCCGCATGAGCTGCGGAAATACCCATTCGCTAAACGATAACCAATCGCTTTCAAATAACGAGAAAGCATCGGACGGAACCGTCTCAGACTTTTTCCCGTCAATTCCTGCCCGATGCCACATTGCATCAGTAATGTTCCGATCGTTTTCCCGGCCAGGAGAGGTCCCGTCTCCGGGCCGAGAGCGAAAGGAGTCCCATGAACCCCCGAGCACGGCGCCTCGCGATCCCCCTCACCGGCGCTCTCACGATCGCCGGAGTGATCGGCGCCACCACCACCGGCGCCGACGCCGGCGCCGCCCCCAAGGACGTGGTCAGTTCCCAGGCCTCGGAGACGGCCGCGCAGGCCACCTCCTTCTGGTCGCCCGAACGGATGCGCAGGGCCACGGACGCCACCGGCGACCTCGACCTGAGCGTCAGGGGCGGCAAGGCCTCCGGCGCGGCGGGCCCCGACGGCCCCCGCGGGTCGGTCCCGCCGATCGGCGCCGAGGGCACCAGGTCCGCCAAGAGCAAGCACGTCAACCTGCCCAACACCGTCGGCCGCGTCTTCTTCACCCTGCCGGGCGCCAACCCGTCGGACCCGAAGAGCTGGAAGTACTGCTCCGGCAGCTCGGTGCAGGGCAAGTACCGCAACATGGTGGCCACCACCGCGCACTGCGTGTACGACGTGAAGACCAACAGGTTCTACGACAACTGGATCTTCATCCCGTCCTACTGGGACGGCGACCAGGCGTGGGACGGCAAGAACCCCTACGGCATCTACGCGGCCAAGTGGTTCAACGCGCACGACGACTTCGTCGTGAAGGAGGACTACGACTACGACTACGCCTTCGTCAACGTCCACTCCGGGTTCAAGGTGAACTGGGAGAAGGACACGGGCGGCACGTGGAAGCCGGTCGTCAAGAACGTCGGACGGCTCGGCGACAACGTCGGCGGCCAGGGCTTCGCCTGGAACCAGAAGGTGAAGAAGCCCGTCTTCTCCTTCGGCTACCCGGCGGGCCCGCACCCCGACGGCGACAAGCCCTACTCCGGCCGCACGATGAAGTGGTGCTACGGCAAGACCGCCGCCATGCCGGCCGCGCCCAAGTACAACGTCCAGGAGCACGTCGGCTTCAAGTGCGCCTTCACCGCGGGCGCGAGCGGCGGCCCGATGATCTACAAGTACAAGAGCTCCAGCCGGACCGGCTACCTGGTCGGCGTCAACAGCGTCGCCTGGGACACCGACAAGAACGACCGGTACGACAAGGTCTCGTCGCCGTACTTCAACGGCGACACCTACAAGGTCTACAAGGCCGCGGCCAACCGCTGGACCAAGTGACCCGCGTGAGCGCACGATCCGTGTGACCGGTGCGACCGGCCGGCCGCAGGGCCATTCGGCCGGCCGGGACGACGGCGGGGCCCCGATCCTCTCGGACCGGGGCCCCCACGGCCCGTCCGCCCGCCGGAACGTTCCGGCGGGCGGGCAGGCGGGCGTCAGTGGCCGCCCCGCTGGTTCCTGACCAGGAAGACGGAACCGGTGGCGGCCCGCAGCGAGCAGGCGCTGCCGAAGGTCTGCTCGAACCGGATGAAGCGGCCGTTCCAGATCCCCATTGCGGTCACCGTGACCGGGTCGTACTGCATCGTGCAGGCGACCCCGGACAGCGGCCTGATCCTGGCCGGGTCTCCCCGTACCTCGGCCAGCGCCTCGCACGCGCCGACCGCGTCGGGGTGGGTGCTGCCCGGCCGGTCGCACAGGAGCAGCGCGTGCCCCGTGGCGGGCATGGGCTTCTCCCCCTGCGCGACGCTCAGCACGAGCGCCTTGGCGCTGCGCGAGGGCCGGTCGCCGGACGAGGACCGCGACGGTCCGGGCCTCGCCTGGACGGAGTCGCCCGAGTACGGCGGCAGCGGGCTCACCGCCTGTGGACCGTGACGGTCCGGTCCGGGGCTCCAGGACGGCGGGACGGCGGCGGACGCCGGACCCGGAAGCTGGAAGAGCCCGGCGACCGCCAGGCAGAGAAGACGCCGCATGAGATCCCCCGATGACGTGTGACGCGGATGCGGCCTCAGCCTCCCCCGCGTCTCCCGCCGGAGCAATCACCGGTCCCGACGTTTTTGCAGGTCATGCGCTTATGTGACCCGCCACAAACTTTTTGATCACACGAAGACAGATCAGACGAGCCCCGAGCGCTTCCGGTTCCCCCGGTTGGATAACAAAACCATATCGGTCCAAACCGATGTCGGGTTTATAGCTTTTTAAACCATCTTTGCCGAGTACGGTCACCTCTTGTCTCTTTACGCATGCGTGGGTTGCGTCCCGAGTGACCCATGACAAAGAAGGAGCTTCATTGAACTCCCGAGCCAAGCGCCTCGCCCTCCCTCTCGGTGGCGCCCTCGCGGCCGCCTCCATGATCGGCGCCTCCCTCACCACCGCCACCGCCGCCCAGGCGAGCGTGGACCCCGACGTCAAGTCGTCGGCACTCACCCCCTCCGGTAACGCGAAGGCCATCGCGGGCTACTGGACGGCCTCGAAGCTGAAGTCGGCGAAGACGTACCTGTCCGACTCCACCGTCTCGGCCAAGCTGACCAAGACCGGCGCGGCCAAGGCCGCCGCCGACGGCAAGCCCGGCGTCGTCGCCCCGACCGGCGAGGGCGGCAAGACCGCCGGCACGTCGCGGAACGTGAACCTGCCGATCACCGTGGGCAAGGTCTTCTTCGTCGACCACAAGGGCCAGGAGCGCTGGTGCTCCGGCACCTCGATCCAGTCGAAGTTCCGCAACCTGGTCGCCACGGCGGGCCACTGCGTCTACGACACCGACACGAACAAGCCGTTCGGCAACTTCGTGTTCATCCCCGGCTACTACCAGGGCAAGGCCCCCTGGGGCGTGTACGTCGGCGCCAAGGTCAACACCCACGACGACTTCACGGTCTACGAGGACTACGACTACGACTACGCCTTCGTCAACGTCTACAACGGCATCAGGCAGCAGCCCGAGCGGGAGGTCGACTACAAGACCTTCAAGGCGCACGTGGACAAGGGCGGCGTCGGCCGCGAGTCCGCCACCAACGTCGACTTCGCGACCTACGACAAGTGGACCCAGAAGGGTGGCCTGGGCAAGGTCGAGAACGTCTCCACCGAGGACGAGGTCGGCCCGCAGTACAAGGGCGCCCTCGCCGTCGCGGCGGAGACCGACAAGGCGACCTGGGAGAAGGCCGGCGGTGAGGTCTACGGCCTGAAGAACGACAAGGTCACCCTGAAGGACAAGGAACTGCCGCAGGCCCAGTGGCCCAAGGCCGGCTCCAAGCTCGGCACCCGCGTCGAGAACGTCACGAAGACCGAGTACGACGCCTACAAGGGTCCGGGCTACCGCAGGATCGACACCAAGGGCAACTACACCATCACGTACTACTTCGTGGTGAAGTACATCAAGAAGACCGCGTCGGTGAAGTACGTCATCTACCGTCACTACATCTCGACGGTGGCCGACGCCGGGCGCCTCGGCGACAACGTCGGCGGCCAGGGCTTCAGCTGGAACCAGAAGCTGGGCAAGAAGGTCTTCACCTTCGGCTACCCGACCTCCGCGCACCTGGACGGCGACAAGCCCTACTCCGGCCACACCCAGAAGTGGTGCTACGGCAAGACCGCCGCCGCGCCCGTCGTGCCGGCGTACAAGGCCGAGGAGCACCAGGCGATCAAGTGCGCCTTCACCCCGGGCGCCAGCGGCGGCCCCTTCCTGCTGCAGTACAAGAACAGCAAGAGGACCGGCTACCTCAACGGCGTCGTCAGCCTGACGATCGACAGCGACAAGAACGGCCGCTACGACCGCGTCACCACCCCGTACTTCAACGGTGACACGTACGGCATCTACCGCCATGCCGCCAACCTCTGGACCGGGAAGATCCCCTCCTAGGACGACGGTCGCGCGAACGCGAGGAAGGGCCCGGTGCGCACCGGGCCCTTTCCGCACCTTGACGGGGGTCTTATACACCCTGCGGCAGAGTGGACCGATACGGAGTACGACAGGATCGCTCCAACGACCTGCCCATAATCGAGTCGATCTGGAAAAATCAATCCCTGGATCCCCGGCCGGCTCCCCGCGCTCCCCCTGAAAGGAAGCCCCTCATGTCCTCCCGCGTACGGCGGCTCACGGCCACACTCGGCGCGCTGGTCGCCGTCTGTGTGACCATGACGCCGGCCTTCGCCGGGAGCGCCGCGGCCGGTCCGGTCTACGGGGTGCCCAACGGCATCACCACCATCACCCTGACCAAGTCCGCCGCCGACATGAAGCGGATCGCGGAGTACTGGAGCCCGGCCAGGCTCAAACAGGCCGCCGACAACGCGCCGGCGTCGCCCGACATGCCCTCCGGCGGCACCCGTTCCACCGCCTCCCCCTCTCCCGGCGGCACCACCGCGAGCGGCACGGCCGGTACGGCGACCACGGCCGCGACCACCTCCACCGGGCAGCTCTCGGCGACGACCGTGAACGCGCAGAGCCCCCTCGGCGGGCAGAGCACGACGCAGGGGGCGGCACGGAGCGCGACGCCGAGCACGGCCGGGAAGGGCGGCTCCGCCCCGATCGTCAGGCCCACCCCGCCGAAGAAGCGGTCCCCGGCCTCCAACGGCGCCCCCCTGACCGTGGGAAAGGTGTTCTTCCGGATCGGCGACAAGGACTTCTGGTGCTCGGCCTCCTCGGTGGCGGCGGCCAACCGCAACCTCGTCGCGACCGCCGGGCACTGCGCCTACGACCCCAAGACCGGCAGCCCGGCCGAGTACTGGATCTTCGTCCCCGGCCACGACCCGGCCGGGGCCCCGTACGGGATCTACGTCGGTCATTCCCTCAACCTGCACGAGGACTTCGTCGGCAGGGGTGACTACGACTACGACTACGCGTTCGTCACCGTGCACAACGGCTTCCGGTGGAAGGCTGGGAAGACGGCCGGCGCCTACGAGATGGAGAGCGCCGGGAGCCTGGAGGACAACGTCGGCGGACAGGGGCTGACGACCAACCGTGGCGTGGGCCTGCTCGCCCTCGCCTTCGGCTATCCGAGCGCGCCCCATCCCGACGGCAGCCGGCCCTACAACGGCCAGGAGCTCAAGTCGTGTGACGGACGCACCGTCAAGGTGCGGGCCCCCGGCCGCCTTGTCGAGTACGGCATCGCCCTGACGTGCGGTTTCACCAACGGCGCGAGCGGCGGCCCCTGGCTGGTCTTCTACGACAACAAGCGCGGCGTCGGATATCTCAACGGTGTCAACAGCTTCGCCTGGGTCACCAACGGCGACCGCAGGTTCGACCGGATCTCCTCCCCGTACTTCATCGCGTCGACCTACGTGGTCTACCGGTGGGCGGCCACCCAGAAGGCGCCCCGAGCATAAAGGAACCTTAAGAGAGGCTTAAGAGAGACTTATCGCGGGTTTGCCCTGACGTCCCGTGCATAGGTTCGTTGCTTGTCGTCCCGCAGTTCCCGGACTCCCGGGAGCGTTGCAGCGCAAGGAGCCACTCTTTTGAAGCACTCTCTTCTCCCCCTCGGTGGCGCCGCAGCCGTCACCACCCTGCTGGCCACCACCCTGGCCGGCACCGCACAGGCCGCCCCCGACTGGGCGACCGACCCGATGGCCAAGAACAACTCCTCGGCCGTGTCGGTCATCGACTTCTGGGCCGCCTCCAACTTCGCCGCCCTCAAGAAGGCCACGGTGTACAACCCCGACCCGGGCGGCCCGAAGATGAAGGTGGGCGGCGGCTTCTCCCCCGACGGCCGGCCCGGCACCGTCGGCCCGACCGGCTCGCAGAAGCCCACCCCCTCGCTCGCCAAGAACGTCAACCTGCCCAGGACCCTGGGCAAGGTGTTCTTCGTGGTCAACGGCCAGTACCGCTGGTGCTCGGCCACCTCGATCCAGGGCAAGTACCGCAACCTGGTCGCCACCGCCGGTCACTGCGTCTACGACCCGGAGAGCAACGGCGACACCCTCGACAAGTGGGTCTTCGTGCCCGGCTACTACCAGGGCAAGACCCCGTGGGGCATCTACGTCGGCAAGAGCGCGTGGACGCACTACGACTTCGCCAACTACGAGGACTACGACAAGGACTACGCCTTCGTCACGGTCTACAACGGTGTCGCCTTCAACGGCGTCAAGCAGGTCACCAAGAAGGAGTACGCGGGCTTCACCGGACCCAAGTGGTCGCGCGGCTCGCACTACTACATCCTGCTGTCGAAGGACGTCGGCCGGCTGGGCGACAACGTCGGCGGCCAGGGCTTCACCTGGAACCAGAAGACCGGCAAGACCGTCTACGTCTTCGGCTACCCCCAGGCGCCGCACCCCGACGGCGACAAGCCCTACAGCGGCGTGACGCCCAAGTACGTGTACGGCAAGACCTCGGGCAAGGAGTACGTCTCGGCCCCGCACAAGGTCGAGGAGCACGTCGGCCTCAAGGGCGCCTTCACCCCCGGCGCCGACGGCGGCCCCTGGCTGACGCAGTACAGCAGCGCCAAGCGCCTGGGCTACGTCAACGGCGTGACCAGCCTCTTCGGCGACCAGGACCAGAACGACCGCTACGACCTGGTCACCTCGCCGTACTTCGACGGCGAGACCGCCGACATCTACCGCAAGGCCGCCAACGTGTGGTCCGGCAAGATCGTCGGCCCGAACGGCGAGCTCTACAGGTAGTTCGCGACAGCTCCACCGGGGCCCTTGGGGCCCTGTGCGTCATCCCGCGGGACCCGGCCTCCACGGCCGGGTCCCGCACCCGTTTCACCGGCGGGACGAGCCCTGGCCGAACGGGCGGGAGAGCCGGAGCGCGGGTGCGAGGGGTATGGATCGTCGCGTTAGACGCGTCTTCCGGGAAATCGGTGCCATCGATCTGATGTGATCTGCATCACAATGGCCTGGCAACACAGTGCGACCAGACGATTACACCACATTGGTCACTCTCGTCCCAGCACTACTTCCATCTGGGCAAACACGATCGATACAGACCAGTCACCAGATCGATACCACATCCCCCCAAACATCACGGATGGGTAACGGGGGCGGCAGGCAGATCTTTACCCCTCGAAGTGGCTTCCGATGCCCAAGATCCCCACTGTATGTTTCAGGCATTCCCTTTACTGACGCATGGGACGCAAGAAGCGTTCCACATCAGACCAAGGAGTTCCCTTGAAGCGCATCCTCCTCCCCGCCGGTGGCGCCGTTCTGGCCACCGGTCTGC
>NZ_JBFABE010000039.1:0-74434 GCF_040640155.1 Streptosporangium sp. NPDC023615
CGTCTCGGGCGCCTCGCAGGCCAACGGCGCCGCGGTGAACATCTGGGACTGCAACGGCCAGGCCAACCAGCGCTGGACCTCGAACGCCGCCGGTGAGCTGCGCGTCTACGGCAACAAGTGCCTGGACGTGAGCGGTAGCGGCACCGCCAACGGCGCGACGGTCCAGATCTGGGACTGCAACGGCCAGAACAACCAGAAGTGGCGCCTGAACGCCGACGGCACCATCACCGCCCTCGGCGCGAACAAGTGCCTGGACGTGTCCGGCTTCGGCACGGCCAACGGCAGCAAGGTGCACATCTGGACCTGCGCCGGCGGTACCAACCAGAGGTGGACCCGCGTCTGAGGTCTCCCGAGGACGGCGGTCCCGCGTTCACGCCGCAGGCGTGACAACGGTGTCCGGCGCGGGCCTGATCGCCCGCGCCGGAACACCGTGCGGACCCGCCCGGTGACGATGGCACAGAAGTTTCATACTCATTCGGTCCGCGACCGGGGTCCCGGCGGCTCGCCCGTTCGCGCGAGCCCGGCCGCGCCGATGCCGTCACACATCCTGAACAGCGCTGATTCGTGAACCACCGGTCCTGCGGCGGAACGCTCGGCTCCGCGCCCCTCTACACATGTCCTAAATATCCGAAATAAGAATGCTTGACACCATTCTTATGTAGGCTTATTTTCCTACAGAACCGACTTGATGATCACCGAACGGCCGTTCCCGGTCTCCCGCACGCCACGCGTCGTTCACCGGGGAGGCGCGCCTTCCGCCCCGCGAGCCGGACGCGGGCCGGGGGCCGGGCCGTCCGCCGACGGTGAACGGCCGGTGAAGAGCGCCGGGCCCGGCATGACCCCCATCGCCGCTAGGAGATCCTCGTGCACCACTCCCCCCACCGAACGGCGCCGGGATCGCCCTCGGACGATCCCGGCGGCGCGACACCGGCCGGCACGACCGTGCCGTCGGACGGGCCGCCGGACGGGCCGGCCCCGTGCTGAGGATGACCGGCATCGGCAAGAGCTTCCTGGGCGTACGGGTCCTCGGCGGCGTCGACCTGGAGGTGTCCGCCGGCGAGGTGCACGCCGTGGTGGGGGAGAACGGCGCGGGCAAGTCGACGCTCATGAAGATCCTCGCCGGCGTGCACGCCCCGGACGAGGGGACGATCGAGATCGACGGCCGGGGCGTGGTGTTCGGGCACCCGGTCGAGGCGCAGCGGGCCGGGGTGGCGATCATCTACCAGGAGCTCACCCTGCTGCCGGAACGGACGGTGGCCGAGAACGTCTTCCTCGGCCGCGAGCCCGTCCGGCGCGGCCTGGTCGAGCGGGGCGCGATGGAGTCGGCGACGGCCGAGCTGCTGAGCTCGCTGGGCGAGGAGTCGTTCGGGCCGCGCGACCTCGTCCGGCGGCTCTCGGTCGCGCAGCAGCAGGTCGTCGAGATCGTGAAGGCGCTGTCGCTGAACGCCCGGATCGTGGTCATGGACGAACCCACCGCCGCCCTGGCCGACCACGAGGTGGAACTGCTCTACGCGCTGGTGCGGCGCCTGGCCGGGCGCGGCATCGCGGTCCTGTACATCTCCCACCGGCTCCGTGAGATCTTCGAGCTCGCCGACCGGATCACCGTGCTCAAGGACGGTGCCCGGGTCACCACGGCGCGGGCCGCCGACCTGGACACCGCGACCGTGGTCCGCCTGATGGTCGGCCGGGAGCTCGACTCCTACTACCCGCCCCGGGCGGCCGATCCGCCCGGACAGGTCATGCTGAGCGTGCGCGGCGGCGCCAACGCCGCCCTGCGCGACGTCGACCTCGACCTGCGGGCGGGGGAGATCACGGGGGTGGCCGGGCTGCAGGGCTCGGGCCGCAGCGAACTGGTCAAGGCGCTGTTCGGCGCCGAGCCCTTCACCCGCGGCGAGATGACCCCCTGCCGCCCCCGGTCGGTCCGCGAGGCCATCGACGCGGGGATCGGCCTGGTCACCGAGGACCGCAAGGCCGAAGGACTGCTGCCGCGCCAGAGGGTGCGCGACAACGTCCTGCTCGTCGCCCGCGCCGTCCGGGGACGCCGGCCCGCGATCGAGCGGCTGCTCGACCGCGTGCGGCTCCACCCCTCGCACCTGACCCGGGAGGTGAGGCTGCTGTCCGGCGGCAACCAGCAGAAGGTCGTGCTGGCCAAGTGGATGACGGTCGCGCCACGCGTCCTGCTGCTCGACGAACCCACCCGCGGCGTCGACGTCGGCGCCAAGGCGGCGATCCACGAGCTGATCCGCGAACTCGCCGCCGACGGCACGGCCATCCTCATGATCTCCTCCGAGCTGCCCGAACTCATCGGCATGAGCGACCGCATCGTGGTGCTGCGGGAGGGCCGCGTCGCCGGGGAACTGCCCGCAGGCTCCACCGAGGAGGCCGTGATGGCCGTGGCGGCCGCGTCATGACCCGGCAACTGGAACTCCGGCGCGCCCCGGCCCCCGGGTCGCTCCTGCGGCGGATGACGGCCGACCGTCCCGCCCGCCCCGTCTACGTCGCGCTGGTCCTGCTCGTCGGCCTGGGCTGGCTGCTGTTCGCCCTGGACGGCGGGTCGTTCCTCGGCCTGGAGAACATCGTCGGCATCCAGCAGCGCTCGGCCGCCCTCGGCATCGTCGCGGTCGGGCAGACCCTGGTGATCCTGGCCGGGAGCCTGGACCTGTCGGTGGCCTACCTCATCAGCCTGACCTCGCTGGTCGCGGCCGAGATCATGGCGGGCGCCGGCGCGAACGTGCCGGCCGCGATCGCCGCGGTGCTGGCGGTCAGCGCGCTGACCGGGCTGGCCAACGGCCTGATCGTCACCAGGCTCCGGGTGCACGCCTTCATCGCCACGCTCGGGGTCGCGCTGATCATCAAGGGTGTGCTGGACCACCGCTACGACGGCCCGGCGGGCAGCGTGCCGGAGTCCTTCCGGCATCTCGGCTACGACCGCATCGGACCGCTGCCGGTGTCGGCGCTGCTGTGGGCCGCGGTGGCGGTCTGCGCGTGGCTGCTGCTCAGCCGGACCCGGCTGGGATACCGGATCCACGCGGTGGGCGGGGACGCCGAGGTCGCCCGGCTGTCGGGGATCCGCACCGGGCGGGTCGTGATCATCGCCCACGTGCTCTGCTCGGTCTGCGCCGGGATCGCCGGGCTGCTGCTGGCCTCCCGGCTCGGGGCCGGCGCGCCGACGGTCGGGACCGACGGCGGCTACGACCTGGAGTCGATCGCCGCGGTGGTCCTCGGCGGCACCGCCCTCGCCGGCGGCCGCGGCGGGGTCGCCGGGACCGTGGGCGGCGTCCTGCTCCTGGCCGTCCTCGACAGCATCTTCAACCAGCTGGAGATCGACTCCTTCGCCAAGGACGTCGTGCGGGGCGTGGTCCTGGTCGCCGCCCTGGCGATCTACGCCCGAAGGGGGCGGGCCGCATGAGACGCGCGCTGCCCATCCTCGCGGTGCTGGCCGGACTGCTCGTGGCGATCGCGGCCGTCAACCCCCTCTTCCTGGAGCCGCCCACCTTCCTCGCCTTCGTCAAGCGGGCCGCGCCGCTGGTGATCCTCGCGGCCGGGCAGTACTTCGTCATCGTGTCCGGCGAGTTCGACCTGTCGGTCGGCTCCCTCGTCACCGCCGAGGTGGTGATCGCCGCCCGGCTCATCGACGGCTCGGCGGAGGCCACCTGGCCCGTGCTGGCCCTGCTGATCGTCATCGGGCCGCTCGTCGGGCTCGTCAACGGGGTCGTCACCACCCTGCTGCGCGTCCCGTCCTTCATCACCACGCTCGGCATGCTGCTGATCCTGTCGGGCGCGGTCTTCCTGTGGACCGGCGGCGCGCCCCGCGGGGCCCTGTCCGAGCAGTTCCGCGAACTGGGACGGGGGAGCGCCGGACCGGTGCCCTGGTCGGTCCTGATCCTCCTCGCGCTCGCGGGCCTCGCCGTCGCCGTCATGCGCTCCGGTTTCGGCCACACGCTCGTCGCGACCGGTGACAACGACCGGGCCGCGGCCCTGTCCGGTGTCCGCGTCGCCCGGACGCGCACCGTGGCGTTCATGATCTCCGGGCTGTCGGCGGCGGTCGCCGCCGTCCTGCTCGGCGGCTTCGCCGGCGTCTCCGCGCAGGTCGGCCAAGGCCTGGAGTTCCAGGCCATCACCGCCGTCGTGCTCGGCGGCGTGGTCCTCGGGGGCGGCCGCGGTTCCGTGGTCGCCGCGATGGCCGGCGCCCTAACCCTGGAGGCCCTCTTCACCCTTCTCAACCTGCACGGCGTCTCGGGGGCCCTGGAGCCCGCCGTGCAGGGCGTGATCATCATAGGCGCGGTGGCGCTCGGAGCCGTGAGGCTCCCGCGCAGGACGACCGCGTCCGTCACCTGAAAGGACCACAATGCGCACACCCTCGCGGCGACTCCTCGCCGTCGCCGCGCTCATCGCGCTGACGCTCTCGGCGGCCGCGTGCACCAGCGACACGCCGGCGCCCGCCGCCACCGCCGCCACGTCCTCCTCCGCCTCCTCCTCGGGCGCCGCCGCGCCGGACAGGGGCACCGGGGCGCAGTCGAAGTTCTTCGTCCAGGCCGACTACGACGCCCAGATGGCGATGCGCCAAGCGCAGCCGACCGGCCCGTCGGACAAGCCGTGGGAGCAGAGCATCGACCCCGAGCCCGTCGACACCGCCGCGTACAAGAAGGCGGGCCCGTACCACCTGTGCTTCTCCAACGCCGCGGTCAACAACCCCTGGCGGCAGGTCGGCTGGAAGACCATGCAGGCCGAGGTCGCGCTGCACAAGGAGATCGGGCGCTTCACCGCCCTGGACGCCGAGGGCAAGGACGACAAGCAGATCTCCGACATCGCCGAGCTGCAGGAGAAGGGGTGCGACGCGTTGATCGTCTCGCCCAACACCACGGCCACGCTGACCCCGGCGGTGTCCGGGGCCTGCCCCAAGGTGCCGGTCATCGTGTTCGACCGCGGGGTCCAGACCGACTGCCCGGTCACCTTCATCAAGCCGATCGGCGGGTACGCCTTCGGCGCCGAGGCGGCCGAGTTCCTCGTCGGCAAGGTGCCCTCCGGCGGGAAGGTCCTCGCGCTGCGCATCCTGCCCGGCGTGGACGTGCTGGAGACCCGGTGGTCGGCCGCGAAGGTCGCCTTCGACAAGAGCGACCTGCAGGTGGTCGGCGTCGAGTTCACCGACGGCGACGCCGCCAAGACCAAGAGCATCGTCAGCGACTACATCCAGCGCCACGGCAAGATCGACGGTGTCTGGATGGACGCGGGCGCCACCGCCGTCGCGGCCGTCGAGGCCTTCGAGGACGCCGGTCTGCCCGTACCGCCGATCAACGGCGAGGACCAGCAGGACTTCCTGAAGAAGTGGAGCGACGCCAAGCTCACCGCGATCGCCCCGACCTACCCGACCTACCAGTGGCGCACGCCCGTGATCGCGGCGCTGAGGATCCTCAAGGGCGAGCAGGTGCCGAAGGTGTGGAACCTTCCCCAGCCGACGATCACCCAGGAGAACCTCGCCTCCCGCATCACGCCCGGCCTGCCGCCGCTGCACTACGCCCTGTGCGGGTGCGAGGACCTGCCCGGCTACCCCGCCAAGTGGGGCGGCACGTCGTGATCGGCGTCAACACCTGGGTCTGGGTCTCGCCGCTCACCGACGAGGCGCTGGCCGCCCTCGCGCCGCGGATCGCGCGATGGGGGTTCGACGTCGTCGAGCTGCCGGTCGAGCACCCGGGCGACTGGGACCCGGGCAAGGCCGCGGCCCTGCTGGGCGAGCTGGGGCTGCGGGCGTCGGTCGTGCTCACGATGCCGCCGGGGCGCGAGCTCGTCGGCGCCTCACCGCAGACGATCCGCGCCACCCAGGACTACCTGCGCCACTGCGTGGACGTCGCGGTGACCGTCGGCGCGCCCGCGGTCTGCGGGCCCGCCTACGCCTCCGTCGGGAGGACGTGGCAGATGAGCCCGCGGGAGCGGCGCGCGCTCTACGCCGAGCTGCGGGAGAACCTGAGACCGGTCCTCGACCACGCGGCCGAACGCGGCGTCCGGATCGGCGTCGAACCGCTCAACCGGTACGAGACCAGCCTTCTCAACACCGTCGAGCAGGCGCTCGAGGCCCTTCCCGAGGACTGCGGGATCGCCCTGGACACCTACCACATGAACATCGAGGAGAAGGACCCCCTCCGGGCCGTCCGGCTCGCGGGCCCCAGGATCGCGCACGTGCAGGCGTGCGGGACCGACCGCGGCGCCCCCGGCGGCGACCGCTTCGACTGGCCCGGCTTCGTCACCGTCCTGCGCGGCGTGGGCTACACCGGCCCGCTGGTGATCGAGTCCTTCACCGCCGACAACGCCGTCATCGCCACCGCAGCGTCCATCTGGCGTCCCCTGGCACCCAGCCAGGACGCCCTCGCCACCGAAGGGCTGGCTTTCCTACGCACCCTGACCACCTGACCCCCCCTCCCAGGAGACCCCCCCATGCGAAGATCACACCTGCTCCCGGCCCTGGCCACGGCCCTGTTAGGGCTGTTCCTGTTCACGGTGCCACCGGTGGCGAACGCCGCCGCGCCCCAGTTCAAGGTCCTGCTGTTCTCCGAGACCGCCAGCGGCGCCTACCGGCACGACGCCATCCCGGCCGGCATCGCGATGTTCCAGCAGCTGGCGGCCGACAACAACTTCCAGGTCGACCTCAGTGAGAACTCCTCCGTCTTCACGTCGGCGACGTTCAACACCTACGACGCGGTGATCATGCACCAGACCAGCGGCATGGTCTGGGACAACGACGCCCAGCGTCAGGCGTTCCAGTCCTACCTGCGCAGCGGGCGCGGTGTCGTGGCGATCCACAACGCCACCGACATGAACATCGAGGCGCAGTTCCCCTGGTGGGACCAGGTCGTGATGGCCGGGGCTCACATGACCGCGCACTCGGCGACCGTGCAGGGCACCGCCAAGGTGGCCGACAAGGTGCACCCCTCCACCGTGGGACTTCCCGACCGGTGGACGCGCACCGAGGAGTGGTACAACTTCGACAAGAACATGCGCGGCTCGGTGCACGTGCTCGTGACGGCCGACGAGACCACCTACGACGCCGGCCCGAACAAGATGGGCGCCGACCACCCGATCTCCTGGTGCCACAACCCCGAGGGCGGCCGGGTGTGGGCCACCGCCATGGGCCACCAGGCCTCCTCCTACTCCGAGGCCAACTTCAAGCAGCACCTGCTGGGCGCGGTGAAGTGGGCGGCGGGCGCGGCGCCGGGCGACTGCGGCGGCACGGTCGCGGCCCGGTTCCAGAAGGTCACCCTCGACGGCGCGCCCGACCAGCCGATGGAGCTGGACGTGGCCGCCGACGGCCGGGTCTTCTACATCTCCCGCTCGGGCAAGGTCAACCTGATCCCCGCGGGCGGCGGCGGCACGCGCGTCATCGGCACCCTGCCGGTGTACGACGGCGGCGAGGACGGCGGCATCGGCCTGGCCCTGGACCCGAACTTCGCGGCCAACGGCTGGATCTACCTCAACTACTCACCGGCGAACGGCGGCGAGGTGAACCGGGTCTCGCGGTTCACCTTCAACGGCACCAGCCTCGACCTGTCCAGCGAGAAGAAGATCATCGAGGTTCCGGCCTACCGCAACGTGGACGAACCAGGCCACACCGGCGGCTACCTGGCCTTCGGCCCGAACGGCAACCTGTACATCGGCCCCGGTGACGACACCAACCCCAACGGGTCCAGCGGGTACACGCCGATCGACGAGCGTTCCGGCCGGCAGCACTTCGACGCCCAGCGGTCCTCGGCCAACACCAACGACCTGCGCGGCAAGATCCTCCGTATCCACCCCGAGCCCGACGGCACCTACACCGTTCCCGCCGGCAACCTGTTCGCGCCGGGCACCGCCAAGACGCGGCCGGAGATCTACGCGATGGGCTTCCGCAACCCGTTCCGGTTCTCGGTCGACAAGACCACCGGCTGGATCTCGGTGGGCGACTACGGCCCCGACGCGGGCAGCGCCAACGCCAACCGCGGCCCCGAGGGCACGGTCGAGTGGAACCTGATCAAGCAGCCCGGCAACTACGGCTGGCCGTACTGCGTCGGCAACAACATCCCGTTCAACGACTTCAACTTCGCCAACAACACCTCGGGGGCGAAGTTCAACTGCTCGGCGCCGGTCAACAACTCGCCCAACAACACCGGCCTGACCAACCTGCCCCCCGCCCAGCCCGCGAACGTCTGGTACAACTACCACGTCTCGGCCCAGTTCCCCGAGATCAAGTGCTGCGGCGGCGCCGCGGCGATGGGCGGCCCGTTCTACCGCTACAACGCGGCGAGCACCTCCGACCGCAAGTTCCCCCAGTACTTCGAGGGCACCCCGTTCTTCTACGACTGGAGCCGCAACTTCGT
The DNA here is from genome assembly GCF_040640155.1 of Streptosporangium sp. NPDC023615. Lineage (NCBI taxonomy): Bacteria > Bacillati > Actinomycetota > Actinomycetes > Streptosporangiales > Streptosporangiaceae > Streptosporangium > Streptosporangium sp. NPDC023615. The sequence goes on from NZ_JBFABE010000039.1 coordinate 8,346, forward strand.
CAACGAGTTCCGCCTGGACTCCTCCGGCAACCTCCTGAAGATCAACCCCTTCGTGGCGCAGATCGCGCCGCGCGCGCCGATCGACATGAAGTTCGGCCCGGACGGCGCCCTGTACATGGCCGACTGGGGCAACGGCTTCGGCCACGCCAACACCGACGACTCCATCTACCGGATCGACTACGTGGTCGGCAACCGCGCCCCCGTGGCCAAGATCATCGCCACCCCCGACTCGGGCGCCGCGCCGCTCACGGTGGCGTTCTCCTCCGCCGGTTCGGCCGACCCCGACGGTGAGGCGATCACCTACGCCTGGGACTTCGGCGACGGCGGGACCTCCACCGCGGCCAACCCGTCCCACACCTACACCTCCAACGGCACCTACACCGTCAGGCTGACCGTCCGGGACTCGAGCGGGAAGACGGCGATCGCCACGACGACCGTCGTCGTCGGCAACACCCGTCCCAAGGTCGTCTTCTCGGCCCCGCCCGACGGCGGGTTCATCTCCTTCGGCGACCGGGTCTCCTACACGGTGAACGTCACCGACCCCGAGGACGGCACCGTCGACTGCACCAAGGTCAACGTGATCACCGCGCTGGGCCACGACCAGCACGCCCACGACACCGGCCAGTACACCGGCTGTTCCGGGACGGTCACGACCACCGCCTCCGGCCACGACGAGGCGTCCAACGTCTACTACGTGCTGGCCGCCGACTACACCGACTCGACCGGCCTGAAGGGCAACGCGGGGATCACCCTGAACCCCAAGCACAAGCAGGTCGAGCACTTCTCCGGCTCCTCCGGGGTCCGGGCCGTCGACGAGGCCGGGGCCGAGGGCGGCAGGCGCATCGGTGACGTCTCCAACAACGACTGGGTGTCCTTCACACCGGTCAACCTGTCCGGGATCGACTCGGTGTCCTTCCGCGTCTCGGCGCCGTCCAGCACGGGAGGGTCCATCGAACTGCGCGCCGGCTCGCCGACCGGGACGCTCGTCGCCTCCGCCGCCGTGACGGCGACCGGGGGATGGAACACCTACGCGTCCCTGCCCGCGGCGCGGGTCACCGACCCCGGTGGCACGCGCGTCCTCTACGTGGTGTTCAAGGCGCCGACGGCCGACGCGTTCGACGTCGACTCCATCACCTTCAACGGCAGGGGCGTCGGGCAGGGCGACGGCAACCCGACTCCCACCCCGACCCCCACCCCGACGCCTTCGGGGAACGCCCTGAAGGGAGTGGCCTCGGGCCGGTGCCTGGACGTCAACGGCGCCTCCCAGACCAACGGCGCCGCGGTGAACATCTGGGACTGCAACGGCCGGGTCAACCAGCAGTGGACCTCCACCTCCGCGCAGGAGCTGCGGGTCTACGGCAACAAGTGCCTGGACGTGACCGGCGGCGGCACGGCCGACGGCACCGCGGTGGTCATCTGGGACTGCAACGGTGGCAACAACCAGAAGTGGCGCCTGAACGCCGACGGAAGCGTCACCGCCGTCGGCGCGAACAAGTGCCTGGACGTCTCCGGCGCCGGTACCGCCAACGGCACCAGGGTGAACATCTGGACCTGCAACGGCCAGAACAACCAGAAGTGGACCCGGGGATGACCGCGATGTGACGCGCCCCCGGAGCCGGCCCGCCTTCCGGCGACCGGCTCCGGGGGACGTCCCCGGGGACGACCCGGCGACCGGCTCCGGAGGAGGCCCCGGGGCGACCTTTGCCATATGACGACGCTCGTCCCGGCGTCACCGCGTGACCAGGGGGGATGACACCCTGCGGACCGGCCGGGAGCGGTCCGGGCCGATCAGCGGGCCCGACGGCCGGCAGGTCCCGGGCACGGGTGCGCGGCGGGGCCGGACCCGCCGTCACGGCGTGCGCCGCCCCGACCGTCGCCTGCAACCGGAGCCCGCCGATGGACGTGTCCGCTGTCGTCTGGTGGTTCACGATCGCCGGCATCGCCGGTCTGCTGCTGTTCGACTTCGTCTTCCACGTGCGCAAGGCGCACGTGCCCACCCTGGGCGAGGCCGCCCGCTGGTCGGCCGCCTACGTCGGCGTCGCGCTCCTGTTCGGCGTCGGCGTGTGGGTCTTCGGCGGGTCCGCGACGGGGATCGAGTACTTCGCCGGTTACGTGACGGAGAAGGCCCTGTCGGTCGACAACCTGTTCGTGTTCCTCATCATCATGTCCAGCTTCAAGGTGCCGCGCGCCGACCAGCAGAAGGTCCTGCTCTTCGGCATCGTCTTCTCCCTGATCGCCCGGGCCGGTTTCATCTTCCTGGGCGCCGCGCTGATCAACTCGTTCGCCTGGGTCTTCTACATCTTCGGCCTCATCCTGCTCGTCACCGCCGGCAACCTGCTCAGGCCCGAGGGGGAGGACGGCCACTCCGCCGACAACATCATGGTCCGCCTGGCCAGGAAGGTCTTCCACACCTCCGACACCTACGACGGCGACCGGCTGTTCACCGTCCAGGACGGCAGGCGCGTCATGACGCCCATGCTGCTCGTCATGGTCGCCATCGGCGGCACGGACATCCTGTTCGCACTGGACTCCATCCCGGCCATCTTCGGCCTGACCCAGAACGTGTACGTGGTGTTCACGGCCACGGCGTTCTCGCTGCTCGGCCTGCGCCAGCTCTACTTCCTCATCGACGGCCTGCTGGACCGCCTCATCTACCTCACCTACGGTCTCGCCGCGATCCTGGGCTTCATCGGCGTGAAGCTCATGCTGCACGCGCTGCACGAGAACAACGTGCCCTTCGTCAACGACGGCCGGCCGGTCCCGGTGGTGGAGATCGACACCGGCCTGTCGCTGAGCGTGATCATCGGCGTCCTCGTCGTCACCGTGCTCGCCTCGCTGTTCAGCCCCAAGGGAAGGGCCCAGAACGCCGTCTCGGCGGCCCGGCGCCACGCCACGGAGTACCTGGAGGTCGAGAACGACCCCGCCCGCCGCGAGGAGCTCTTCGCCGCGCTGGTCCACGAGATCGAAGTGATCAAGAAGCTTCCCGAGAAGTACCGGGCGAGGATCCGCGAGGAGGAACGGCTGATGGCACTCCTCACCAGGGCGAAGGAGGCGCATGACGCCTCCCCGCCCTCCTGACCGGCCCCGCGGCCGGGGGCGGCGAACCCCGGCTCACCGTCCCCGCGGGTGCGCCGCCGACCGTCGGGCCAGTTCGGTCTCCAGGGCGTTCAGATAGCGCTCGTGACCCGCGCGGAGCCTGCCGGCGCCGAAGACCAGGGAGACGAGCGGGCCCGCGAGACTCTCCCGCATCGTCACCCTGGTACGGCCGCCGGGAAGGGCCTGGAGCACCTGCTGGTCGACGGCCCTGTACCCGAGGACCACGCCGCTCCAGGTGAGCTCGCGTCCGGGGGCGACGACGGCGAACCTCGACGTGATCCTCACCGGGCCGAGCCGCCAGCGGAAGGCGGCACCGGGGGTCATCTCGCCGAGTTCCAGGACCTCGTACCCGGGTGCCCACGCCGGCCAGTTCCCGAGATCGGCCAGCACCTCCCAGACCTCGGCGGGGGTCGCGTCGACGACGACGCCGGACTCGGAGGTGACGGGGGCCTCGGCGTCGATCCGGCCCCAGCCTCGCGCCGGCCGTCTTCGAGGACAGCGTCGCCGGCCTGGAGGCGCTCGCCGAGGCCTCCGGCACCACCCTGGCCGACGTGCTGGACCTGATCACCGAGCAGACCATCGCCTCGACCGCGTTCATCGACATGGTCAGCGCGCCGCCGGACCCCGACCCCCGCATCATCGCGGTACGCGACCGCGTGGCGAGGGTGCTGGAGAGCGGGCTCCCCGAGGCCCGGCGCGTCGGCCACGTCCGCGCGGACGTGACGGTCGACGACCTGGTCCTGGCCGTCGGCGTGCTGGCCGGTCTCCTCGCCAGGATCCCGGCCCCCGAGCGGGCCGGGACCGCCGAGCGGGTATGGGGACTGCTCCGCGGGGGAATCGAGTCCTGAACGGGGCCGTCCGGGCAGGCGGGTGACCCGTGCCCTCCGGTGGCCGGCGACGGGCGATCGGTGACCGGGGCCGGAGGTCCCGGGGGGTGAGGACTTTCGCCCGTACAGGGGCGTGAGCGCCCGCGGTGGGATGGACGTGAGGGGGAGGGGCCACGGCCCGCCCGTCACCGGAGTCCGCGACGGCGCGCCCCGACGGCGGCGTCCGCGGCCCGGACCCCGCGGGCACCGACCACTGTGACGAGGACGAGACGATGAACACGGGCAGGACTGACGGCCGGTCTCCGGCCGTTGCCGGTCGCGGGCCGGCGTCGATGCTGGCGCTGGCCACACTGGGCTTCGCGGTCAACTTCTGGGCGTGGGCGCTGCTCAGCCCCCTGGGGCCGCGGTTCAAGGAGATACTGAGCCTGTCGGCCTCCCAGCAGGCCCTCCTGGTCGCCGTCCCGGTGATCGTCGGCTCGCTGGGCCGCATCCCGGTCGGCGTGCTCACCGACCGGTTCGGCGGCAGGGTGATGTTCCCGCTCATCTCGGCCGTCACCATCGTTCCCGTCCTGTTCATCGGCCTGGCCGGGCAGGGCTCGCTGGCGGCGTTGCTGGTGGGCGGGTTCTTCCTGGGGATCGGCGGGACGGTCTTCGCCGTCGGGGTGCCCTTCGTCAACGCCTGGTTCCCCCCGCACCGGCGCGGGCTGGCCATCGGCGTCTTCGGGGCGGGCATGGGCGGCACCGCGATCAGCGCCCTGACCACGGTGAGGCTGGTGGAGTCCGGCGGCTCGGCGACGCCGTTCGTGATCACCGCGATCGCGCTCGCCCTCTACGCCGTCGTCTCCTGGCTGGTCATGCGCGACGCGCCGGGACGCACGATCCCGTCGCAGCCTCTGGCCGCGCGCCTGGCCGCCACCGTCAGGCTGCCGATCACCTGGCAGGCGTGCGTCCTGTACGCGGTCGCCTTCGGCGGCTACGTCGCCTTCTCCGTCTACCTGCCGGCCTACCTGCAGACCGCCTACGGCCTGGAGCAGGCCGACGCCGCCAACCGGATGGCGGGCTTCGTCCTGCTGGCGGTCCTGATGCGTCCCGCCGGAGGCTGGCTGTCGGACCGGATCGGGCCGCTGCCCGTGCTGACCGCGGTGTTCGTCGTGGCCGCCGTCGCCGCCGCCGCGCAGTCCTTCACCCCGGCCCTGATGCCGGTGGGCACGATCACGTTCCTGACCATGGCCGCGGCGCTCGGCGCGGGCAGCGGGGCCACGTTCGCGCTGGTCGCGCAGGTGGCGCCGGCCGACAAGGTGGGTTCGGTCACCGGCCTGGTCGGCGCCGCGGGCGGTCTGGGGGGCTTCGTCCCACCACTGGTGATGGGCTTCATCTACGGGCGGTTCGGCTCCTACGCGCTGGGCCTGGCCCTGCTGGCGGTCGTCTCGCTGCTGACCGCGGCGCTGACGACGACCGTGGTCCGCAGGGCCGCCCTGCGCAGGGCGGCCGCGGTTCCCGGATCCTGAAGTCCGTCACCTCGCCCGAACCGGGGTGCCACGACGACCGCCGGAACGGGAAAGTCATGGAGCCGGGCCTTTCGCCCTCCCCACAGGTCAGGCCCACCGGTCCCGTCCGGGCGGCCTGAGCCGGGCGCCGGAGCCGATGATCGGCCCGGCGCCGGCCAGGCGCATCCCCGCTCCGGCGCAGCAGAACGCGCCGCAGGGGCGTTGCCGTAGAGATGGACGGCGAGAATCTCCTCGGCAGGGGCGTCCACCGGGACGGTGCAGGCGCTGTGCGGCTCCCGGTCGTGCGAGAGCGCGCAGAGTCGTGGATCAAGACCGGCGAGCTGACGGGAATGCCCACGGAGTACCCCCTCGACACGGGTGCCGACGGGAACCCGGACCAGGGCGTCTGCGTCAAGGTCCTGTGACAGGATCGCGGAATGCTGCGACTCACCGATTTCATCATCGACTGCCCGGACACGATGAAACTGGCGGCCTTCTACGCTGAGGTGACGGGCCGACCGATCAAGGAAGGCAGCGACGAGAACTGGGCCGGCATCACGTTCGGCGAGGTCGAGCTGGCCTTCATCCGGGTGGAGGAGTACCGCGCTCCGCGGTGGCCCGACAGCGAGCACCCCAAGCAGTTCCACCTCGACTTCGAAGTGGACGAGATCGAGTCCGAGCAGCGCCGCGTCCTCGGCCTCGGCGCGATGCTGCGGCAGGACTTCATCGGCCCCGGCGGCTACGGCTGGCGGATCTACACCGACCCGATCGGCCACCCCTTCTGTCTGTGCCGCAACAAGGGCGTCGTCTGGACCGGCCAGGGCCCGGTCTGGCCCAAGCGCGGCTAAGAGCTGCTAACAGAATGAGCTGAAACGACGCCAGCAGATCAGGGCACAGCCGAGCTTGGGAACTTCTCATGGATGGCGGCAGGGACCTCCCAGCGGATACGCAGCCGACGGAAGGCATGCGGAAGGCGAGGGCTTGCTCGGCCACCCAGCGCTGTTCGCCCAGACCGGAGCCGTGATCGGCGAGCACGACCTCGGGTCGCTACCAGGGACGGCCGCGCTTGCCGCGCACCTTGGGGATTGCCTGCAGCAGCGGCACCAACGGGGTGCATCGTTGCGGTCGCCCCCGGCGAGGATCACCGCGAGTGGGATGCCGGTCGCGTCAGTGATCAGATGGTGCTTGCCGCCGGCCCGTCCGGACACGGTCGGCAGCCTACTCGATCACCACGTCCCGCCGTGGCGGCGGAGACGGCCCTCCGGGCGGCGCACCGGTGAACGGAAAGTGAATTGTCGATACGTTGTGACTACCTCGCTCCGTCCTGTCGTCGTTAATCACATAATTCAATTACATCCGCTATTTCGCAGCGGTACGGGGCGAGTTTTCGGGGAATCACATGAGGCGTTGGATCGGTGTCGGGCTGGCGCTCCTCCTCGGCGTCGCCGTGGTGGCGGCGGTCGTGGCGGGCAACCGTGACGGCGCGGAGACGCAGGAGCTCACCCTGGTCCGCGGGGTGATCGGTTCGGAGAAGAAGCCGTTCTTCGACGATCCGAGGGTGCGGAAGGTCTTCGCCGGGCGCGGCCTGCGGGTGGAGGTCGACACCGCCGGATCGCGGCAGATCGCGACCACGGTGGATCTGGGGAAGTACGGCTTCGCTTTCCCCTCCAGCGCTCCGGCGGCCGAGAAGATCAGGCGTGACCGGGGCGCCGCCCGCACGTTCGCGCCGTTCTCCTCGCCCATGGCGATCGCCACGTTCACCCCCATCGTGGACGTGCTCACCGGGGTGGGTGTCGTACGGGACTCCGGTCAGGGTTACCACGTACTCGATATCCAGAAATATTTGGATATGGTGGCGAAAGGTGCCCGATGGGATAAATTGCCAGGAAATACCGCTTACCCGGCGCGCAAGCGCGTGCTGCTCACCACCACCGACATCCGTACCTCCAACTCGGCGGCGATGTACCTCTCGATCGCCGGTTACGTGGCCAACGGCGACGACGTGGTCACCTCCGCCGAGCGGGGCACCAAGGTGGCCAGGACTGTCGCGCCGCTCTTCCTCGACCAGGGCTACTCCGAGACCTCCACCGAGGCGCCGTTCGAGGACTACCTGTCCCTCGGGATGGGCAAGACGCCCATGGTCGTGATCTACGAGGCGCAGTACGCCTCGCGCCTGTTCGCCGGGGACGGCTCGATCCGCCCCGGCATGCGGCTGCTCTACCCCTCGCCCACGGTCTTGAGCAAGCACACGCTCGTACCGCTGAGCGCACAGGGCGGCGAGGTCGGCCGTCTCCTGCAGGAGGACCCCGAACTCGGGCGCCTGGCGGCCCTGTACGGCTTCCGCACCGCCGACGCCAGGGCGTTCGACGACCTCGTGGCGAAGGCCGGGGCCCCGTTGCCGCCCGGCCTGGTCGACGTGGTGGAGCCCCCCGACCACGACCGGCTGGAGGGCATGATCTCCGCGGTCGAGACGCTCTACCGGTCCGGAGCGGTCCCCTCGTCCACCCCCTGACCTCACCTTTTCAGCGCTTCGAGGAGAGACCACCGTGAGCGATCTCATGCTCAGCCCACCGGAACCCGTGGCCAAGGTGCCCGCGGAGAAGGCCGCCACCATGCTGCCGGTCCCCGAAGGGCGGGCCGAGGAACTGGCGCGCAAGGCCGAGGGCTTCGCCGAGGAGCTGAGCGGCCTGGATCCGAGGTCGCCGGAGTTCACCCGGAAGGTGAACGACATCACCTCCATGGGCGACACCGAGATCCGGGCCTCCTCCCAGGTGGCGAACCGCATGCTGAGGCGCCCGGTGGCCGCGCTGGCCTCGGCGAGGGGCGAGGGCAAGGACGCGCAGGCGGCCGTGGCGGGGCAACTGGTCGCGCTGCGCCGCACGATCGTCGACCTCGACCCCAAGCAGACGTCCGGCCCCGCCAGGAAACTGCTGGGAATCATCCCGTTCGGCGACAGGCTGCGCGACTATTTCGCGAAGTACCGATCGGCACAGAAACACCTCGACGACATCGTCCGCGCCCTCAAATCCGGGCAGGACGAGCTGCGCAAGGACAACGCGGCCATCGAGGGGGAGAAGACCAACCTCTGGGAGTCGATGAAACGCCTGCAGGAGTACGCCTTGCTCGCCGCCGCCCTCGACGCGGCGGTGGAGGAGAAGATCACCTACGTCGAGGCGGCCGAACCGGAGAAGGCCACCGCCCTGCGCTCGGACGCGTTGTTCGGCATCCGGCAGAAACACCAGGACCTGCTGACCCAGCTCGCGGTGTCCGCCCAGGGATATCTCGCGCTGGACCTGATCCGCAGGAACAACCTCGAACTGATCAAAGGCGTTGACCGGGCCTCCACGACGACGGTCGCGGCACTGCGCACGGCCGTGACCGTGGCCCAGGCCCTCGCCGGCCAGAAACTCGTGCTCGACCAGATAACGGCGCTGAACAGCACCACCTCCGACCTGATCGTGGCGACCAGCGAGATGCTGCGCACGCAGGCCGCCGACATCCAGACCCAGGCGGCGTCGACCACGGTCGGCATGGACGCGCTGCGCAAGGCGTTCGACAACATCTACTCCACCATGGACATGATCGACACGTTCAAGGCCAAGGCCGTCGAGAACATGGCGATCACCGTGGACAGCCTCACCGTCGAGCTGGACCACGCGCGCACGTACCTGGAGCGCTCACAGCGGGGCGACGAGCAGGGGAGCATCCGATGAGCGGGGAGCACCCGATGAGCGGGCCGGTACCCGGCGCGAAAGCGGGTGCGCCCCGGGCCGGGCGGGCGCCCGCCGCACGCTCGGGCGCCCGTCCTGTCCGGCGGGCGCTCGCCGCGCTGGCCCTGCTGGTGGCGTCGGCCGCGTGCGGCGGGGCCGACACGCCCGCCACCCCCGACGGCGTCGCCGGCGGCGTTCCCGACGGTCCCGACGTGCTCCGCGTCCTGGCGGGAAGCGAGGTCGCCGATCTGGAACCGCTGCTCAGGCAGGCCCAGGACGCCGTCGGCGTACGGGTCGCGCTGTCGTACGCCGGAACGCTGGACGGGGCCGACCAGGTGGCGAGCGGCGGCGCCGACGGGCGCCACGACGCGACGTGGTTCTCCTCCAACCGCTACCTGTCACTGATCGACGGGGCGGCCGCGCGGCTCTCGACCCAGACCAAGGTCATGGTCTCGCCCGTGGTGCTCGGGCTGAAGGCCTCCAAGGCCCGCGAGCTCGGCTGGGACGCCAAGACCGTCACCTGGAACGACATCGCCTCGGCCGCGAGCGCCCGCAGGTTCACCTTCGGCATGACCAGTCCCGCGGCGTCCAACTCCGGATTCTCGGCGCTGGTCGGCGTGACGGCGGCACTCTCCGACGCCGGCGAGGCACTGCAGGAGGCCCAGATCGCCTCGGCGACTCCCAGGCTGAAGGAGTTCTTCTCGGCGCAGACGCTCACCGCTGGCTCCTCCGGCTGGCTCGCGGACGCGTACGCCAAGGAGGGCGCGGTGGACGGGCTCGTGAACTACGAGTCCGTGCTGCTCGGCCTCAACGCCTCGGGAAAACTCGCCGAGAAGCTCACGCTGGTCTACCCGGGCGACGGGGTGGTGACGGCCGACTATCCGCTGACGCTTCTGAGCTCCGCGCCCCCGCGCAAGAAGGAGCTGTACGGAAAGCTCGCCGCCTGGCTGCGCACGCCGGAGATCCAGCGGGAGATCATGACCACCACCCACCGCAGGCCCATCGTCCCCGAGGTCGCGCCGGACCCGCGTTTCGGGACCGCGTCGCTGGTGGAACTGCCCTTCCCCAACCGGCGTGACGCGGCCGACGAGCTGATCGGCGTCTACCTCAACCAGGTGCGCAGGCCGTCGCGGACCCTGTTCGTGCTGGACACCTCCGGTTCGATGACCGGGGAGCGGATCGTCGCGCTCAGGCAGGCGCTGACCGCCCTGTCCGGCGCCGACACCTCCGTCAGCGGATCGTTCTCGCGCTTCCGTGACCGCGAGACGGTCACGATGATCCCGTTCAACACCGGCCCCGGCACCCCGCAGACCTTCACGCTGCCCGAACGCGATCCAGGGCCGGTGCTCCAGCGGATCCGCTCCTACAGCGAGGGGCTGCAGGTCGAGGGCGGCACCGCGATCTTCGACGGCCTGCGGGCCGCCTACGGGCAGGCGGCGTCTGCGTCTGCGTCTGCGTCGAAGGACTTCACCTCCATCGTGCTGATGACGGACGGCGAGAACACCGACGGCAGTTCCTATGATGACTTCGCCGCCTACTACGCGTCGCTGCCCGTGAAGTTCAGGACGTTCGTCGTGCTCTTCGGCGACAGCGACGTCGAGGAGATGAGGCGGATCGCAGAGCTCACCGGCGGGGCGACCTTCGACGCCCGCCAAGGATCGCTGGCCACGGCCTTCAAGGAGATCCGTGGCTACCAGTAGCCCGAGAGGACGGATCCTCGCCTACGCCGGGTCGACCAGGAACATCGCCGGGTGCGTCCTGGCCCTCGCCGGGGTGGTCCTGGTCTTCCTCGGCGTCGCCGGAACGTACTGGCCCGTCGTGGTCGCCGGGCTGTACGGCGTCGGGGCGCTGCTGGCCCCGGCGGACCGGATGAGGCTCACGATCTCGCACGCGGAGGTGGAGTCCGGGCGGCTGCGCGCCGACCTGGACACCCTGCTGGGCAAGGTCGGCGGGAACCGGTTTCCCGCCGACGTGGTGACGAGGGTCGGCGCGCTCGCCGACGTGGTGCGCGACATCCTGCGTCGGGCGGACACGCTCACCGCCTCACCCGACCACCTGCACGTCGTGTCGCAGACGATCAGGGACTACCTGCCCTCCAGCCTGGAGGCGTACGCGAACCTGCCCCGCTCCTACGCGCTCACGCGGCGCGGCGAGCGGGAGCACAGCGCGCACGAGGAACTGCTCGCCCAGCTCGACCTGCTGGAGGTCCAGATGCGCAAGGTGGCCGAGTCGGTCCACCGGGGCGACGAGCAGGCCCTGCGCGACCAGGGCAGGTTCCTCCAGGACCGGTTCGGCGGTTCCGGCCTGGATCTCTGACCCGATCGCTCGACGTCTCTGCGTCTCTGCGTCTGCGGTGGCGCGGAGAGGCCGTCGCGGTCACGTCCCGCCAGGTCTCATGCCCCAGGGCACGGCCGGTCGCCCGCAGCGGACATCCGGTGCCGACGCGCGCGGTGAGCTCGGCCCGCAGGGCGGCGAGCTCGGCCATGCGCGCGTCGACGACCTGGATCCTCTCCTCGAACAACGCGGACAACGCCCGCGCGGCGTCCGGCGCCTCGCTCAGTTCCTGGCCGTGCCGTGCGATCTCCGTCGGCGTGAACCCGAGGGTCTGCGCCGTGCGGACGTAAGGCTGTTAGTGCGACGTTCCTCAAAGCAGGTAGGTAAAACGGCGTCGGCGGCGACGAGGCTCGGGAGCCGGGCGGCCCCAGATCCAGGGGCGGGCGCGGGCGTTGAGCTGGGTGGTGGTCACGGCGGTGGCGTAGGCGATCTCGTCAGGGTCGGCGAAGGTCTGCCCGGCCCCCGGCTGAACTGGCGCTCGGCCAGGTCCGCGGCGGTGGGTGTCTGCTGAACAGGTCGGCGGCGCTTGTTGCCGGGCAGGCCTTTGATGCCGGCGCGGTGCATCAGCATGGTCACCGCGCCGTGTCCGACCGCGATACCGCGCCCCATGGTGAGTTCGGCGTGTACCCGCGGGCCGCCGTAGACGCTGTTGGAGGCGGCGTGCACCTGCCGGATCTCGTCGGTCAGCCAGGCATGCCGGAGCGTCCGGGCTGAGGGCGGTCGGTTGCGCCAGGCAGAAAAACTGACTCCGACACGTTCATGATCCGGCAGCAGACCTGGATGGGAGCCCTTCGGCGGCCATCACCGCGATGGCCTCGAACCGCCTCTTGGGGGCACCGCCTCTCTCAACAACTCGGCGGCGCGCCTGGTCACGGCCAGCTCGGTGTGGCCGGAGGAGGTGATGCCGGGTTTCTGACCGGTGTCGATCAGCTCCTGCTCGCGCCAGTTGTAGATCGTCTGGTCGCTGATCTGTAGATCGAAGGCTGCTTGCCGCACGGTTCGGCCGGCCTTCAGCAGGTCCAGGAGCTTGCGGCGGAACTCAGGGGGATATCTCTTCGACATGCCGACCTCTCGAAGGGGCGTAGGCATGTAGCCAATCGAAGCGACTCCACGAAAGCCGGAGTACATCAGACCGCAAGAGCCGCCGTAACGTTCGCCACCGAGGCGGACATGTGGGCAGTGCCGGGCCGTCGACGTGGAAGGGAACCCGTGAGCTCGCCGGAGGATCGATTCGCCGCACTGTTCGAACGCGCCCATCAACCGTTGCTGGCCTATGCCCTGCGACGGGTGGCCGATCCAGCGGACGCGGCCGACGTGGTGACCGAGACGTTCCTGGTGGCCTGGCGCCGCCTGGAGGAGGTACCCCAGGGGGACCAGGCGCGCCCGTGGCTCTTCGGGGTGGCGCGCAAGGTCCTGGCCAACCTCCATCGCGGGGAGCGCAGGCGGCACGCGCTGGCCGAGAGACTGCGGGCGTCCCTGTCCGACGTGGCACCCCAGGACGACACGGCGTTCTCGGCGGTCGAGGTGGCCATGAGCCGGCTCACCGACGACGACCAGGAACTGCTCAGGCTGCTCGCCTGGGAGCAGCTGAGCCGTGACGAGATCGCGCTGGCCCTGGCCGTGTCACGGGCCGCGGTCCGCGTACGCCTGCACCGCGCGCGGGGCCGCCTGGTGAAGTCGCCCCGCGATCCCCGACCCGGTGGCGTTCCGCTTCAACGAGGACGTGTACGTGGCGCCACGGTCACAGGTGCCCTCGTCGGCGACCCTGCTGAACCCGGCCACGCCGCAGGACGTCGCCGTGCGGGAGCTGGAGGGAGGTCTCGGCGACTGGGTGGACGGGCTGTACTCCCGCTGCTTCTCCGAGACCGAGGCCGTCGCGTTCACCAAGGCCCAGATCAAACGGCTGGGACTGACGGGCTGGCGGATCGAGGTGTTGCCCGCGGACTCGCGGGACGACGACCAGCCGTGCGCGGACGCGGACCTCGACCCCGGCCACAACACGGTGAGCGTGCTTCCCCACCGCATGAGAGACCACAGCGTCAGGAACGCCGGCACGGTCGACCCGTTCGTGTACGAGCTGCGTGACGCGCTCGTTGAGGGCGTCACCTCCCGGTGTGTCGGCCTGCGCCAGGCGGAGCAGGTGACCAGACGAGCCCTGGGGACGCGGCATCACTGGCCCCTGACCGTGCTGCCCGACCCCACGGCCTCCTGCACCCGCGCCGACCTGCAGGTGGGCGGCAGCGTCCAGGTCACGCTGCGCGGCCCCGAGGTCGCCAATCCGTAGCCCCTCCTCCTGGAGGATCTGTCGTGCCCCGACGCCTACGGAATCGGAAACATGTAGTCCGGCCCGTGCCACTCGGAAGGGATCTCCTCGATCAGCAGATCGGAGAAGATCAGGGTCAGGTCGTGGGCGTTGGTCTGGATCCGGACCTCGTGGAAGTCGATGCCGACGGCCGCGGCCCACTCACGGGCGGCCGGCGAGTCGGTGACGAGCGTCATCCCGGGGTAGAGGCACTGCCAGTTGACGCCCCAGACGTATCCGTCGAGGTCGGCGCCGGTCCCGTGGGTGATGAGCCGATCGTCGAGAGACGCGCGCCAGACACCGGCCGGCACGGTCGTGGCGCAGTCGGCCCGCACGCAGTGGCGGAACAGGTAGCGCAGCGTCGACGGCGCGATCCCGCTCCGCGGGTCGGTGGTCATGTGGATCACGACCTGGTAGTCGCGCATGTACCCCGTGAAGCCGTGGCGAAGCAGTGCCCCGTCGAAGACGTCGTCCAGGGCCTGCCGCAGTCTCACCGGATCCATGACGCAGTTCTACCTGACGGTGCCCTTCGAACGGCGCCGGGGTCGGCGGGGTGGCGGGCCTGTCCCGGGGGCCTGCCGCCGTGCTCGGCCGTGTTCAGCCGTGTTCAGCCGTGTTCGGGCTCCACCGGGAGCCACAGTTCGGCGTCGGCCTCGGTCTTGTCCGGCGACAGGCGGACGCGCAGGATCTCGGGGCCGATGCGGGTGCGGTACGGGTTCGACGGGAACCACTCGGTGAACACGTCCCGCCACAACTCCTGGATGGCCCGCGGCACCGGCCCGGAGACGGTGAACACCGCCCAGGTGCCGGCCGGGACTGCCAGCGTGCTCGTGCCCTCGGGAGCGGCCATGGAGGTGATCACGCCCTGGTGGTAGTCGAGCTCGGTGCCCTCGGCGCGGCCGGGGTCCAGGTCGTCGCAGACCGCGACGATGCCGTGCGGCTCCTGGTCCGACAGCTTCTCCAGGCGCTCCAGGGCCCGCGGGTCGATGCCGCGGACAAAGTCGATGATCGCCTGGTTCGGCCCCGCGTGCACCAGCGGTATCCGGGTCCTGAGCCCGACGACGGTGAAGGCGGCCTTGTCCACGAGGCGGTAGCGCATACTGCTGCTCCCCTCGACGGTGAGGCGGAAGGTCAGCCGGGACTGGGAGTTGAGCGCGGCGCCGGTACGCCGGGCCTCGCCCGGCCCGATGCCGTGCATGGCACGGAACGCCCGCGCGAACGCCTCGCCGGAGCCGTAGCCGTGGCGCACCGCGATCTCCAGCAGGGTCTCCCGCCCGGCGAGGACCTCGGCGCCCGCGAGGGTGAGCCGGCGGCGCCGGATGTACTCCGACAGCGGTATGCCCGCGAGGGCGGAGAACATCCGGCGCAGGTGGTACTCCGAGGTGGCCGCGATGCGTGCCAGCTCCTCCACCTCGACGGTCTGGTCGAGATGGCGCTCGATGTGCTCCATGGCCTGGTTCAGCCGCTCCAGCATGCCCGGTCCCCTTCCTCACGGCGACCACCACGCTAGTGCCACGACCGGAACCGTTCTCCCGGTCGGGTGATCATGCCGTGAGGGGAGGGGGCGTCCGCCGGAGCGGGTGCCCGGTGGCGGACGTGCCGCTGCCGGGCACCGGTTCTCCGTCCGGACCCGGCAACGGGGGAGGTGTGTCTACCCGGCGCCGTGGTCGGTGCCGTCCCCGTCCGGGCCGGGGGTGTGCTGTCCCAGGCCCCGGCGGATCGCGATCTCCACGGGGGAGTACGCGCCGTCGGCCCGTTCCAGCTCGTACGGCGCGGCCGGCATCAGCGGCGGCTGGGCCATGAAGCGCGGCCGCGCCCCGTGGTGCGGTTGCGCCGCGTGGACCAGGAACGGATGGCACAGGAAGACGTCGCCCGGGGACCCGGTGGCGAGGGCGACCGGCCGGTGGTCGGACGCCGCCACCAGATCGGGCGCGAGCACCAGCCCGCTCGCCCCGTCCTCGCCGTACTTCTCCAGCACCTTCGGCACGTCGAGGTGTGAGCCGACCCGGATCCGCGTCGGGGCGTCCTCCTCGCCGACCTCGCTGAACAGGAAGAGCATCAGCAGCGCCCGGCCCCGGGAGCGCAGATTCGTGAAGTACCAGCTCTCGCCCTCCGGCAGATAGCTCCCCTCGATGTGCCAGCCCGCGTCGTCCGGCTCCTCCTCGTGCGGGAAGCGCAGCGGGAACGTGCCCAGCGAGTAGCGCGGCTCCCAGCGTCCCGCGCCGACGAGCAGGTCGTACGCGCGGTGCAGGAACGGGGAGTTGGGTGCGGCGGCGAACGGCCCCTGCGCCAGGCCGGGCACCCAGTGCACGGGCTTCGTCCACGTCTCCGGGTCGTCCGGGTCGCAACCCGTCTCCCGCCACAGCAGCCGCGCGCAGTCCGCGGCCACGCGCGGCGCGACGGCGCCCTCCAGCTTCACGAAGCCGTCGCGGAGAAAGTGGGATACCAAGGTCGTGTCGTCCATGCCCCCATCGTGCGGCGGCACGGGCCCCGGCCGCCCGACACTTCCCGCACCGCCTTTGTCGGGTGTTCACCGAACCCCTCCCCGCCCCGCGGCCTGGCAGACCGAAGCCCGACGGCCGGGCGCGCGAGGGCTTCTCGGCCGGCGAGCGCCGGGAACGACCGGGCGGTGTGCTCGGCGTCCTCTACGTGACCTTCGCCGAGGGGGCGACGGCCACGTCGGGCGACCGGCTGCCGCGCCCCGTACGCGGTACCTGCCCGTACCGGTAGGGTTCTTGATCATTCGAGGTGATCAGGCGGAAAGGGTGGGCCGCTGTGCTCTCCGTGTCTACTCTCGGGCCGCGGCGGCGTCATCCGGTGTTCTGGTGGTGGCTGGCGGCCTCGTACGCGTTATGGGAGATCATCCGGGGGGTGGTGACACCCTCGCGGTACGTCACGTGTGTCGGGCCGCCGACCCTGCACCCGGTGGGTCCCGTCCGCCGCACAGCCGCGGAGGTGGCCGAGATGGCCGGGGACGTGCTGTACCCGGCGGGGCCGTTCCTCCTGGCGATGATCGCCCTGTTCGTGGCCAGGCGCGACCATGCCCGGGTCCACCTGATGGCCGCGGTCGCCGGGTTCGGGATCGTCGCGTTGCCCGAGGTGCTGGCGGTCGCCACGGAGATGCTCAGGCCGTCCGCGGAGCCGCCGCCCGGCTGCCTGCCGGACCCGGAGCCGTTCCGCGTCCTGCCGGTGGTCGTGGCCTGGGTGGTCTCGCCACTGACGATGATCCTGTTCGCGGGCGCCGCCGGGACGCGCGTGCGCCCGGACCGGGGCTCCGTGCTGCGCCTGGTCGCGGCGCTCGGGGTGATCGTGCTCCTCGTGCAGGCCGCGCGGATCCTGCCCGAGCGACTGGCGGCACCGCCGGTCGCGGATGACGGCACTCCCCGGTACGCGCTGCTCGCCATGGGCTACCTGGAGACGGTGAACCTGGACACGGGCCGCATCGCCCACGAGTACATGCCCTACCTCGGCAGGCGCATCACCCCGATCAACGCGGTGGCCGCCACCCGCGAGCCGGGTGAGTACGTGGTGAGCGTGACCTTGCGGCGGGGCCAGGACTCCTGGTCGCCGCGCGGCTTCGTCTCACGCATCCACCGCCTGACGGTGGACGCCGACGGCCAGGCGAAGCTGGGCCGGGCGCTGTCGGGCAGGCTGAAGGGGAACGTCGACCGGATCGTGCTGTCGCCCGAGGGCCGTGTCGCCTACCACCGCCGGACCGAGGACCGCGATCACGAGCAGACCTCCTACGTCGGCGTCCTCGGCCCCGACGTCGAATGGCGGGCGGCCGCGTACGGGTTCTACTGGAGGGACGCCCACGCCCTGGTTCTGCCCGACGACCTCCACTTCACCGGGGTCACGTACCCGCCGAAGCCGAAGTCGGTCAAGGCCTGGGAAGGTGCCCTCGACGTGCGGAGGCCCGCGTCGGAGCGGATGCCCGCGTCGGATCCGTCGTCCGCGGTGACGCTCGTCCGGGCGCCCCGCGACAACGGCAGCCACACCCTCCCCCACCCCCTGCCGGACGGCCGGACCCTGCGGGTGCGCCAGGGCAGCTACGAGCAGCCGTCCGAGCTGATCCTCTACGACGGGGCCCGGAAGGTGACCACGGTACTCACCCTGAGCTGCGGCGAGATCGTGTCGATGGCGCTGGACCGATCGGGTCGGCATCTCCTGGTCGGCAAGAACAACGAGAACGATTCGGTGGCCGGCAACCGGCCGTGCGGGGGCAAGGACCACGAACTGCTCCGCGTCGATCTTGCTCCGACGGCCACCGGCGCCTTCCCGCACAGGGTCGTCTGGCGGGGCGAGACCTACGTCGGCGGACTCACCTGGTGACCGATCCCCGCGGGCGACCGGCCGGATCACGTCCACCACCACCGATCGATCCG
Organism: Streptosporangium sp. NPDC023615; assembly: GCF_040640155.1. Taxonomy (NCBI): domain Bacteria; kingdom Bacillati; phylum Actinomycetota; class Actinomycetes; order Streptosporangiales; family Streptosporangiaceae; genus Streptosporangium; species Streptosporangium sp. NPDC023615. Next base: position 26,487 of record NZ_JBFABE010000039.1, read on the forward strand.
GCTCGTGAACACCCCACAGGACGAAAGACCCGGTTCCGGGTCATGGAGCCGGGTCCTTCGCCGTGTCACCCGGTCGGTGCCACCGGGGAGAGACGCGGAGTTCAGGACCGGCGCAGCAGGACGGTGCCCGCCGTGCGCGCCGGGTGGCTCAGGAATGTTCCCATCCGCGTCGCGGGACGCGGGAGCCGGCCCGCACCTCGTCCCGGCTGCGGTAGACGATGTAGGGGCGGGTGACGTACCCGACCGGGGCGGTGAGCATGTGCACCAGCCGGGTGAACGGCCAGAGCGCGAACAGCGCCAGCGCGCTGAGGGCGTGCAGCCGGAACAGGATCGGCGCCCCGGCCATCAGCGACGGGTCCGGGCTGAAATAGAAGATCGACCGGAACCAGGGGGAGATCGTGGTGCGGTAGTCGTAGCCGCCGCCGACGATGTTGGCCACCACCGTGGCCGCCAGGCCCAGCACCAGGGTGACGGTCAGGGAGGCGTACATGAGCTTGTCGTTGCGGGTGGTCGCGGTGAACACCGGGCCGACGGTGCGGCGCCGGTAGATCAGGATGGCGATGCCGCCCAGGGTCGCGACGCCCGCGACGGTGCCGAGCACGACGGCCACGACGTGGTAGACGCCCTCGCCGATCCCGGCCGCCTCGGTCCACGCCTTGGGGACGAGGAGCCCGCCCACGTGGCCGAGGATCACGACCAGGATGCCGAAGTGGAACAGCGGGCTGCCGATGCGCAGCAGCCGCGACTCGTACATCTGCGACGACCGGGTGGTCCAGCCGAACTTGTCGTAGCGGTAGCGCCAGGCGTGGCCGAGCACGAACACGGTGAGGGCCACGTACGGCGCCACCACCCAGAGCAGTACGTCCAGCGCGTTCACCGGTTTCCTCCCGAGACGGTGAAGGGTTCGAGGCCGACCTCCTCGGCCGGCGGCCCCTGGGCCGCCAGTCGCAGCGCGGCCTGTCGTTCCCGCGCGCTCACCGCGGGCAGCGTGGCCAGCACCGCGGCCACCGGGTCGGCGTACGGGGACCCCTCGGCCTCCAGGGCCTTGAGCAGCACCTCCAGGCCGGCGCGGCTCTCCTGCAGCAGGCGCCTGGCCTGCCGGACGGCCCCGCGCGCCGACAGCTCGCACACCACCGCCAGGTGGTCGGGCAGCTCCCCGTCGGCGAGTTCGAACCCGGCCTCGCGGAAGGCGTGCTTGAACCGCAGCAGGGCGGCGCCGCGCTTGCGGGTGTCACCGTAGGCGTAGTACGTGAGGTAGAGGCAGCAGCGCCGCTTGAGGTCGAACGTGGCCACGTAGTGTGCCCGCAGCTCGACCGGCGCCGTGGCGGCGAGGTGGGCCAGGAAGGCCGACAGCCGGTCGCGGACCTCCCCGGCCGGGAGCGCCTCCACCGCCCCGGCCAGGAGCGGCCGCTCGTCGTGGAGGCGGTCGTCGGGGTAGCCGAGCAGCACCGAGGCCACCAGGTGGGCGGTGCGCAGCGCGTCCTCGTGAAGCCTGCCGAGCCGGGCGGTTCCGTCGGGTACCTCGGTTCCGCCCGGTTCACCGGCCCTGCGGGACCTGCCGGACCTGCTGAGGATCGTCATGAGCGCTTCTCTCCGTTCCCCTTGGGGAACAGGCCGTCCGGCGTTCCCTTGCCGTCCCAGTTGAGGAGGTTGACCCGGCCGCGCAGCTCGCCCGCGCCGGTGACGTCCTCGCCCTGCTGGCGTTCCTTGAGCGCGTGGAAGTTCTCCACCGACACCGGGGCGGGCAACCCGGAGGCCTCGCCGAACGGGCCGCCCATGCCGGGGCCGCCCTCGTAGTCGAGGCTGCACCCGGTCATCGACTCCTCCAGCCGCGCGCCCTGCTCGGCGTGCGCCTTGGGGATGACGTAGCGCTCGTCGTAGGCGGCGATGGCCAGCAGCCGGTGCATCCGCTCGACCGCCTCCCCGGTCAGGCCCACCGCCTCCGCGATCGACTCGTCGCGCTCCTGGCCCAGGTTGATCCGGCGCATGTACGAGCGCATCGCCGCCAGGCGGCGCAGTACCCCACGCACCGGCGCGGGGTCACCGGCGGTGAACAGCTCGGCCAGGTAGCCGATGGGAATGCGCAGCGCGTCGATCGCGCCGAACAGGTTCCCGGCGTCCTCGCCGTCGTGGCCGGTGCCCGACAGCACGTCGACGACCGGCGAGAGCGGCGGGATGTACCAGACCATGGGCATGGTGCGGTACTCCGGGTGCAGCGGCAGCGCCAGCCCGAACTCGAAGATCAGCTTGTGCACGGGGGAGCGCCGCGCGGCCTCCAGCCAGTCCTCGGGGATGCCCCCGGCACGGGCCGCGTCGATCACCGCCGGGTCGTGCGGGTCGAGCATCACGCTCCTCTGCGCCTCGTACAGCGCCTTCTCGTCGGCGACGGCGGCGGCCTCGCCCACCCGGTCGGCGTCGTAGAGGACGATCCCGATGTAGCGCAGCCGGCCCACGCACGTCTCCGAGCAGACCGTGGGGATGCCCACCTCGACGCGCGGGTAGCAGAACGTGCACTTCTCGGCCTTGCCGGTGCGGTGGTTGAAGTACACCTTCTTGTACGGGCAGCCGGTCACGCACATCCGCCAGCCCCGGCAGCGGTCCTGGTCGACCAGGACGATGCCGTCCTCGGAGCGCTTGTACATCGCGCCCGACGGGCAGGAGGCCACGCACGAGGGGTTCAGGCAGTGCTCGCAGATGCGCGGCAGGTAGAACATGAACGCCTGCTCGAACTCCAGCCTCACCTGGTCCGACAGCTTGCGCAGCACCGGGTCGGAGGGCGCCAGCTCCGGGCCCCCGGCCAGGTTGTCGTCCCAGTTCGCGCTCCAGCTGATCTTCGTCGGCTCGCCGGTGACGAGCGACCGGGGACGGGCGACCGGGGTGTCGTCCTGCATGGGCGCGGAGAACAGCCGGTCGTAGTCGTAGGTCCAGGGCTCGTAGTAGTCCTGGATCGACGGCATCAGCGGGTTCGCGAAGATCGACAGGAGCTTCTTCAGCCGCCCGCCGGCCCGCGGCCGCAGCCGCCCTCCCCGGGTCCGCTCCCAGCCGCCCTTCCAGCGCTCCTGGTCCTGGTAGGTGCGGGGGTAGCCCTGCCCGGGGCGGGTCTCGACGTTGTTGAACCACACGTACTCGGTGCCGGCCCGGTTGGTCCACGCCTGCTTGCAGGTGACCGAACAGGTGTGGCAGCCGATGCACTTGTCCAGGTTCATCACCATGGCGAGCTGTGCCATGACGCGCATCAGTAGTCGACCTCCTGGCTGCGGCGGCGGATCACGGTGACCTCGTCACGCTGGTTACCGGTCGGGCCCAGATAGTTGAAGGCGAACGACAGCTGGGCGTAGCCGCCGATCAGGTGGGTGGGCTTGATCAGCAGGCGGGTCAGGGAGTTGTGGATCCCGCCGCGCCTGCCCGAGGTCTCGCTCCTGGGCACGTCCACCACCCGTTCCTGGGCGTGGTACATGTACACGGTCCCGGTGGGCATGCGGTGCGAGACCACGGCCCGGGCCACCACGACGCCGTTGCGGTTGACCGCCTCCACCCAGTCGTTGTCGCGGATGCCGGCCCGCTCGGCGTCGGCCGGGCTCATCCAGATGTTCGGCCCGCCCCGCGACAGGGTGAGCATCAGCAGGTTGTCCTGGTACTCGGAGTGGATGGACCACTTGGAGTGCGGGGTCAGGTAGCGCACGGTGATCCCGTGCTCGGGGCCCTCGCTCTCGCCGACGCCCGGCTCGCCGAACAACACGGTCATGTTCAGCGGCGGGCGGTAGACCGGCAGCGCCTCGCCGGCCTCGTGGATCCAGTCGTGGTCGAGGAAGAAGTGCTGGCGGCCGGTGAGGGTGTGCCAGGGTTTGCGGTGCTCGACGTTGACGGTGAACGCCGAGTACCGGCGCCCGCCGGTCTCGCTGCCCGACCACTCCGGCGAGGTCGTCACCGGTACCGGCCTGGCCTGGGTGTCGGCGAAGGTGATCCGCTTGTGCTCGTCGGCCAGGCCGTCGAAGGAGGTCCCGGTGCGACGGCCCAGCGTGGCGAACCCCTGCGCGGCCAGATGGCCGTTGGTGGTGCCGGACAGCGCCAGGATCGTCTCGCACATGTCGGTGTCGCGGGCCAGGGAGGGTCTGCCGTCGGCCACGCCGCCGCGCACCAGGCCGTTGGTCCGGCCGAGCCGGGCGACCTCGTCGGTGATCCGGTAGGTGATGCCCTTGGTGGTGGCGCCGAGTTCCTCGGCCAGCGGGCCGAGTGCGGCCATCTTGTCGGCGATCGCCCCGTAGTCCCGCTCGACCGTCACGATCTTCGGGAAGTTCCGGCCGGGCACGGGCGTCTCGCCGGTCCGGCGCCAGTCGCGGACGTGGCCGTGGGGGGTGGCGAGCTCGTCGGGGGTGTCGTGCAGCAGCGGCACCGCGACCAGGTCGGTGCGGGTGCCCAGGTGGGAGGCGGCCAGCGCGCTGAAGGACCGGGCGATGGCCGAGAAGGCGGCGAAGTCGGTCCTGGTCTGCCAGGGCGGGTCGATCGCCGGGCTGAAGGCGTGCACGAACGGGTGCATGTCCGTCGAGGACAGGTCGTGCTTCTCGTACCAGGTGGCGGCCGGGAGCACGATGTCGGAGAACAGCGTGGTGGAGGTCATCCTGAAGTCCAGCGAGAGCAGCAGGTCGAGCTTGCCGCGCGGCGTCTCCTCGTGCCAGGTGACGTCCTGGGGACGCTGCTCGGGCGCGGCCTCGGCCGCCCGGACCGAGGAGTCGGTGCCCAGCAGGTGCCGCAGGAAGTACTCGTTGCCCTTGGCCGAGGAGCCCAGCAGGTTGGCCCGCCACACGGTGAGCACCCGCGGCCAGTTGCCCGGCGCGTCGGGGTCCTCGCAGGCGAAGCCGAGCTCGCCCGAGGCCACCTTGGCCGCGACGTGGTCGCCGGGCGTCTGGCCGGAGGCGGCGACCTCGTCGGCCAGGTCCAGCGGGTTGCGGTCGAACGTCGGGTACGACGGCATCCAGCCCAGCCGCGCCGACTGCGAGAGCAGGTCCGCGGTGGCCTTCCCGGCGAACGCCCCGCCGCCCAGCGGGGAGGAGACCGTGTCGGCGGAGTAGGTGTCGTAGCGCCACTGCCCGGTGTGCAGGTACCAGTAGGCGGTGCCGATCATCTGCCGGGGCGGGCGCGACCAGTCCAGGCCGAAGGCCATCTGCGCCCAGCCGGTGACCGGCCGGCACTTCTCCTGGCCGACGTAGTGCGCCCAGCCGCCGCCGTTGACGCCCTGGCAGCCGGTGAGCGTGGTCAGCGCAAGGAACGAGCGGTAGATCGTGTCGGAGTGGAACCAGTGGTTGGTCCCCGCACCCATGATGATCATGGACCGGCCGCGGGACTCCTCGGCGTTGCGGGCGAACTCGCGGGCGATCCTGATCGCCTTCGCGGCCGGCACGCCGGTGATCGCCTCCTGCCAGGCCGGGGTGTACGGGGCGCCGGCGTCGCCGTACCCGGGGGCGGCGTCGCCGGAGGCGCCGGGCGCCGGGCGGGTCACGCCGTACTGGGCGAGCATGAGGTCGAAGACCGTGGTCACCAGCCGGCCCGCGACCTCGCGCACCGGGACCTCGCGCCGCAGCACGCCGGGGCCGCCCGCCTGGTCGAAGCGGGGCAGCAGGACCGTCACGGTCGGCCCGCCGTGCAGCGAGAGCAGCGGGTCGACGTCGCCCAGGTCGAGGTTCCAGCGGCCCTCGCCCGCCTCGGCGTAGCGGAACCCCAGCGAGCCGTTGGGCACCGCCGGGGCGCCGGTGACGGCGTCGACGAGCACCGTCTTGAACGCCGCCTCGGTGTCGCCGCCCGTGCCGCCGCTCAGGTCGGCGGCGGTCAGGTCGGCGGCGGTCAGGAACCTGGCCGGTACGTAACCGCCGCCCTCCTCGCGGCCGGCGGCGTCCCCGGCGTCCCCGGCGTCCCCGGCGTCCCCGGTGCTCCCGGTGTTCCCGGTGTTCCCGGCGTCCGCTTCGCGGCCGGCGCCGTCGCGGTCGCCGCGCCGCTCCAGCGTCACCAGGAACGGCAGGTCGCTGTGGCGCTTGACGTAGTCCACGAAGTACGGCACCTGCCGGTCGACGAAGAACTCCTTCAGGACCACGTGCCCCATCGCCATGGCCAGCGCGCCGTCGGTGCCCGGGTGCGGGGCCAGCCACTCGTCGGCGAACTTGGCCGCGTCGCTGTAGTCGGGGCTGACCACGACGACCTTCTGCCCCCGGTAGCGGGCCTCGGTCATGTAGTGCGCGTCCGGCGTGCGGGTCACCGGCACGTTCGACCCCCACAGCATCAGGTAGGCCGCGTCCCACCAGTCGGCCGACTCCGGCACGTCGGTCTGGTCGCCGAACACCTGCGGGGAGGCCACCGGCAGGTCGGCGTACCAGTCGTAGAACGAGAGCATGGTCCCGCCGAGCAGTGACACGAACCGGGCGCCGGAGGCGTGGGAGACCATCGACATGGCCGGGATCGGGGAGAACCCGGCGATCCGGTCAGGTCCGTACTCCTTGATCGTGTGCACGTGCGCGGCCGCGATCATCTCGGTGGCCTCCTCCCACGTGACCCGCACCAGCCCGCCCTTGCCGCGGGCCGACTGGTAGCGGCGCCGCCGCTCGGGGTCGGAGGTCACCTCGGCCCACGCCGCGACCGGGTCGCCCAGGCGCGCCCTGGCCTCCCGGTACATCTCCACCAGCACGCCGCGGGCGTAGGGGTGGCGCACCCGGGTGGGGGAGTAGGTGTACCAGGAGAACGCCGCCCCGCGCGGGCAGCCGCGCGGCTCGTACTCCGGCCGGTCCGGTCCCACGCTCGGGTAGTCGGTCTGCTGCGCCTCCCAGGTGATGATCCCGTCCTTGACGTAGACCTTCCAGGAGCACGATCCGGTGCAGTTCACCCCGTGGGTGGAGCGCACCACCTTGTCGTGACTCCACCGGTCCCGGTAGAAGGCGTCCCCCTGCCGGCCACCGATCTGGTGCAGCGTCCGAAGATCGTCGGAGACCCTGCCGGGACGCAGATGCCGTCCCAGTCGCAACAGGGCGTCGCCGGCCGGACCGTCCATGCCCGTCATGTGTTCTCCCTCGTTCTCGTCACGGACCGGGCGCCCTCGAAGGCCCGTGTGCGATGCGGCGCCCCCGGGTCGGAAGGGGCCCGGTGCGGCCGGTGGGTGCGGGTGGCCGGGGTGCCCGTGGTGCCCGTGGTGCCCGTGGTGCCCTTGGTGTCCGTGTCGATGTGCCGGTAGCGGATGTTCCGTTCTCATCCTTGCGAGGGGCCGTATATGCCTTTAGGGCCTTTGGTCCCGTGGAGGCGGCCCAAGGGCCCGAAGACCTCACCGGGACGGACGGCACGACGCGAGGACGAGCCTTGACTACCCACGGTGGGACGATGTCGCTCACGGTGCCGGTCCGGGGCCGGGGGCCGCGGACCTCGCGGGTGACGCACGGGCGGCTCACGGGCGGCGGGACCTCGCGGGTGACGCGCGGGCGGCTCACGGGCGACGCGGAGGACTCGGCATACTTGATCGCATGCGACGCCGCTTCCAGCAGGTCGATGTCTTCACCGCCGTCCCCTACCGGGGCAACCCCGTCGCCGTCGTGCTCGACGCGGAGGGGCTGAGCCCGGAGGAGATGCTCGAGTTCGCGCGCTGGACGAACCTGTCGGAGACCACCTTCGTCCTGCCGCCGGAGGCGCCCGGCGCGGACTACCGGGTGCGGATCTTCACCCCGGGCCTGGAGCTGCCCTTCGCCGGGCATCCGACGCTGGGCACCTGCCATGCCTGGCTGTCGTCGGGCGGGACGCCCGCGAGATCCGGCGTGATCGTCCAGGAGTGCGGGCTAGGCCTGGTCCCGGTGCGCCCGACCGGGGAGGGGGCGGCCTTCGCCGCCCCGCCGCTGCTGCGTTCCGGGCCGGTCGAGGAGGAGGTCGTCGAGCGCGTCGCGCGCTCGCTCGGCATCGGCCGCGCCGACGTCCTGGACGCCGAGTGGGCCGACAACGGGCCCGGCTGGGTGGCCGTCCTGCTGGCGAGCGCGGACGAGGTGCTCGCGCTGCGGCCCGGGGTCGTCGACCTGGACGTGGGCGTGGTGGGCCCCTACCCGCCCGGGTCGCCCGAGGCGTTCGAGGTGCGGGCGTTCTTCCCCAAGGACGGGGTCACGGCCGAGGACCCGGTGACGGGCAGCCTGAACGCCTCGCTCGCCCAGTGGCTGCTGCGCACCGGCCGGGCCGAGGCGCCCTACGTGGCGGGTCAGGGGACCGTGCTCGGGCGCGCCGGGCGGGTCCACGTCTCCCGCGATCCCGACGGGACGATCTGGGTCGGCGGTGGCACGATCACCTGCGTCACGGGCGAGGTCGAGCTGTAGGTCCCCGGCCCGGTCCGGGGACCTCCGTCAGGTGACGGGGACGATCCTCGCCTCGACGAGGCGGCCGTCCTCGACGCGCAGTGTGCCCAGGGTGCCGTGCGGCTGGCGGCGGCGGTCGGTGGGCGACCCGGGATTGAAGATCCGCAGACCGTCCGCCGCCTGGTCCATGGGGATGTGGGAGTGCCCGAACACCACCAGGTCGGCCGAGGGGAATCTGCGCCGCATCCGGGCGAGCCGCCCCTGCGCCGTCCCGCTGTCGTGGATCATCGCCACCCGCAGGCCGCCGAGATCCAGCTCCAGGGTCTCCGGCGCCACCACGTCCGGTCCGTCGTTGTTGCCCTTGACCACGTGGACCGGGGCGTAGGAGGCGAGCTCGTCGATGACCCCGGCGACGCAGACGTCCCCCGCGTGCAGGATCGCGTCCGCGCTCCGCAGGTGCTCGGCCACGGCGGGCGGGCACGACTTCCACCGCCGGGGCGCGTGGGTGTCGGAGAGCACGACCACGTTCATGCGCCCATGCTCCCACCGGCCCGTTCCCGGTCGAAGAACGTCTCCACGACACGCGTGTGCAGCGGGAACGCCAGCTCCCGGGGGCCGTCGATCACCAGCCACTCCGAGGTCTCCGAGGTGGCCGCGACCGGCGGGAGACAGGCCGCGTCGGTGCGCGGGCCCCGGGCGAAGACCAGCACGGTGCCGTCGGGGGCGCTGAGAACGTCGAGGAGCCGTACCTCGTCCACGTCGACGTCGATCCCGGTCTCCTCGCGCAGCTCCCGCACGGCCGCCTGCTGCCAGGACTCGCCCATGTCGACGAAGCCGCCGGGCAGGGCCAGCCCGCCCCGGTGCGGTTCGACGGCGCGCCGGATCACCAGCAGGCCGTCGTCCACGGGCAGCACCATCACCGCGACCGGCAACGGGTTGAGGTAGGAGGTGTTGCCGCAGCCGGGGCAGGTGCGCGGCCAGGCCTGGCCGGGGGCGAACGCGGCGCCGCAGAAGGAACAGTGGGAGTTCTTGGTCGTCACCACGGTGAGACTAGACCAGGACCGGCTGTCGCGGGACCCGACGGCTCATACGCCGGCGACGAACGCAGACGCCGAGCAGGGCGGCGCCGAGGAGCGCCTGGATCGCCAGCGAGGCCGGTGTCACGGCGAGCAGCAGCGGCACGTTGCCGAGAACCGCGACGTCCACCCCGGCCGTCGCCCACAGCACGGGGCCGAGGGGGAGCCCGCCCATGCCGAGATCGACGACGGGGATCGAATGGTCGATCGGGCCTCGCCGTGCCATGCGCAGGGCTCCCGCGGCGAGACCGGGGGCCGCCGCCGGAGCGAACAGGCAGCTCCAGGCGGGCAGGAAGCCCGCCACGACCAGCAGGGCCAGGGCCAGGCCGGTCCACAGGAGCGCGAGGACGGCGGGCATCACGACCCTGGTGGCGGACCCTCCCATGGTGAACAGGCGGGCCAGCTCGGGGTGCTGGGCGTCCCAGCGCGCCCCGGCGGCCGCGGTCGTCGCGGCGGCCAGGCCCCCGCAGAGGAGCACGGCCACCGCCAGGCCCGTCGTCCCCCCTGCGGAGCGGACCAGGACGGGCAGCGCGGCCAGGACGGTCAGGACGGCGAGCCGGCCCGGACGGCGGCTCAGCATGCGCGCGTCCGACAGCACCATCGCGGCCCGGCCGGTGACGGGCCAGGGACGTGAACGCAGCCGCCTGGACCGCCAGAACCGTTCCTCGGCGATCGACGTCAACGCGGTCGGTTCGAGGTTGTAGGAGGAGGCGACCAGCGTGCCCATCCGGGCCGAGGCGTCCAGCAGGGCGCGTGAGGGGAAGCCCGCCAGCGCCCGCCATGCCCTCCACGTCAGGAGGGCCGCGACCACCGGGGCCGAGAACGCCGCCGGGACGAGGGGCGGATCGGGGAGGGGCGGGCGCAGCAGGACGAGCGCCCCCGCCGCCACGAGCAGGAGGACCGCGGTGAACCGGAGCCAGTCGCGCCTCGCCTCGGCGGTCTGGAGCAGCACCCCCGTCGCACCCGCGGCGACCGTGACGGAGACGCCCAGGGACACGTGGGCGATCACGTCCCGGCCCCCGCCGGACACGGCCGCCCCCAGGCAGCCCAGGACCAGTCCGGCGACGGCCGAGGACGCCAGGAGCACGGAGGCGTTACGGGTGAGCACCCGGCGCCGGTTCAGCGGGGAGAGGACCAGCCAGCGCACGTCGGCCGGCGACGACACCACCGGTCCCGTCCAGGCCAGGAGCATGAGGAGGCCGGACAGAAGGGTCAGGAGGAGGGCCGGGCCCAGCGCGGCGCTGTCCAGCCCCGCCCCGCCGAAGAGCCAGGAGGAGAACCGGACGAGCTGGGGGACGCCGATCGCGGCGACGAGCCCCAGGGTGATCAGCCGGTAGTACGCTCGCTGCCACCCCGGCTCCCGGGCCGTCGACCGGCGACGCCGGGTGAGCCGGGCGACCGTCGTCACGTGGGCCCCGCGCCGTGGAGCGTGACCACGCGGGCCCCCGCGGACTCGGCGAGCCGCGCGTCGTGCGTCGCCATCACGAGGGTGCCCCCGTCCCCGGCGTACTTCGCGAGCAGGGCGCCGAGGCTGCCGCGGAAGGTCTGGTCCAGACCCTGCTCGGGCTCGTCGAGCAGGAGGAGACGACTCGGCCTGGCCAGCATCGCGGCCAGTGACAGCCGTTGCCGCTGGCCGGTCGAGAGCGTGATCGGGGCGACGTCGGCCCGGTCGGACAGGCCGAAGGTCTCGAGCAGCGCCTCCGGCTCCGGGCACGAGTCCCCGACCGGCGCGTGGATCCTCCTGACCAGCTCCAGATGCTCACGGACCGTGAGCCACGGGTACCACGCCTGCTCGTCGGTGATCAGGCCGACGTCGCGCCAGAACGTCTCGTCGTCCCTCGGCGGGGCTCCGAGGACCAGGATCTCCCCCCGCTCCACCCGTTCGAGACCGGCGAGGCAGCGCAGCAGGGTCGACTTCCCGGCGCCGTTCACGCCCGTCAGCGCGACGACCTCGCCCTGGTCCACCCTGAGGTCGAAACGGTCGAGGACCGTGAGACCGCCGAATGTGACGCACACGCCTTCGGCCGTCACCACCGGCACCCGGTCGTCGCCGGTTCCGGGCCGGGGGGTTCGGGCAGCCCGGGACATCGATTTCCGATCTTCTGGATGGGGGCGGACGCCTCGCAGCCTATCCCCGGGACGGCCGGACCCGGTCGTCGTGACCACCCTAGGGGGTTCGCCTCCTCGGGCGGCGCCCGCGCCGGACCGCCGGGTGCGCCAGGTGCCGGAGGAGGGCCAGGCCCGCGAGCAGGGCCACCAGCGCGCACACCCCCGGCCAGCCGGCGCGCCCGTAGGCGCCCGCCCCCAGCCACGACCCGGTGGCGCCGCCGGCGTAGGCGCACGTCATGTACGCGGTGTTGAGCCTGCTGCGCGCCTCGGGACGCAGGCCGTAGATGCGGACCTGGTTGGCCACCATCCCGGACTGCATGGCGACGTCCAGCAGCAGGGTCCCCAGCACGAGCCCGGCCAGGCCCGCCGCGCCGCCGAGGCCACCGGCCGCCAGCACGAGCGCCGAGACGGCCGCCCCCGCGAGGCAGACGAGGTTGACCGCGTCGGGCCCTCGGCGGTCCACCTGACGCCCGGCGATCGGCGTGCACACCATCGTGCCCGCGTTGACCAGGGCGAGTGCCCCGACCGCCGAGGCGCCCAGGCCGTACACCGGACCGCTCAGCAGCAGTGCGACCGCCGTCCAGACCGCGGAGAAGGCGGCGAAGACCGCGGTCTGGTACACGCAGGAGCGGCGCAGCTCCGGCTCGGCGCGCAGCAAGCGCGCCGAGCCGGCCAGCAGCGCCGGATACCGCTGCGCCGACGGCGGGACCGTCTGCGGCAGTACCCGTGCCAGCAGGAACGCGACGCCCAGGACCAGACCCGCGGACACCAGGTACGGTGCGCGCCATCCCAGCCGTTCGGCCAGGGCCCCGCCGAGCGCGCGGGAGAGCAGCATGCCGCCGATCGACCCGCTCAGCAGCGTGCCGGCGACCACCCCGCGCCGGTCCGCGCCCACCAGCCCGGCCGCCATCGGGCCGATGATCGGCGCGACGACGGTCGTGAGGCCGACCGGCACGCTCGCCGCGAGCAGCGCCCCCAGCGTGGGCGCCGCGCCCGCGGCCACGAGGCCCGCCCCGGTCAGGACCAGCAGGGTGACGATCAACCGGCGGTGCGGGAGCCGGTCGCCGAGCGGCACCAGCAGGAAGATCCCGGCGGCGTACCCGAACTGCGTCGCGGTCACCACCGGCGCCGCGGCCTGGGCGGTGACGTCCAGGCCGGCGGCCAGGGAGGGGAGGACTGCCTGGGGGAAGTAGACGTTGCCGACCGCCACCCCGCAGGCGAGGGCCAGCAGGAAGATCACCGGCACGGTTCCGCCTCCCGGCCCGCGGGCGGCACCGGGGACCCGGCCGTGAGGGGGGACGGTCCGCGCCGGGCCCCGTGACCCGCCGACGAGGAGCGTGCCGCTCGCGGGGCGAGCGGGGCGAGCACGGCGAGGGGGGCGAGGGGGGCGAGCGGGGCGAGCGGGGCGAGGGGGGCGAGCGGGGCGTGACGTTCGAGATCCGGGTGTTCCATACGGAGAAGTCCACGCCCGCGGGACCGGGCCGCCAATCGATGTAGCGTGGAGCTTAATGATCAGTTTCGAGCTCGGCGTCGAGGACCTCGCGGACACGCGGTTCGCCCTCTCCTGCCTGAACGAGACGGTGTACAGCCTGCGGGTGCTGCGCGATCCCGGCCTGCACGCGCTGCACCTGCCCTGGCGCGCCTCCGTCCTCGGCCGCCTCGACCCGCGTGACGCCGACCGGCTGGTCGCCCTGGTGGGAAGGAGGCTCGCCCTCCCCGACTTCCTGACGCCCCGGCCGGCGGCCTTCGCCGCGCCCCTGCCCGAGGCGATGTCCCTGGTACGCGGCACACCACCGTGGATCGTCCGCCGGGACCTGGAGGCCGCGCTGATCGAGGGGCCGATCCCCGCCGACGACGCCTCCGCGGCCCGGTTCCGCGACGACACCTGCGACCTGCTGCGGCGCTACTGGGAGCTGGCCGTCGAACCGGTGTGGCCGCGGATGCGGCTGGTGCTGGAGGCCGACATGACCTACCGGGCGCGGCGGCTGGCCGTGGGCGGCGCCCGGCTGCTGTTCGCCGACATGCACCCGAACCTGCGCTGGCACGAGGGGGTGCTGCACATCGACAAGATGATCGGCCGGCACCGGGTGGCCGCGTCCGGCCGGGGACTGCTGCTGATGCCCTCGGTGTTCGCCCACAAGCCGGCGCCGCCGGTCAGCCCCGAGGAGCCGCCCCTGCTGACCTATCCCAGCCGCGCGGTGGCCACCCTGTGGAGTCCGGCGCCGGTCCCGGACGCGACGGCGCTGACCTCGCTGCTCGGCGCGCCCCGCGCGGCGCTGCTCGGCCTGCTGGCGGAACCGCTGCCGACGGTGGAGCTCGCCCGCCGCCTGGGGGTGACCCCCAGCGCCGTCTCCCAGCACCTGCGTGTGCTGTACGCCACGGGCCTGGTCACCCGGGCCCGTGACGGACGGCACGTCCTGTACCGGCGCAGCCCCCTGGGCGACCGGCTCGCCGCCCAGCCCCACCCCCGTCGGCCCGAGGCCCCCTGATCGGCGCCCGTCCCGCCCCGGCCGGGCCCCGCCGTCCGGCGGGACGCGCCGTCTAGCCCGGTCGAGGGGACGGGACCGGGCTAGACGGCGCGGGCGACGGCGATCGTCGATCCGCCGCGCTGCCCGGCCTCGTAGAACATGTACCGCACGCCGCCGTCGGTGCCGAACGAGGGCGCGGCGGCGCGGCCGTTGTCGGGGGCGCCGGCCAGGGCCCGGTGGAAGAGGCCGAGGTGGACCTCGCGGTCGAAGGCGTCGCCGACCTCGGTGAGGAACATGTTCCCGCTGTTGCCGTGGTAGACGACGTACGTCGTGCCGTCGCGCTTGAGCAGGCTCGGCCCGGACAGGTCGCTCTGGCCGTCGCCGCCCGGCGAGACCAGCGGGCTCGGGTCGAACCGCCAGCTCCTGCCGTCGGACGACCAGCCCCAGAAGATCTTGCGCTTGCCGCCGGTGACGCCCATGAAGACCATGACGTACCGGTTGCCCAGCCCCGGCACCGCGTGCTCGAAGACCCGCGCGTAGGAGGTCTCCGTCGAGCCGGGGATCATCGCGGTGGTCAGCACCGTGCCGTGGTAGGTGAAGTTCACGCCGTCGGCCGAGACGGCGAGCCGGGTGGTGGTGTTCTCGCCGTGGAAGTACATGTGGAACCGGCGCTCGGCGGCGTTCCAGATCATGTGCGGCGACGAGACGTGGCTGACCGAGTAGTGCGGCGCCCAGACGTTGGGGATGACCGGGTTGCCCGGGTACTCGGTGAACCGGCCGCCGAGCGAGTCGCCGTAGGCCAGGCAGATGCCGCCGGGCCGGTCGTGCGGGGCGTAGTAGAGGTGGTAGCGCCCCAGCGGGCGGGCGATCTTGTCGTACATGCCCCGGACACAGGGGAAGATCAGCTCGTCGGTCGGGTTGTAGCGCAGGCTCGCCTTGTCGAACGGCGTGCCGATGTAGCGGTAGCCGGGGAAACCGGCGGGGCCCAGGGCGGCCCGCGCCGTACCGCTCGCGGTCGTGCCCGCGGCGGCGCCCGAGGGCAGCACGAGGCCGAGGCCACCGGTCATTCCGGCCACACCGGCGCCGGCCGCCGCGCGCAGGAGCCCACGGCGGTCCAGGAGGGGTTCAGACATTGGCGTCCCTTCGCCTGCGACTCTCACGGTGAGTGATGGTGAGGACATCTCTCTGATCGCAAAGGCTCGGCCAGGCGCGTCCGTACGTCAAGACGCTAATACGAATTATCACTGGGACGTTCTCGCGAGGGACGGTTCCGCTTCCCCCTCTTGACAGGGGGCGGTGCGCGCTTGCAGGATGACGTCCCACTCCACTAATGCGCATTATCATCAGACGGGACGCTACGGATCGTGACCTCCCCCGGCCGCCGCCTCACCCAGCAGGACATCGCCCGCATCGCGGGGGTGAGCCAGACCACGGTGTCGCTGGTCCTGAACAACAGGACCGACGCCGAGGTGCGGATCGCCCCCGAGACGCGCGAGCGGGTGCTGAGGGTGATCAGGGAGACCGGGTACGTCGCAGACCCGGTGGCCCGGCGCCTGGCCGAGCGGCGCAACCGTATCCTGGGCGTCTTCACCTACGAGGCGGTCTTCCCGACCGCGAGCGCCGACTTCTACCACCCGTTCCTGCTCGGCATCGAGGAGTGCGCCGAGGAGATCGGCTGCGACCTGCTGCTGTTCACCAGCGCCAGGGCGGCGGGGGAGCGTCGCCGGATCTTCAACGAGGACAGCCGGGTGCGGCTGGCCGACGGCTGCCTGCTTCTCGGGCGCGCCGTCGACCGCGACGACCTGGCCCGGCTGCTGGCCGAGGGCATCCCCTTCGTCTCCATAGGGCGTCGCGACGACGCCGGTGCCCCGGTGCCGTACGTGGGGGCCGACTACCCCCCCGCGGTGCGCGCCCTGGTCGACCGGACGGCCCGCCTGGGCCACCGGCGGCTGGCCTACGTCGGCACCGGGGCGGGCGCCGAGTCGCCGGCCGACCGCATGCGCGGCTTCCGCGAGGCGGTCGCCGCCGTCGGCGTCGAGGGGCTGCACGTGCCGGTGACCGGCAGGACCCCCGGCGAGCTGCTGGACGACGTCTCGGCCGCCGGGGTGAGCGCGATCCTCGTCGAGGAGCCCGCCGACGCCGTGGCGATCACGCACGCGGCGGGCGAGCGGGGCCTGTCGGTCCCCGGCGACCTGTCGGTCCTCGCGCTGGGCGCGCCGACCAGGCCGGTCCCCGTCGACGTCGACTTCACCGGGTTCCGCATCCCCCGCCGCGAGATGGGCCGCAGGGCCGTCGAGCTGCTGGCGGAGCTGCTGGGCAACGGCGGCGGGACACCACAGGAACTGCTGAGCTGCGAGCTGGTCGAAGGATCCACGCTCGCCCCGAACCGGAGCTGACCGAACGTTGGAAACCATGACGGGAGAGGCCACGGACGTGGTTGAGACATCTGCGGACGCCGTGGTCGTCGGCGGCGGGCTGGGCGGCGTCGCCGCCGCCCTGGCGCTGCTGCGGGCCGGACGCACCGTGATCCTGACCGAGGAGTACGACTGGCTCGGCGGGCAGCTCACCAGCCAGGCCGTGCCGCCCGACGAGCACTCCTGGGTGGAGCGGTTCGGCGTCACCGCCTCCTACCGTGCGCTGCGCGAGGGCATCCGCCGCTACTACCGCGACCACTACCCGCTGACCGAGCGCTCGCGCGGCTGGCGGGAGCTGAACCCCGGCGCCGGGCACGTCAGCCGCCTGTGCCACGAACCGCGGGTCGCGGTCGCGGTGATCGAGGCGATGCTGGCGCCGTACCGGGGCTCGGGGCGGCTGCGGGTGCTCCAGCCCTACCGGCCGGTCGGCGCGGACGTCGACGGCGACCGGGTGCGGGCCGTGCGCCTGGAGCACCGCGACGGCGGCGGCGAGGTCACGGCCGTCGCGCCGTACGTGCTGGACGCCACCGAGACCGGCGAGCTGCTGCCGCTGACCGGCACCGAGTACGTGACCGGGTTCGAGTCGCAGGGCGACACCGGCGAGCCGAGCGCGCCCGCCCAGGCCCAGCCGATGAACATGCAGGCCGTGTCGGTCTGCTTCGCCATCGACCACGTCGACGGCGACCACACCATCGACCGGCCCGCCGCCTACGACTTCTGGAAGGACTACCAGCCCGCCTTCTGGGGCGACCGGCTGCTGTCCTGGCGCTGCCCGCACCCCAGGACGCTGGAGATCGTGGAACGTTCCTTCACCCCCAACCCGGACGACGACCCGCTGCTGGTGGAGGCCGACCAGCGGCTCAACCCGGGGGACGCGAACCTGTGGACGTTCCGCAGGATCGCCGCCCGGCGCAACTTCGCCGACGGCGCCTACGCCAGCGACATCACCCTGGTCAACTGGCCGATGATCGACTACCTGGAGGGCCCGGTCATCGACGTCCCGGACGCGGCCGGCCACGTGGCCGCGGCCCGCGAGCTGTCCCGCTCGGTGCTGTACTGGATGCAGACCGAGGCGCCCCGCGCGGACGGCGGGACCGGCTTCCCGGGCCTGCGCCTGCGCGGCGACGTCACCGGCGGCGGCGAGGGCGGGCTCGCCCAGGCCCCCTACATCCGCGAGTCGCGCCGCATCCGAGCCCTGTACACCGTGGCCGAGCAGGACCTGTCGATGGCGGTGCGCGGCGACAAGGGCGCGGTGAGCTACGCCGACTCGGTCGGCGTGGGCATGTACCGCATCGACCTGCACCCCTCCACCGGGGGCGACAACTACATCGACGTGGCCAGCTCGCCGTTCGAGATCCCCCTCGGCGCGCTGATCCCGCGGCGGATGACCAACCTGCTGCCCGCGTCGAAGAACATCGGCACCACCCACATCACCAACGGCGCCTACCGGCTGCACCCGGTGGAGTGGAACGTCGGCGAGGCCGCCGGCGCCCTGGCCGCCTTCTGCCTGGACAACGCCACCGTCCCGCACGCCGTACGCCGGGACGAGGCGCTGCTCGCCGACTTCCAGCGGCGGCTGGCCCGCGACGGCGTCGAACTGCGCTGGCCCCAGGTCACGGGTTACTGACCATGCCGCCGACCATGCCGCCGACCATGCCGCCGGCCGCGCCGCGAACCGGATCGCCGGCCGGACCGCCGACGGCGCCACGGGTCGTGCCGCGGGCCGCGCCACCCGCCGGGCGACCGGCCTCCCACCACGACCGCCGGGGGATTCCCAGCAAGGAGAACGAACGATGAGATCATCCGCGAAGCCCGCGGCCGTCGCGCTGGCGGCGCTGCTCACCCTCACCGCGTGCGGCCAGGGCGCCGGGAGCCCCCCCGCGGCGAAGGGGCCGCAGCCGCTGCGCATGACGATCTGGACCTCCAACGAGGCCCACCTGAAGCTGTTCGGCGAGATCGCCGCCGAGTACAGGAAGACCCACCCCGGCGTCGGCGAGATCACCTTCGACCCCCTCCCGTTCGAGACCTACACCACCACCCTGACCACCCAGATCGCCGGCGGCAACGCCCCCGACCTGGCCTGGATCCTGGAGAGCTCGGCACCGGACTTCGTCACCTCGGGCGCGCTCGCGCCGCTGGAGGAGACCCTGAAGAAGACCGAGGGCTACGAGTTCGGCGACCTCACCCCCTCGGCCGTCAAGCTCTGGCAGGCCGACGGGAAGCTGTACGCCTACCCCTTCTCCACCTCGCCGTTCGGCGTGTTCGTCAACACCGACCTGCTGAAGAAGGCCGGCCAGAAGAGCCCCGCCCAGATGATCGAGGACGGTGCCTGGACCTGGGAGAAGGTCGTCGCGCAGAACGCCGCCGTGGCCGGGAGGACCGGAAAGGCCGGCATGGTCGTCCGCGACTTCGACTACAAGGGCTGGGACAACCTCGCCACGGTGTGGGGCGGCTGGGGGGCCCGCGCCTGGAGCGAGGACGGGAAGACCTGCGGGTTCGACAGCCCCGAGATGGTCGAGGCCATGACGTTCCTGCACCGGGCCGTCTTCACCGGCAAGGCGTTCCCCGGCCCCGGCACCGCGGCCGACTTCTTCGCGGGCGACGCGGCCATGACGATCACCCAGATCTCCCGCGCCTCGCTGCTGCAGGACGCGAAGTTCGGCTGGGACCTCGTCCCGCTGCCCGCCGGGCCCAAGGGCGAGTACTCGGTGATCGGCCAGGCCGGGCTGGGGGTGTTCAAGAAGTCCCCGAACGCCGCGGCGGCCGCCGACTTCCTGGCCTTCTTCACCAACCCCGCCAACTCCGCCAAGCTCGCCGCCTACTTCCCGCCGCCCAGGGCCTCCCAGCTCACCGCGGACACGCTGGCCAAGAGCAACCCGCTGCTCAAGCCCGCCCAGCTCCAGCAGGTCGTGATCGCCGGCATCGAGAAGGGCGTGGTCAAGCCCAACCACACCGGCCAGGCCGAGCTCTCCCAGACCGTCCGGGCCGCGCTCGACCCGCTCTGGCGGCCCGAGGCCGACGTCAAGGCCGTGCTGACCGGGGTCTGCGCCAAGATCAAGCCGATGCTGGGGACGTGACGTGACCCCGTCCGCCTCCAAGCTCGCGGTGACCGCCGACCGGGCAGCGCCCCGGCCGGCGGGGGCCGGGCACCCGCACCGGGGCGGCCGGCGGTCCTTCTGGACCGTGCGCCGCCGCGACAACCTGGTCGGGTACCTGCTCGTCACCCCGCAACTGCTCGGCAGCGCGCTGTTCGTGCTCCTGCCGCTCGGGCTGGTGCTCTGGTACAGCCTGCACGAGTGGAACGTGCTGGCCGGGACGTTCGAGTTCGTGGGCCGGGAGAACTACGACAGGCTGCTGGCCGATGCCAACCTGCGCGAGGTGCTGAGCGGCACCGCGCTGTTCTCCGCCGGCCTGGTGGTGCTCAACCTCGCCCTGGCCCTCGTCCTGGCGATCCTGCTCAACCAGCGCCTGGCCGGCACCACGTTCTTCCGCACGGTGTTCTTCTCCCCGGTGGTGGTCTCGCTGGTCGCCTGGACCATCGTCTGGCAGTTCCTGCTGCAGGACGACGGAGGCCTCAACGGCCTGCTCGGCGTCGCCGGGATCGACGGGCCGAACTGGCTGCGCGGCGAGGGCACCGCGATGACGTCGGTGATCGTCGTCCAGGTGCTCAAGAACGTCGGCCTGAACATGGTGCTGTTCCTGGCCGCGCTCCAGGGCGTGCCCGGCCAGCTCTACGAGGCCGCCGAGCTGGACGGCGCCGGCGCCTGGACCCGCTTCCGGCGCATCACCGTCCCGCTGATCAGCCCGACCATCCTGCTCACCTCGATCATCACCGTGGTGGGTTCGCTGCAGGTGTTCGCGCAGATCGCGGTGCTCACCCAGGGAGGTCCCGGCATGTCCACGACCGTCCTGGTCTACTACCTGTACCAGCAGGCCTTCCAGTTCCATCACTTCGGGTACGGCGCGACGCTGTCCGTCCTGCTCTTCGCGATCGTGGCGCTGCTCACCGTCGTGCAGTGGCGGATGCGCAGGAGGTGGGTCTTCAATGAGACGTGAGCCGTCGGTCCGTCTGAAGACGCTCCTGTACGGGCTGCTGTGCGTGTTGTGCGTGCCGTTCGTCTTCCCGACCTGGTGGATGGTCACCTCGTCGTTCAAGCCGATCGCCGAGATCTTCGCGTTCCCGCCCAGGCTGCTGCCCGCCGACTGGGACCTGTCGGCCTACGGGCAGGTGTTCGAGCTCCAGCCCTTCGCCGTCCAGTACGTCAACAGCCTCTACATCGCCCTGGTCGTCACGGCCGGGACCATGGCGGTGGCGGCCATGGCCGGGTACGCCTTCGCGCGCATCCGCTTCCCCGGCCAGAACGCGCTCTTCGTGGTGGTGCTGCTCGGGCTGCTCATCCCGAGCGAGGTCACCATCGTCCCGCTCTTCCAGATGTTCCACGGCCTGGGCCTGACCGACACCCACTGGCCGCTGATCCTGGTGCCGATCCTCGGCGCGCCCGGCGTGCTGGCCACCTTCATCATGCGGCAGTTCTTCATCAGCCTGCCCGGCGAGCTGGAGGAGGCCGCCCGGGTGGACGGGCTGGGCAGGTTCGGCACCTTCTACCGGGTCGCGCTGCCGCTCGCCCGCCCCGCGCTCGGCGCTGTGGCGATCTTCACCTTCCTGCACAGCTGGAACCTCTACCTGGAGCCGATCGTGTACCTCTCCTCGCCGGAGAGGTTCACCCTGCCGCAGGCGCTGACCCAGTTCGTCGACGCCTACGGCGGTCCGATGTGGAACGTCCAGCTCGCCGCGGCCTCGATGACCGCGCTGCCGGTGCTGGTGGTGTTCGTCCTCGCCCAGCGGCAGTTCATCGAGGGCCTGGCCCACACCGGCCTCAAGGGCTGACGGCGCCGCACCCCACCCGGCGGGCCGGGCGCGGCGGGAACGGCCGTCCGGGCGCGCCGGGCGGGGGGTGGTCAGGCGCGCGGGTCGACGACAGGCCGATGTGGACCACCCGCCTGCCCGGCTCCACCAGGTCGGCGGGCAGGCCGGGGGCGGTGGAGGCGTCGTCGACGCCCTCGCCGGCCGAGGAGACCGTCCCGCACCACTCGTGGCCGAGCCGCACCGGGTAGCGGGCGTGACCGTCGTGAAGGTAGCTCATCTGGCCGCCGAAGATCTCCATGTCGGTGCCGCACACCCCGGCCCGCTCCACGTCCACGACGACCTGCCCGGGGCCGGGGACCGGCGGGTCGACCTCCAGCACCTCGAAACGGCGCGGACCGGTCACGACGAACGCTCTCACGGGGCAACCCTACGGACGCCGGTCGCGCGGGTGCTCACCCGGCCTCACGTGGCGGCCTCGCGGACGGGTTCACCGGGCCTCACGGGCGGCGACCCCGCGGGCATCCGTCGCGGGGGGGCTCACCCGGCCTGCGCCGAAGCCCCCACCAGGGTCTCCCCGGCGGCCGTGCGCTGGTAGAGCACCGACCGGCCGGCGCGCCGCCGCCGGACCAGCCCGGCGTCGAGCAGGACCCTCAGGTGGCGGCCGACCGACCCCAGCCCCTGGCCGGTCAGCGCCACGAGCTGCGACGTGCTCATGGGCGTGCCGAGCAGGACCAGCACCCCGGCCCGTGCCGGGCCGAGCAGCCTGCCCAGCGCCTCGGGGGCCGCGGCCCGGTCCGGCTCGGCCAGCGTGCCCGAGCACGGGTAGACCAGGGCGTAGCGCGGCACCGGCGTGTCCGCGCTCCAGGTGACCCAGCCCTGGCCGGGGGTGACCGGGACGAACATCAGCCGGACACCGGCCAGTTCCTGCGGCGGGTAGTCGTGCGTGTTGATCTGCAGCCGGTTCCCGCCCAGCCAGCGCGTCCCCGGGCGCATGCCGTCCAGCACGGCGGCCCAGCCGCCCTGGGTCAGCCGGTCCGTCCGCGCCAGGATGTCGGCCTCCAGGACGCGCCGCCGCCGGGGCCAGTACGGCAGCACCGTCTCCTCCCACACCCACTCCAGCAGGCGGGCGGCGCGTTCGGGCAGGTCGGACCGGTGCAGCGCCGCCGGGAGCGGCCCCCGAAGCGTCGTCCCCACATCCGCCCGCGCGGTCCCGGGCGGCGTCCGCCGGACCCGCTCCACCTCCTCCTCGAAGCCGGGGGAGCCCTCTCCCGCCGGGGCGAGGGTGAGGAAGTCGGCGATCCAGGTCCGCCCCAGCGCGCACCGGACGAGCAGCGCCGTCACCGGGTCGGCGGCCAGGCGCGCCCGGTAGCCGGGCAGGTGGGCCTCCAGCCACCTGCGCTCACCCGGGTGCGCGGCTCTCGCCCGCTCCAGGGCGATCAGGCAGGCCGTGGTCTCGGCCAGCGGGGAGACCACGAACCGGCTCCCCGCGAGGGTGTCGGCGTTGACCTCCCACCAGCCCATCGTTTCGCCTCCCCGCGAAACTCTAACGGCCCGGCGCCGCCGCCGCCGAGACTCCCGGGATGCGCACCTACACGGAACTCTTCGGGACGCCCGAGTTCACGCCCCTGTTCGCGACCGGCGCGGTGCAGGTCGCCGCCTCGACGGTGAGCGGGCTGGCCCTGGGCACGCTCGTGTACGCGGCCACCGGGTCGCCGCTGCTGTCGGCGCTGAGCATGTTCGGCTCCTCCTTCGCGCAGCTGCTCGGGGCGATGGTGCTGCTGTCGGCGGCGGACCGGCTGCGCCCCCGCGCCGCGCTGACCGGGCTGGCGCTGGTCTTCTGCGCGAGCACCGCCGTCCTCGCCGTGCCGGGCCTGCCGCTGTGGGCGGTCTTCGTCCTGATCCTCGGCCAGGGGACGGCCGCCTCCCTGGGCGGCGGGGTCCGGATCGGGTTGCTGAACGAGATCCTCCCCAGGGAGGGGTACCTGCTCGGCCGATCGGTGCTCAGCATGTCCGTCGGCGTCCAGCAGATCTGCGGGTTCGCCGCCGGCGGGGTGCTCGTCGCCGCCCTGTCCCCGCGCGTCACCCTGCTCGTCGGCGCGGGCCTCTACCTGGTCGCCGCGGCCGTCGCGCGGCTGGGACTCGGCGACCGGCCGCCGCGCGTCGCCGGGCGCCCGTCGGTCGCCCGGACCTGGCGGACCAACCGGCTGCTGCTGAGCTCCCGGGCGCGCCGCCGGGTCTACCTCGCCATGTGGGTGCCGAACGGGCTGATCGTCGGTTGCGAGTCGCTCTACGTCTCCCACGACGCCCGGCACGCCGGGCTGCTCTTCGCGTTCGCCGCCCTGGGGATGCTCGCCGGGGACACCGTGATGGGGAGGTTCGTCCCGGCCGGGTGGCGGGAGCGGCTGGCCACGCCGCTGCGGCTGCTGCTGGCCGCGCCCTACCTGCTCTTCCTGCTCTCCCCGCCGCTCCCCGTCGCGGCGGCCGCGGTCGCGCTGGCCTCGGCCGGGTTCTCGGCCGGCCTGATGCTTCAGCAGCGCCTGATGGAGATCACGCCGGAGGAGATGAGCGGGCAGGCGTTCGGGCTGCAGTCCTCCGGCATGCTCGCCATGCAGGGGGTCGCGGCCTCGATCGCGGGCACCGTCGCCGAGTTCACCTCGCCCCCGGTCGCGATGGCGGTGATGGCGGCGGCCTCGATCGCGGTCACGCTGGCCCTGGCGCCCGGTCTGCGGCGGGAGCGGGAGAGGAGCGCCGAGGGGGTGCCGGGCGGGAGGGTCACCGGCCGTTAAAACGTGGTAACGGATCGGGCCTCCGGTCGCCGCCGCCAGAGCCGGAGGGGGCCGCGCGGCACCGGGGTGCGGGACGGCCCGAACCGTGTAACTGTAAAGAAACGGCATCTTCGCGTTCCATTGACACCCGTGCCGCATGGTTCTACTGTCCAGCTCAGATTGTTAAATCGTTTTTGATCCGGAGCCCGGCACCCCCGGGCGCGGGCCTCATCGAGGAGAGATCACGTCGTGCAGCGCGTCTGCTTCCTGCTGAAGGTACGGCCCGAGCGCCTGGACGAGTACCGCGAGCGTCACCGGGCCGTCTGGCCGGAGATGCTGGCAGCGCTCAGCGCCACCGGCTGGCACAACTACTCCCTCTTCCTGCGCGAGGACGGGCTGCTGGTCGGCTACCTGGAGACCGAGGACTTCGAGGCCGCCCGCGCGGCCATGGCCGCGACCGAGGTCAACGCCCGGTGGCAGGCCGAGATGGCGCCGTTCTTCGAGAGCCTCGACGGCCGCCCGGACGAGGGCATGGTCTCGCTCGAGGAAGTCTTCCACCTCAACTGATTCGGGGACCGATCAATGATCAAGGATTCGCTGCGGGCTCAGGTCATCGAGACCCCGTCGTGGGCGTACGGCAACTCCGGTACGCGGTTCAAGGTGTTCGCCCAGCGCGGGGTGCCCAGGGACCCGTTCGAGAAGCTGGCCGACGCCGCCCAGGTGCACGCCTTCACCGGGGTGGCGCCCAGGGTCGCGCTGCACATCCCGTGGGACCGGGTCGACGACTACGCCGCGCTGGCCGAGCACGCCTCCGGCCTGGGGGTGAGGATCGGCGCGATCAACTCCAACGTGTTCCAGGACGACGACTACATGCTGGGCAGCGTGACGAACCCCGACCCGAAGGTGCGGGCCAAGGCGCTGGCGCACCTGCTGGACTGCGTGGACATCATGGACGCCACCGGGTCGGACACGCTGAAGCTCTGGTTCTCCGACGGGATCAACTACCCCGGTCAGGACGACCTGCGCGCCCGGCAGGACCGGCTGGCCGAGGCGCTGGAGCGGGTCTACGGGCGGCTGGGGGAGGGGCAGCGGTTCCTGCTGGAGTACAAGCTGTTCGAGCCCGCCTTCTACGCCACCGACGTGCCCGACTGGGGGACGGCGTACGCGCACTGCCTGAGGCTGGGCCCCAAGGCCCAGGTGGTGGTGGACACCGGCCACCACGCGCCGGGCACCAACATCGAGTTCATCGTGGCGTTCCTGCTGCGCGAGGGCAAGCTGGGCGGGTTCGACTTCAACTCCCGCTTCTACGCCGACGACGACCTGATGGCCGGGGCCGCCGACCCGTTCCAGCTCTTCCGCATCATGTTCGAGGTGATCGGCGGGGGCGGCCTCACCGAGGACGTGGCGTTCATGCTCGACCAGTGCCACAACATCGAACCGAAGATCGCCGGGCAGATCCGGTCGGTGATGAACGTGCAGGAGGCCACGGCCAAGGCGCTGCTGGTCGACCGGGAGGCGCTCGCGGCGGCGCAGGCGTCCGGGGACGTGCTCGGGGCCAACGCGGTCGTGATGGACGCCTACAACACCGACGTACGGCCGCTGCTGGCCGAGATCCGCGCCGAGGCGGGCCTGGACCCCGACCCGATGGCGGCCTACGCCCGGTCGGGCTACTTCGAGAAGATCGCCGAGGAGCGTGTGGGCGGGGCGCAGGCCGGCTGGGGCGCCTGAGGGGCCGCGAGCGGGGCGGCACCGGGAGCGCCCCCACCGCACCGCCCCGCACGGCCCCGTCCCGCACCGCGCCGCCCGCTCCGTCCCGCACCGCGCCGCCCCGTCCCGCCCGGGTGGGCGCGGTACGGGGTGGTGCGGGCGTTGACATCGACGGCGGTCTCCGACACGCTCCGACTGGAATTCGATTCTAAAATTGGAGGCCGGATGAGCGGCATCGTGTCGGGCCGGGTGGTGATCGTCACCGGGGCGGCCCGGGGGATCGGACGCGGCCACGCCCTGGAGTTCGCCCGCCAGGGGGCCCGGGTCGTGGTCAACGACCTGGGGGCCGAGGTGGACGGCACGGGCTCCTCGGAGGGTCCGGCCGGGCAGGTCGTCGAGGAGATCCGGGCCATGGGCGGCGAGGCCGTCGCCAACGGCGAGGACGTCTCCGACTTCGACGGCGCGGGCCGGCTCGTGCGGGCGGCGATCGACCACTACGGCACGCTGGACGTCCTGGTCAACAACGCCGGCATCCTGCGCGACCGGATGCTCGTCAACATGACGATCGACGAGTGGGACGCGGTCGTCCGGGTCCACCTGCGCGGCACGTTCGCACCGCTCCGGCACGCCGCCGCCTACTGGCGCGAGCGCTTCAAGAGCGGCGACGCCGTCGACGCGCGGATCATCAACACCACCTCCTCGTCGGGCATCTACGGCAACCCCGGGCAGGGCAACTACGGCGCGGCCAAGGCCGGCGTCGCCGCGCTCACCGTGATCGCCTCCCAGGAACTGGCCCGGTACGGCGTGACCGTCAACGCCCTCGCCCCCACCGCGCTCACCCGCATGACCGAGAACCTGGTGTCGGGCAGGCCGCGTCCGGTCACCACCGACTTCAACGCCTTCCAGGCCGAGAACGTCGCGCCGCTGGCCGTCTGGCTGGCCAGCGAGGAGGCCAGGGACATCACCGGCCGGGTCTTCAACGTCAGGGGCGGCGTGATCAGCGTGGCCGAGGGCTGGCACGCCGGACCCGAGGTCGACAAGGGCACCCGCTGGGACCCGGCCGAGCTCGGCTCGGTGATTCCCGACCTGGTCGCACGGGCGGCGCCCAACGCCCTCCAGAACGGCGTGATCCCCGGCCGGGAGGGCTGACCTCCCACCCCCCGGCGTTCCCGGCGCCCCGCCACGGTGCCCCCGATCCCCGGCCGCCGGGGCTCCCGGCCCCCGGACACCGGTGCCCCCGACCCCCGACTCTCGGCGCCGGGCCCGGGGGCGAGCGCCCGGTGCCCGGCCCTCAGGCTCCGGCGCGGGACCCGCGGCCGGTCTTCGGGGGCGGGGGCTCGCCGCCGGAGGGCGGGCGGGGGCCGCGGAGCGGGTCCAGGCGGCGGATCAGCTCGATCGCCGCCTCGGTGATCCGCCCGGCCTCCTCCTCGGAGTCGCAGGTGGCCACCTCGCGGCCGGCCTCGCCGATGACCGACGTCAGGACGGCGACGGTGAGCCGGTCCAGCGGGGTGCTGCCCGCGCCGAGCAGGACGGCGTTCTGCCGTACCCACTCACGGCCGCGGGTGCGGCGCAGCAGCTCGAACCCGGGCGGGCCGTCCCCGTCCATGAACAGCCGGGCCAGGTCCCGCCGCTCCCAGGAGCCCTCAAGGAAGGCGCGCGCCCCGGCCGTGAACAACTCCAGCGGATCGCGGACGCCCGAGCGGCGCGCCTCCGACACCGCCGAGGCGGCGTTCTCCTCGTGCTCGGCCTGGTGCCTCTCCCACAGGGCGAGGAACAGCTCGGTCTTGCCGCCGAAGTGGTGGTAGAGGCTGCCCACGCTCAGCCCGGCCCGTTCGACGACGTCGGCGACCCCGGCGTCGGCGAACCCGTGCTCGGTGAAGACCTCCCGGGCCGCCGTGAGCATGCTGGTCCGGGTCTGCGCGGTGCGGCTCCACTCCCAGGCTCCGGGCTTGCGTGTCATCCGTCCCCTTCCCATCCTCCGTCGTACGCCGTCCGTCCGGGGGACGGAAGGGATGTCGCGGTCCCGCCCCGGGGGCCGGCCGCGTCCGGTGCCGTGCTCAAGGGGGCTTCAGGAAGGACTCGGGACCCCGTTGCCGTTCCACCCGCGCCCGGCCAGCACGTCCTCCAGGCGCGGGGCGGGATCGGCGTCGTCGCGCGGCCCGGCCTGGGCGAGCTGGATCAGCACGCCGTGGGCCTCCTTGGGGTGCAGGAACACCTCGCGCCACCTCGGGTCGCCCTGGTTCAGGCCGTGCAGCCGGTAACCGCGCGCGGTGAGCAGACAGACCGCCAGGTCGAGGTCGCGCACGTGGAAGTTGAGGTGGTGGACGCCGCCCCGCCCCCGGGTGAGCTCGAAGAAGCTGTCGAAGAACGAGGAGCCCTCCAGCGGCTCCATCAGCTCGACCTTGCCGCCGCCCGGGTAGGCGAGCTGCATCACCCGGTACCCGCCGGGGTGGTCACCGCCGCCCAGGAAGGTCCCGCCGAGCAGGCCCTGGTAGATCGGCAGGAGGTCCCTGACCCGGGGCGCCGCGACGGCGGTGTGGTCGAAGACCACACCCAGCTCCTGGAGCTCCGGGAGCTCCTGGAGTCCCGGGGCTGCCGGGGGTTCCGGTGAGACGTGCACGTGGGCTCCTCGCGGTCGGGGCCGGGAGGCCGGCCAATCCTAGAACGGAATTCTAGTAGCATCCGCGACGCCCTGTCGTGCCGGTCGCCCGCGGGCCCGCCCGACCTGGAGAAGGGCCGTTTACCCGCGCCACCGCGGGTAGGCGGAAGATCCCTGACACACGGTTGATGAGGAGAGCCCCCGCATGACGATCGAAGGACTGTGGAACTACCGCGAGGGCGTGTACGGTCCCGACGAGACGCTGAGCGTCATCGGTTTCGACGTGGAGGCCGTCGACGGCAAGGTCGGCCTGGTGGAGGAGGAGAGCAACGTGACCGACGACAGCTACGTCGTCGCGGACGTCGGCTCCTGGCTCTCGGGCAGGAAGGTCGTGCTGCCGGCCAGCACGGTGACCCGGATCGACCGCGAGGAGCGCAAGGTCCACATCGCGCGTACCAAGCAGGAGATCCAGGACGCGCCCGAGTACGACGCGGCCACCTACCGTCAGAGCGTCTACCGCCAGGAGCTGGGCGGCTACTACGGCAGGTTCTCCCCGTCGCTCTGAACGACGTCCGGGGCCGCCGGCCGTGCCGGACGGCGGACGGCCCCGGGCGCCCCCGTCGGTACCGGTCGGTGCCGGAGGGTGCGATCCGCAGCTCACGGGGCATGTGAAGGCAGGGTTCGATGTGGGCCTCCCGCCGGCCGGGATCGCCGACGGCCGCCCGGGGCGGGCCCGGCACCACGGGCCCGCCGGGGCGGCCGGCGAGATCGGCGCGGTGACGCGGGGTCCTGAGCGGAGAGGTGTGGCGTGAGATGCCGACGATAGGCCTGGTGGGAACGTTCGACACGAAGGGGCGGGAGTACGCCTGGCTCCATGACCGGCTGCGCGCCCTGGGCTGCGAGGTCGTCCTGATCGACGCGGGGGTGGGGGAGACGCGGCTGCCCGCCGACGTGGCCAACGACCGGGTCGCGCTGGCGGCCGGGGCCGACCTGGCGGCGCTGCGCGCGGCCGGTGACCGCGGGGCGGCCGTCACCACGATGGGCGAGGGCGCCGCGGCGGTCCTGGCGGAGCTGTACGCCCAGGGACGCCTCGACGGAGTGCTCGCCGTGGGCGGGAGCGGCGGCTCCTCGATCGCGGCGCGGGCCGTCAGGGACCTGCCGATCGGGCTGCCCAAGCTCATCGTCTCGACCATGGCCTCGGGGGACGTCTCCCCCTACGTGGGGGCCAAGGACGTCACCATCATGTACAGCGTGGTCGACGTCGCGGGCGTCAACCGGGTCTCCGCGCGCATCCTCGGCAACGCCGCGGCGGCGATCGTCGGCATGGCGAGCGTCCCCGCCCCGGTCGTCGAGGACGACCGCCCCCTGGTGGCCGCGTCCATGTTCGGCGTGACCACGCCCGCGGTCGACGCGGCCCGGCAGCGGCTGGACGAGCTCGGCTACGAGGTGCTCGTCTTCCACGCCACCGGCTCCGGCGGGCAGGCCCTGGAGACGCTGGCCGGCAGTGGCCTCATCGCGGGCGTGCTCGACCTCACCACCACCGAGCTCGCCGACGACCTGGTCGGCGGGGTGCTGTCGGCCGGACCGGCCAGGCTCACCGCCGCCGGCGAGCGCGGCCTGCCCCAGGTGGTCGCCCCCGGCGCGCTGGACATGGTCAACTTCGGCCCCCTGGAGACGGTCCCCGAACGCTTCGCCGACCGGCTGTTCTACGTCCACAACCCGACCGTGACGCTGATGCGCACCACGGCCGAGGAGATGGCCGAGCTCGGCCGCCGGGTGGCCGCCAAGCTGCGGGCCGCCACCGGCCCGGTCGCGTTGTTCGTCCCGCGCGGCGGCGTCTCCGCCCTCGACACGCCCGGCGCGCCCTTCCACGACCCCAAGGCCGACCAGGCGTGCTTCGAGGCCCTGGCCGACGGGGTGCGGGACTCGGCCGTGCAGGTCGAGGAGCTCGACCTGCACGTCAACGACCCCGCCTTCGGCCGGGCCATGGCCGACCGGCTGCACGCGATGATCACACGGGGAGGCGCCGCGTGACCCGGGAGGAGATCCTCGCCCGGCTGCGCCGTACCGTCGCCGAGGGCCGGCCCGTCGTCGGCGCCGGCGCCGGCACCGGGCTCTCGGCCAAGTGCGCCGAGGCCGGCGGCGTCGACCTGATCATCATCTACAACTCGGGCCGCTACCGGATGGCGGGCCGCGGCTCGCTGGCCGGCCTGCTGCCGTACGGCGACGCCAACCAGATCGTCGTGGAGATGGCGGCCGAGGTTCTCCCGGTCGTCACCGACACCCCGGTGCTGGCCGGGGTGTGCGGCACCGACCCGTTCCGGCTGATGCCCAGGTTCCTGGACCAGCTCGCGGCCATGGGGTTCGCCGGGGTGCAGAACTTCCCGACCGTCGGCCTGTACGACGGGGTCTTCCGGCAGAACCTGGAGGAGACCGGGATGGGCTACGACCTGGAGGTCGAGATGGTCCGGCTGGCGCGTGAGCGCGACCTGGTCACCGCCCCCTACGTCTTCGACCCCGACCAGGCCCGGGCCATGACCGAGGCGGGCGCCGACGTGCTCGTCCCGCACGTCGGGCTGACCACCAAGGGCAGCATCGGCGCCGGTACCGCCCTGACGCTGGACGAGGCCGTCGAGCGGGTCCAGGCGATGCGCGACGCCGCCGTGGCCGTACGCCCCGACGTGCTGGTGCTCTGTCACGGCGGGCCGATCGCCGAACCGGCGGACGCGAGCCACGTGCTGGCCCGCACCGAGGGCGTGGTGGGCTTCTTCGGCGCCTCCTCGGTCGAGCGGCTGCCGACCGAGCGCGCCATCACCGAGCAGGTCCGCGCCTTCAAGGAGATCGCCTTCTAGTAGTACTTCGTTAGGTTGGTTCAGGGAAGTCGTATCCGCCGGAGTTCAAGGCGGCTTCGGCTCGGGCGCAGCGGGCTGCGGCCGACGCTGTACTCGCCGAGGAGATCAGGTACATCCACGGAGAGTTCGACGGTGTCCACGGCAGTCCGCGCGTCACCGCCGAGTCGCGCGCGCAAGGTCGCAGGGTCAACCACAGGCGGGTGGCGCGGGTGATGCGCCGCTTCGGCATCGTCGGGCTGCATCTGCGCAAGAAGGTGCGCACCACCGTGCCGGAACCCTCGCATCAGAAGGTGCCCCACCTCATCGGGCGGGACTTCACCGCGCCCGCCCCGAACCGGCGTTACGTCGGTGACATCACGTACCTGCCCGTCGGTGACGGCCGGCTCCTCTACTTGGCCACGGTGCTGGACCTGGGCTCACGCCGGCTGGCGGGCTGGTCGATCGCCGATCACATGCGCACCGAGCCGGTGACCGGCGCACTGCGGGCCGCCGCTGCGACGCCGCGGCGGAGGCGTTCGACGCCCCCTGAAACGCGAGACGCTGCAAGGCGCCCAAGGCTGGTTCTCGGCGCGTGAGGCACGCCTGGCGGTTTCAAGTGGATCACCCGCTACAACACCCGCAGGAGACATTCCACCATCGGCCACCTCAGCCTCATCGGTGATGCGGTCGTGCTGTCCAGGCAGATTCCAGACTCTGTCTGGACAGCACCCCAGCGCGGCCCGTTGCTGCCGTATTCCGGTGGCACCCCACTTGCGGATGCAGCGCGACGCGGCCGCCACCCGAGCGCCTCGTCCGGCTGCTGCGTGACGAGGCGTCCGCGCCGTCCGCGCCGACTCGGCGAACCCTCCGCTCTGTTTCCGTAATATCGAGGTACCGAGCCCCTTCGTGGGCTCGCGCCAGCCGCCCGTCAGATTCACCCGTGCCCGTCGGCAGGTCGACGCTTTCACGCACGTAACGCCAGGCCGTGGTGGTGCCGATCGCGAAGCCCGCGGCCAGCCGGGCGTAGGTGTCACCATTGCGCAGGTGAGCCAGGACCAGCGGCGCCTGCTGGACTGGATCCAACCGACGCCACCAACAGCGGCGCTCGACGCGCTGGCTGTCGAGGCGCCGTCCGACGCCCCCACCACCGGGTGCCCAGCAGCACAACGCTGATGGCGACGTGGCGGGGGACGGCCCGGCGTCGTGGCGGGGCCGCCCCCAGATGATGTCAGGACGGGACCAGTTGCCATTGCTGGTTGGTGCCGCCGGTCGCCGCCCACTGCACGACCTGGGCGCCGTCGGAGGTTGATGCGCCGTATACGTCTGCCAACAGGCCGCTGCTGTAGCTGACGATCGTGTAGTAGCCGTCGCCGGTGGGACGCAGGTACCACAGTTGGTTGGAGCCGCCGTTAGCGGTCCACTGCTGCAGTTGCAGCCCCTGGGTCGTACTGCTGGCGTTGACGTCGAGGGCCTTGCCGGTGGGGGTGTAGCGCAGGGTGTACGCGCCGTCCTGACCGCTGGTGACGGTCCACGCGGCGGAGCCGGACTGCTGCACGGCCTTGGCGCCGTCGGCGGAGGAGTTTCCGGCCACGGCGAGGGGTTTACCGCTGTTGCGGTTGACGATCCGGTAGGTCGCGCCCGACACCGGGCCCGAACCGGAGCCGAGATTGAAGTACTCGACCGCGTCGGTGAACGTCGTGGTACCCGACTTGGTGGTCGTCAGTACCAGGTACACGCGTGAGCCGCTCGCCGGTGTGGTGAAGGTGACCGGCTGGGTGACCCGCGAGCCGAGCGGGATGGTCAGGTTGGTGTTGCCGGACGCGATGACCGCGCCGGTCGGGTCGTCGAGCCGGGCGGTCCAGGTGAAGTTCACCGAGGTGTCGGTGAGATCGTCGTTGAACACGGTGATGTTGCGGGTCACCGTGGCGTTGCGGGCGTAGCTGGGTACCGCCTGCGGCAGCGGGAAGGTGCCGTTCGAGTCCGAGGCGCCGGAGGCGGACCAGTACGGGAGGTCGACCGCGGCCACCGGGTTGAACGCCGCCTGCACGCGCTGGATCTGCGAGTTGCTCCACGGGTCGGTCAGGTTGTCCGCGCCGTAGACCGGGCGACTGCCCTCCTCCGTGGTGAAGTCGGTGGTCCGCACGCCGGGCACCACGCCGGCCCAGGCGGACAGCAGCGTGTACGGGCGCAGGTCGCTGGCGTCCTTGCCCCGTTTGGCAAGGGTTGCCGTGGCGAACCACGTGAAGCCTTGTTTGGTGCTGCAGGCGGGCCAGATGTACTCGCCTTCGCCGTCCGGCCGCCCGGGGACGCGATTCAGGGCCTCGCCGTACCGGCCGGTGCCGTCCAGGTAGTGCGCGAAGATCGCGAAGTTCGGGTAGTTCATGGCCGGATACCGGCTGGCCGAGTCGGCGCCCGGAGCGGCGTCGATGCTGATCGGCCGGGTGCCGTCGTTGCCGTTCATCGCCGCGTACAGGTCTTGTTCGAACTGCTGGGAGTCGTTGTTGTTGAAGCTGGGCTCGTTGATCTGGCTCCAGCGGATCACCGCCGGATGGTTGCGGTCGCGCAGGGTCAGCGCACGCGCGTGGGCCACCATGTTGTCGCGTCCGGCCACGAAGTTCTGGGCACCACTGCGGATGGCGGTCTCGTCGATGATCATCAAGCCCATCTCGTCGGCCACGTCGAGCATGTACGGGCTGGCCGGTTCCATGTGGATGCGTACCACGTTGTAGTTGAGGCGCTGGTAGTTGTCCACTGCCTGGGGCCAGCCGCCGTTGCCGGGCGACGGTGGCAGAAAGCCGGGCAGGGTGTCGTACGCGTCGCCCTTCCCGCCGTTGTTGACCCGGTCGTAGTCGGCGCCCTGCAGGCTGTCGCCACGGAAGTTCACTCGCACGCCGTTGAGGTAGTAGTACTCGCCGTTCTGCGTGCTTTCCCGGAACCCGAAGCGGTATGTGGCATCACTGGTGCGGCCGTCGTCAGTGGCGGCGTGTATCGCGAGGCGGTGCAGTTGGGCCCGGTATCCAGGCCGGTAGGGCACATTGGGCCACCAGTAGGAGGTGGTGCCGAGGTTCCACGCCACGGGCCCCACCGTGACCTTCGCCGTCGAACGGGCCGCCACCGTCACGGTTCGCTGCGGCAGCTGTGGGTAGCTGAAGGAGCCTGCGCCGTCGGACGCGAGCGACCCGGTCAGGGTGACCGTTCTGGTCGCGGCCGAGGAGTTGGTCACCGACACGTCGTAGCTGATGGTGCGGTCCGCCACCGAGGTGCGGACGAACGCGTCGCTGACACGCACCGCCGGATACGCCCGCAGGTACGCCGACCGGAAGATCCCCTGCGGTATCGCCTCGGACCAGTCGGCCGCTACGGGAACCAGGTACTTGCCGTCGGCCGCCTTCAACGCCCCGCGACCCTTCACGTGCACACTGATCGTGTGTGTGGTGCCGGGCGCCGCGTAGCTGCTGATATCGAAGTTCGAGGGGGTGAACGCCGTCGTCTGGGTCGCCACCACCCGGCCGTCGACCGACAGCGTCGCCTGGTGGTTCACCGCCCCGAACTCGATCCACGTCGACTGGGGCTGACCTGAGTCCGGTATCACGACGGTGCGCGAGTACACGGCCTCGTTCACGTCTGTGAATCCTTGTTTGTACCAGCCGCCGCCGGGCACCTTGATCGACGTCGTCGACCGGCCCGCCGGGGTGAAGCTCCATGTCCCGGCGAGATCGACCGAGGCGATCGCGGCATTGCCCGCGGTGAAGCCGTCGACATCTGCGGCGGCGGCAACCGACGCGGTGGACTCCTGCGGCGCAGATTGCTGAGGCGCAGACTGCTGTGCCGCCGCAACCGGCTGAGCCCCGATCATCGCGAGCAAGAAGACCGCCATCGCCGCCGGCCACCTGCTCGCCAGACGTCGGGGACGGCAGGAGGGATCGCTCCGCTTCATCGGTAGTCCTTTCGGGTGAGTCCCTTGTGTCCTCGGTCCGGCGGCCTGATGAGGCTCGCTGTCTGGAGTCGAATCGGTTCGAGCCCGTGGCCGGACATCACACATAGGCCCCGGGGTTCCCGCATGTCAAGGCTCACGGTCCCGGAGAGATGGGATTACTTCGGCCGTGTGCTTCCACCACAGTCGATGTCCTCAGGCAAGCTCGCAGGTGGTGAAACTTTCAATCCGCAATGGACGCCTCATACAGGGGATGTATCCGCGTCTGCCGCGAGAACGCGAAGCGAAGTATTTTTCGCCCGTGGGACTGCGACCCGAAACGTGTGGCGCCGGCCGGTGCGGTGTCCATAAGGACGCCACTTCAAGTTGATCATGAGAGGTGCGCCAGGGGCGGCGTGGTCCACAAGGAGGCGAGGGCGCGGGCGCGGTCGGCGATGACGTGCCGGGTGACCTTGAAGGTGAAGGCCATGTTTTCGAATTCGTGCGGGACGCCGGGGTGGAGGTGGAACTCAACCGGGACGCCGGCCTGGCTGAGGCGCAGGGCGTGGGTGAGGTCCTCGTTGCGGAAGGCCGAGCTGGCTGACTTCGATGTAGATGACTCCCGGCGGCCCCGCCGGCCCCGGCGGGGCCAGGGATGGAGGAAGGAAGTACCGGCGGTAGGCGCACACCTCGCGGTTGCCGTCCTGGCTCCCGACCTTCCTGTCGATGAAAGTTACACCGAACTCCTGAGAGAGTCGTCGGCCGTCCTGGGAGCCGGGACCAGACGTTACACGGCGTTCGCAGTTGTTCTTGACGTAATACATAAGACGTCATACGTTACGTGAGTTTTATTCATGGGATGTCTCTTAGGTAAATCACCTGGCGTGTTTGCCGTCGGAGGCACCTTTTGACCGAGTGCTCTACCGCGGGGTGTCCCGTCGAATGGCGGCTGCCTCGCGGCGACGGACTACCCAGTCGTGGAGGCACAGGCGGCACTCGGCCGCAATCATCACCCCCGCCTCGTCACCAGGAGCTTGGATGAACATGCCGCTGAACCGTCGACGCTTCATCGCCACCACCGCGGCGACCGTCGGTGCTGCCGCGCTGCCTTCGGCGATCTTCGCCGGCCGGGCGGCCGCCGCCGTGCCGCCGCAGGTGACGCTGCCGCAACGCGGCATCTACGACACGACGGCCGCGGCGAATTGGTCCGATGCCTTCCTGACCGGCAACGGTGAGTACGGGGCCATGCTCTACGGCGCGCCCACCCTGGAGAAGGTGATCTTCACACATCACCGGTTCGTGCTGCCCAACGGCACCCGTAACGTGACTCCGCCGGTGCTGTCGGGCCGGTTGGCGGGGGTCAGGAACAAGGCGCTCGCCGGTGACTTCAACGGCGCCACCGGCGACTTCACCTCCGGCTGGTCGCTGCGCTGGACGCAGACCTTCCATCCGGGCTATGAGCTGCAGATCAGCACCCCGGGAATGACGACGGCCGGCGATTACGCCCGGATCACCGATTTCAGGACCGGTGAGGTCACCTCGACGTGGACCGACGGTTACGGCACGTGGACCCGGCGGGCTTTCGCCTCCCGAGCCGACCGGGTGATCATCCACGAACTCACTGCCGCGCCGGGCCGGACGATCGACACCACGCTGAGCGTCAACACGGCCCTGGGCGGCGTGCCGGGGTCCGTCGGTTTCACCACTCTGGCCACGGTCGGCAACGGTGACGGCTACGTGAACCTGCGGGGCAGATACCCGGCAGGGCAGGGGGCGTTCGGCTATGAGGGCGTCACCCGGGTAGTCGCGACCGGCGGTTCGGTACGGGTGAGCGGCTCGGCCATTGTCGTGGCCGCGGCGACCAAGCTCGTGCTGCTGACCAAACTCGATCGCTACGACTCCTCCACCGCGTGGGAGGCGAAACCGTTGCACACGGCGCTGGCCGCGCTGAGCGCCGACTACGCGGCATCGCTGACGCGGCATACCGCCCTGCACGCTGAGCTGTACGACCGTTCACGCCTCGACCTGAACGTCAGCGCCGCCGATCGGCAACTGTCGACCGGTGAGCTGATCGCGCGGCAGAACTCCAACCGCAATGTCATCGACCTCGCGTTGCTGGAGCGGATGTATGACTCCGGCCGTTATTTGTTCCTCTCCTCCAGCGGCGTCCTGCCGCCGCGGCTGACCGGCCTGTGGACGGGCGCCTGGGACGCGGCGTGGGCCGGCGACTTCACCACGGACGCCAACGTCAACTTCCAGGTCGCCGGCGGAAACATCCTGTCCCTCACCGAAGCCATGGACGGCTACTTCACCCTGATCCTCGGCCAGATCAACGACTGGCGCACCAACGCCAGAAACCTCTACGGCACTCGCGGCCTGCTCGCTCCCTCCCGGACCGACGGCGAGTACGGCAAGATGCTGCATTTCGACGGCGGCTTCCCCGGCCACACCTGGATCGGCGGCGCCGACTGGCTGCTCTATCCACTGCTCGAGTACTACCAGGTCACCGGTGACGCCACCTTCTACCGCACCAAGCTCGCTCCGGTCCTGATCGAGCTCGCGCTGTTCTACGAGGACTTCCTCACCCGCACCGACGCCAACGGCAAGGTCATCTTCGTGCCGTGCTTCTCCATGGAGAACAGCCCCGGCAACACGGGCAGGCAGCTGTCGATCAATGCGACCGGCGAGATCGCCGCAGGCAAGCACGCACTGCAGGCCGCCATCGACGCCGCGAACTTCCTCGGCACCGAACAGGGCTCAGGCCAAGGCGTGCAACGCTGGACCGCCTTGCTGACCAAGATGCCCGATTATCGAATCAACGGCGACGGGGCGCTCGCGGAATGGTCGTGGCCCAGCCTGACCGACCGCTACAACCACCGTCACGTACAGCACATGTACCCCCTCTGGCCGCTGCACGAGATCAACCCCGAGGACAAGCCCGACCTGATCCGCTACGCGAGCCGCGCCCTGGACCTGCGAGGCGACGAAGCGGGAGAGGCCCACGGCGCCATCCACCGCAGCCTCGCCCGAGCCCGGCTCAAGGACGGCGCCGGCGTGTACGGCAACCTGCGGAAGATCCTGGGGAAAAACATGATCTTCCGGTCGCTGATGACCTCCCACAACCCGAACCTGGCGATCTACAACGCCGATGCCGCCAATTCGCTGCCCGCGATTCTCGCCGAGGCGTTGATCTACACCAGGCCCGGCATCCTGGAGTTGCTGCCCGCGCTGCCCGACCAGTTCACCAAGGGCGAGATCACCGGCGTGCGCGGCCGCAACCGTATCCGGATCGCGTCACTCACCTGGGACCTCGGTGCCCGGACCGTCACCGCCACCGTCGTCTCCGACATCACCCAGACCGTGACGCTCATCTGCCGGCGCGGGATCACCTCCGTCACCACCGGCGCGGGCGTCGCCACCTCGCCATTGGGCAGCCACGCCCGCCAGGTGTCACTCACCGCAGGTACGACGACCCCGATCACCATCGGCCTGGGCACCGGCGGTCCGGCCACCGGCGTCGTCCGCCTGGTCAACCGCAACAGCGGCAAGGTGCTGGACGTCTCCGGCGGCTCCACCGCCGACGGCGCCGCCATCGTCCAGTGGCCCTGGAGCGGCGGGACCAACCAGCGCTGGCAGATGTCGCAGAACTCCGACGGCTCGTTCCGGCTGTCCGGTGCCGGCAGCGGCAAGGTCCTCACCAGCCCGAACGCCAACCAGGGCACCGCCTTGGTTCAGAGGACCGACAACAACGGCGCGAACCAGCGGTGGAAACTCGTCCCCGCGGCCACAAGCGGCTACTACCGACTGATCAACGCCGGCAACGGACTGTGCGCGGACGTCGAAGCCGGCTCCACAGCCGACGGCGCCCGAGTCATCCAATGGGCCACCAACAGCGGCACCAACCAGGAATGGCAGGTCATCGCCATGTGACACGGGGGGTCCAGCCGCGTTCCGTCGCATCACAAGCGCTCTGAGCGGCGGTGTCGATCAGGTATCGGTCGTAGGCCGATGCGAACTCATCGGCCGCCGCGCGTGGCGAGCGGGCGGGCGGCGGGCGGCCGCGGTGAAGGCCGGCGCGTGCGAGGGGCCAGTCGATTCCACCTGCCAGATGACCGTCTCGATGCGTCCCTGCTGGGTCAGTTCGTTCAACACGCTCACCGGATGACGCCCCCCCCGTCCCCATCCCGCCCGACGAGCCCGCCGTCACCGGCGCGGTCGCGGCCGGGCTGATCTGGATGCCCGCTTCCTTCAGCCACGCCTTCAACGTGAAGGTCTCCACGTTCAAACTCTCGGCGACCTGGCGGATCGTCAGCCCCCTGAGAGCAACGTCTGGGCGATCTCGACGACGCGGGCGCGTTCGCGGCGCCGGTCCTCTTCGGTGGGCAGGTCCATCCGGGCCGCGTGCTCGGCCACCCCGACCTCCCGCTCAGGGGCGGTCCTCGTGCTGGGAGCGGTGCTGATGGTGTGGCTCTCGCTCACCGACCTGCTGGCATGGGCACAGTCGCCACAGGGACTCGACCAGTCGGGGTTCTGGGCGTGGCTGGTGCCGCTCTGGCTGACCCTTTCTCCTGCCGTGCTGGCGCTTCAGGCCGGGGTGGACTGGAGACGCGGTCACAGCGCGCGCCGGATCCTCATCGCCGTATGGGCTCTGATCGCTCTTTCCACCGTCATCCAATGGGATGCCGGCAGCTCCTGGTTCGAGATCATCTCCAGGCCCATCGTGCTGGCCACAATGCCTTTGATGCTGCGGCCCGTCGACCCCGTCGAGGCCGACCCCGAACAAGGCAGCAGCGGTGGATGAGTTCCGAGCTCACACCGGGACCGCTTCGCGCTGTCGATGAGGCCTCGCCTCGCGTCGTCGATGAGCACCAAGGCGACGTCGTGGCTCGGTGGCACGCCGACGACGAAGGAGTTGGCGTGGCGGCGATCGCCGCCAGCCATCGCGGCGAGCACCGAAGTCGCGATCGCAAACAGTTCCACATCCTGACCGGCGTGCGGCCCCGGTCCATCTACCCCCGAGGCTTCGACGCGCTCACCCAGAGCAGCCACCTCGCCTGGTGAAGCCGCCGGGCGGGGTGCGCTTCTTGTCCATCGAGTTCCGTGCGGATCGGGGATTTCGGATGACTCACAGCCGCCGGGCCGCGGTCTGGTCAGGGAAGCGACGGCTCACCATCCGGCGGACGCCGGGATGAAAGTTTCACAACATCTCATCGCGACGGCGCGAACACGTCACGGTAAGAGGCCAGGTGGTGCGCCAACGGCGCCCGGACGTCCGAGGGATTGGCTCTGTGCTCTTGACGCCGGGACTTCTATTGAATTGACTCCGTAACATCGTCAGCCGCACATCGGCGCCGGGCAAGAGTTGATGTTATCGCTAACATTCGGCTTGGCCAAAACTGTCAGACCTTCACGAATTTCGACTTTCCAAAGGTGATCGGCGTCCGCATCACCCCGGGCTGCTCTTCCCCCGGTACGAGCGCTCCGAGGCCCGACTGGCGTGCCAGGCGCGGAGACGCCGTCGAGTCGAACGGCCGCTTCGGAACGCACCACAGAAATATCAACGTTGACGTCAATCCGGAGGTCCCGTGTCGTCCTCGTCTCTCAGCCGCCGCCAGCTTCTTCAAGCCGTCGGCGCCGTCGGAGTCGCGTCCACTGTAAGCCAGGTGCTCAACGTCACCGGAGCTGACGCTGCCACGGCCACGGCGACCGCGGTGGCCGCGGTAGCCCCGGTCAGAGCTGACATCGGCGTGTCGGCGTACCCGTTCGACCTCGGTCAAGTACGGCTGACCAGCGGTCGATGGCTGGACAACCAGAACCGGACCCTGGCCTACCTGCGTTTCATCGACGCCGACCGGATGCTGCACACCTTCCGGCTCAACGCCGGTCTTCCCAGCACGGCTCAGCCCGCCGGGGGCTGGGAGGCCCCGGGCGTGGAACTGCGCGGGCACTCGATGGGCCATCTGCTGTCGGCGCTGGCGCAGGCGTACGCGGTAACCGGCGACTCGGCGTTCAAGACCAAGGGCGACTACCTGATCAGCGTGCTGGCGGCCTGCCAAAGGGCCGCGCCGAACCGCGGTTACCGCGCCGGCTACCTGTCGGCGTTCCCCGAGAGCTTCATCGACCGGGTGGAGAGCGGCCAGCCGGTCTGGGCGCCCTGGTACACCCTTCACAAGATCCTGGCGGGTCTGCTCGACCAGTACCGGCTCGTCGGCAACGCCGAAGCCCTCACCGTGGCCACGAACATGGCCGACTGGGTGAACTGGCGTACCGGCCGGCTGAGCTACGCCCAGATGCAGTCGATGCTGAACAACGAGTTCGGCGGCATGAACGCCACGATGGCCGACCTGTACCAGCAGACCGGCGACGCGCGGTGGCTGACGGCGGCGCAGCGTTTCGACCACGCCGTGGTCTTCGACCCTCTGGCGGCCAACCAGAACCGGCTCAACGGCCTGCACGCCAACACCCAGATCCCCAAGTGGATCGGCGCCGCGCGGGAGTACAAGGCGACCGGCACCACCCGCTACCGGGACATCGCCACCAACGCCTGGAACATCACCGTCAACGCGCACACGTACGCGATCGGCGGCAACAGTGAGGCCGAATACTTCCGGGCCCCCAACGCGATCGCCGCCTACCTCGCCGTCGAGACCTGCGAGAGCTGCAACACCTACAACATGCTCAAGCTCACCCGCGAGCTGTTCGCGCTGTACCCGGACCGGGCCGACCTGTTCGACTACTACGAGCAGGCGCTGATCAACCAGATGATCGGCCAGCAGAACCCGAACGACGCCCATGGCCACATCGTCTACTTCACCCCGCTCAACCCCGGCGCACGGCGTGGTGTCGGCGGCCGCAACCCCGGCTACAGCACCGACTACAACTCGTTCTGGTGCTGCCAGGGCACGGGCCTTGAGACGCAGACCAAACTCATGGACTCCATCTACTTCTACAACGGGAACACGCTGACCGTGAACCTGTTCGCGCCGTCGGTGCTGAACTGGACCCAGCGCGGGATCACGGTCACGCAGACGACGTCGTACCCGGCGAGCGACACCACGACTCTGCAGGTCACCGGCAACGTCGGCGACTCGTGGACGATGCGGATCCGCATCCCCTCCTGGACCACCGGCGCCACGATCAGCGTCAACGGCGCGCAGCAGAGCGTGGACACCACCCCGGGCACGTACGCCACCCTCACCCGCTCGTGGACCTCAGGCGACACCGTCACGGTCCGCCTGCCCATGCGCGTGGTCATGAAGGCGGCCAACGACAACGCCAACGTCGCGGCGATCACCTACGGTCCGGTCGTACTGTCGGGCAACTACGGCAACACCTCACTGTCGGCGCTGCCGGCCCTGAACACCTCGTCGATCACCCGGACCAGCACCACCGCGCTCACCTTCACCGCCACCGCCAGCAACGCGACGGTCAACCTGATCCCCTTCTACGACGCCCACGGCCACAACTACACCGTCTACTGGAACACCGGCGGCGGTGGCATCCCGACCGGGTGGGTGCGGATCTCCAACGTCACCACCGGCCTGGCGCTCGACAGCGGCGGGAACGTCGCCGCCGGTTCGGCGCTCAAGCAGTGGAACTGGAACGGCAACACCAACCTGCAGTGGCAACTGGTCGACCTCGGCAACGGCTACCACCGGATCGTCAACCGGACCAACGGCATGGTCGCCGACAGCTGGGGCAACACCGCCAACGGCGCCTCCTGCCTGCAGGGGCCGTGGAACGGCGGCAACAACCAGCAGTGGAGACTGAACAGCCTCGGCAACGGCCGCTACCAGATCGTCAACCGTGGCACCGGCACGGCACTGGACGGCGGCGGTAAGACCACCGCTGGCTCGGCCACGCTCCTGTGGGCACCGAACGCCAACACCAACAACCAATACACGCTCAGCGTGGTCTGACCGGCACACCGCGCGGCCCGTCCCGCCCCGACGAAGGCCCCATCCAACCTACGCGCTCGCCGGCAGGTCTCTGGGCATCTGGCATCGGCAGGGTGCCATCACCAGCATGCGGGTGCTCGCATCCAGATGAGCCACCGTCTTGGAGCCTAACGACCTCGTGCATGATTGTGATGAGGGCATGGTCCGCTGAGGTGACACTCCGATGATCACGCTTTCTGTCCTCCGAACCGGGCGGAAGCGGCCGGGTGATCAGCCCTCTGCTGGTCGGACAGAAGCGCGGCCACGGCCCGGACGGTGTCGGGCAGCTGATCGCGACGGCCGTGGTGGTGTGCCAGAGCCCTCCAGTTCTTCAGATGGGCGATGCCGTGCTCGACGGGAATCCGCCGGGAGGAGTGTGCATGCCGGGCCGCGTCGTGATGGGCCATGAGCCATTGGACGTGTTCCAGGTTCCTGCCGCGTCGTTTGCGAGGTGGAGTGAGGACCTGGCCTCCGGTCTGGCCGCCCAGGCCCTGGTAGCCCGCGTCGGTGAGAATCTGCAGGCCGCGGGTGTCGGACAGCAGGTCGACCAGCCCGGACTGGCGGGCTTGGGTGATGTCGGCGGCCGATCCGGGACGGGTTTCGCCGCACCACAGCAGCCGCCCTTGGAGATCGGTGAGGATCATCGTCTTCATCGCGTTCATCCGGCTTTTGCCGGAGATGAAGCGATTCCGTTCAGGAGCGCCGGCGGCCGGGCGGCGCACCCGGATCTCGGTGGCGTCCAAGATCGCCTCCTGGCCGCTGTTTCCCAGGTGGGAGACCATATCGGCCAGGGTTCGCAACCGTCGCCCCCCAGCGATACTGCAACCCCGTTCGGCCAGGAGGGGGCGGATCTGGTGGATGGCGCGGGTGATGGTGGAGCGGTCGACGCCGAACCAGCAGGCCAGCACGTCGTGGGTGACGCCGTGACGCAGGTGTACCAGCGTGGTCGGCAGTCGGTCGATGAACACCAGCTTGTGCCTGGCTCCGGCGCCGATGTTGCGCCGTCGCGGGCTGTTGGCGAGCGTGGCCAGGTGCCGGGCCTGCCACAGCGGTCCGATCTCGGCCACCAGTTCCGCGATCACCTCAACCGACAGGCCCGTGATCCGCCGGTTCTCCAGGATGATCGTCCGTTCAAGTGTTCTCACCACGTCTGGCCCAACGAGCCAAGACCTCAGAGCCACGGCTAATCATGCACGGGGTCGTAAGCGTGCACCAGGGCCGTTCTCACGAACGAGCAGCGAGCGGCCTGCGGGTACGGGTGGGTCAGCTGCCGAAGCCTGCGATGGTGAATCCGGCGAAGCCGACGGCCGCGAGCACCGTTGCCGCGGCGAGCGCCTGCAGACGTACCCGGTGGGTCTGCGCGATGAACAGGATCAGGACGACGCCTAGGGTCGCTTCGATCGCGGCGGTCTGCAGGCTGTCGATCCGGTAATGCGACCCACCGCCGGGGTTGTCGCTGCGGTTGACGAGCACGGCCGCCTCGGCGAGCAGTACCGCGCCGGGCATGGCCACGGCGATCGTCCGTAGCCAC
Source organism: Streptosporangium sp. NPDC023615 (assembly GCF_040640155.1). NCBI lineage: Bacteria > Bacillati > Actinomycetota > Actinomycetes > Streptosporangiales > Streptosporangiaceae > Streptosporangium > Streptosporangium sp. NPDC023615. Next base: position 71,010 of record NZ_JBFABE010000039.1, read on the forward strand.
GGTTGCCGGTCGTGGCTGAGTCCGCCTGCCGCTCCGAAGAGTGCGCCGGCGAGGACTCCGAAGAGCGACCACGTCATCGCCGTCGAGGACCACATCATCTGCACGTTGTCGTTCATCACGACGACCGCCGCAAGGTAGTAGGCCTGCACGGCGATGACGAGCAGCACGATCCCGGTGAGGGCCGACAGCCACCAGCCGGCGCGAAGCCACCATCCGACGCCGAACGCGCCGAGCGCCCAGACGGCGCTGGAGTTGGCGAGGTTCGCCCAGGGGTACGGCAGGCTGCGTTGTAGCAGCAGGTCCACCACTCCGAGGAGAATCCCGCAAGCCACTACGGTCAGGGCTCGGTGCCGTCGTCGGACGTCGCGGCTGATTGTCGTCATGCGGCGATGCTGCCAGTCGTATCCGCGACGCATCACCCCAGGGCAGCACCGTAAGACACCCGAACACCGCGATTCGGCCCCAGGATCGTCCGGTTATCCACAGCCGAAACCCCCGCGGGGCACGGGATCAACCGGGATAGATCCGCAGTCCTGAACGCGCTTAACCGCAGGCCAGAGGTCCAAGATCCACTTCACCGATAACTGCGGTTCGCCCGTTCCAGATTATCGGCCCTTTCTGACGATCGCGGTCATCTCCTTGCCCTCGGCGAACGTGAGTGGGCCGGCCGTCCCCTCTTCGCGGACGCCGAGGGCGACGACCAGGGTCCGTCCATGGAGGTCGATTGCGGCCTCGGAAAGGGTGGTCAGATCCGCGATGGCGGCACGTGCCCTGACCCAGCCGGTCACACCGACGCCCAGCGCGATGACTGGTGTGCCCCTGGTCTTGTGGAGGCGGGTTCTTGAATTCTTGTGCCACTCGTTGAAAAGGAGAGTGGCATGGGACGACGTGGCTACCCCTCGGAGTTCCGGCGCGAAGTGCTGGATCTCATTGAGGCGGGCCGTACGGTCGCCAACATGGCCCGCGATCTGGGCATCAGCAGCCAGACGATCTATTCCTGGCGTCGACAAAACCACATCGACCGCGGCCTGGAGCCCGGCCTGACCAGCAGCGAGAAGGCCGAACTGCTCGCGGCCAGGCAACGCATCGCCGAGTTGGAGACCGAACTGCAGGCCACCCGCCGCGCGATCGAGCTGGTGCGCGAGGCGGTGCCCCCAAAAGGCGGTTCGAAGCCGTCGCGCTGATGGCCGACGAAGCCATCGCGGTCGAGGTCGCCTGCCAGGTCCTTCGAGTGTCGGTCTCGGGCTACTACGCCTGGCGCAGCCGGCCCCCCTCCCGGCGCGCGATCCGGCACGCCTGGCTGACCGACCTGATCACTCAGGCGCACACCGGCTCCCGCAGCACCCACGGTGCCCGCCGTGTACACGCCGAGCTGCGGCTGGGCCACGGCGTGCCGGTCAGCCACGGCGCGGTGGAACTCCTGATGCGCCGGGCCGGGCTGACCGGGGTCACCGGCCGGCCCAGGTGGCGCCGGTCCAAGCCCGACCAGATCGCTACCGACCTGGTCGACCGCCAGTTCTCCCAAAGCGCGCCGAACCGGCTATGGGGCACCGATATCACCGAGCCCCCCACCCGCGAGGGCAAGGCGTACTGCGCCGTGGTGCTGGACGCCTACTCGCGGCGCGTGGTCGGCTGGTCCATCGACTCATCTCCCACCGCCGCGTTGGTGACCAACGCGCTCGGTATGGCCATCCAGTCGCGCATCCCACCGGTCGGCACGATCATCCACTCCGACCAGGCCCCGAAAGACCCTCGGCTGGAAGACACCGGCAGAAGCCTTCAGCGATCATCTAAACTCGCTGCTGAGCAGCAGTGTTGCGACGACCGCTTGAACTCAGGCAGTACACCTCGGCCGAGTTCGCCAGAGTCTGCGCCGAGTTCGGCGTGCGCCAGTCCATGGGAGCGGTCGGCTCGAGCGCCGACAACGCCGCGGCGGAGGCGTTCGACGCCCCCCTGAAACGCGAGACGCTGCAAGGCGCCCAAGGCTGGTTCTCGGCGTGTGAGGCACGCCTGGCGGTCTTCAAGTGGATCACCCGCTACAACACCCGCAGGAGACATTCCACCATCGGCTACCTCGGCCCCATCGACCACGAGCAGCAGACCATCGATAGGGTGCTGCTCGCCGCACAACAACCGGTGTGCACACTCCGGGGCGAGCTCCCGGTCGTGCGGAAGACGTTGGACACCAGGCCGGACCAGAACCGCCCTTCACCACCGCGACCGTACGGCGCAGCGGTCGAAAGGGCTATGCGGTATAAACGGTGCGCTCCACTCGGGCGCGATCCATGAAATGAGTGCCGGTGCTGACTGAGTTCTTGCGTGACCAATGCTTCACGACGGCGTGGTTCGGGCTGATGGCCTTCGTGTGGTTCGGCTGGGCGCAGGAGGACCCGCCCCGGCGCTGGCGGATCTGGCTGGGCGCGGGGTCGGTGCTGGGCGTCGGGTTGGCCGTGGCCTTTGGGGTGCTGACTGCCGCGAACTGGGATCAGCCGAGCGCACTGGAGGGCAAGTACGCCTGGTTCGGAGTCCTGGTCGTGGCCGAGGTCATCGCCGCGGGGGCCGGATGCCTGGTGCTGGCCAGGCGCGGCGCACCCCGATGGATGGCCTGGTGGGTCGCGGTGGTCGTGGCGGTGCACTTCCTGCCGCTGGCGTGGCTGCTGAATGACATCGGTGTGGCTGTTGTCGGCGTCGTCCAACTGGTCGTGCTCGGGTCGGTGGTGCCACATCTGCGCGGTACCCACACACCGAGCAGCCGATCAGCCGGACCGATCATGGGCGTGACCCTGCTGCTGAGTGCCGCGATCAGTGCGGTCATCACGGTCCCAGGATTGTGAGGACCTCCATGACTGATATCGGCCTGACGACTGCCCGCTCGTGCCAGGGGGAGGGCCGGTCGGCGAGTTTTGAGGCCGTGCCGGGATCGAGCAGGGCTGTTGGCCGACGTGGCTCAGGATGGCGGGAGGCAATCGAGGTGTCAGCGCAGGCCGTCGAATATGGCCTTGGCCGTCTCGTCGAAGCCGGCATCGCCTCACCATCGGCTCAGCATCTTGCCGGAGATCATCCGGGACGGCGCCCCGCGCCCGCTGCGCACACCCCCGCCCAGCCGGTAACTCCCTTCCGGGTCGCACCACCGCTTCACCTCGGCGTAGTGGGCTACGCCTCGGGCGGCACGAGCACCCGGCGAACCTGATCATGGGAGATCCCGGCGTGCTTACCGATTGGTGATGCTGCGGCGAATCAGCAGCCGGCGGCCGAACCCCGGTTCGCGATCCCAGGGCAGATGGGCCGGCGCCCGGTCGTACAGGCGAGGCCCCTTGGCGCCGTCTCCGGCCGAGAGGCGTTTCCATGCCTTGGCCGGAGTGTCGGCGAGCACGGTGTCGGCGCGCAGGTTGCCGCTCGGTCCCAGCCCGATGCTCTGGCTGCGC
>NZ_JBFABE010000040.1:0-74052 GCF_040640155.1 Streptosporangium sp. NPDC023615
CCGCCGGACGGCCACAACACCACCCACCCGAACCAACCTAACGAAGTACTACTAGCGCATCGCGGCGCTGAGGAGGCGGGTGACCTCGGGGGTGAGCGCGGCGCCCCTGGTGGAGAGCCAGGCCAGCCGGTTGCGGCCGCTGAAGGCGGCGAGCCTGCGCGCGTCGAGCCTCGTGAGGTGACCCGGCCCGCTGAGGACCGGGGTCAGCGCGATCCGGTTCCAGGCCGTGCCCCGGCCCAGGGAACGGGCCACCTGCGGGTGCGCGGCACGGACGGCCGAGGCGACCGGCCGCAGGCGGGCCCCGGTCGCCGGGGCGCCGACGGGGGCGAGAAGGTTGACGGTGGCGATCTCCGCCCCCTCGGCCCGCGTGGCGCGGAGCATCTCCTGGTCACGGCGGGTCAGGCCCGCTCCGGTGACGGGCAGGGTGAAGCTCACCATTAGAGGACGGCCCTCGCGGGCGGCCTCCCGCTGAAGGACGGCGATCGCCCGCGCGCGCCGCCGCACGGTCTCGGGCTCCGGGGACGAGGCCCGGCCGTGGATCTCGAAGTCGACGTACGCGGCTCCGAAGGCGGTGATCGCCCGGCGGTAGGCGGCGGTGAGCCGGTCCGGGTCGGTGCAGGCCGACGCGAGCTCGCGCCCCGTGGGCCCGCCGAAGGCGAGACCCGCGTGCCCGCCCGCGGCGCGCAGGCGGCCGAGCCGGTCGGCCACCGGGTCGTCGTCCGGTTCCCGGAACCCGCCCCAGGCGGGAACGCAGCTCTTCCGCCCGGCGACGAGATGGCCCAGCGTGAACCACCGCAGGTGATCCCTCCTGACCGCCCTGGACAGGTCGAAGCGCGGATCGCGTGCGGTGTCCACGAACGTCACGAAGCCCGACGGGCGGGAGACGGCGGGTTCGCCGCCGGGGGCGGGGCTCCTGCCGGGCACGGCCGGCGATCGCGTTCCCGGGGGCGTGGCCACGCCTCCCGGGCGATCGCCGCGGGGCGCCCACTCGCCCGTCGCGCCGGAGGGCAGCAGCCAGATCGCGGTGCCGGTGCCCGCGGCGAGCGCGATCGAGGCCAGCACCACGAGGGGGCGGGGCGGGGTGCCGGGCTCGCGGGCCCGGAGGGTGGTGCGGCGACGGGGACGATCGGTCGCCACGGGCATGTGATCCCCTCCTCGACGGCGGGACGATCGCTGTCTGTGCTCGATCCGCTACCCGATGGTCCGGAGGGCAGAACGTTAGCAAGTGCGCACGCCACGGCGCGGACTTTCTACGGATGCCGTCCGGAGTGCCCGGATAATGGTCCGCATGAAGTTGAGGATCTTCACTGAACCGCAGCAGGGCGCCACCTACGACGAGCTGCTCGCGGTCGCGCTGACCGCGGAGCGGCTGGGGTTCGACGCGTTCTTCCGCTCCGACCACTACATGCGGATCGGGGCGGGCGACCCCGGTCCCGGCCCCACCGACGCCTGGATCACCCTCGCGGGCCTGGCCAGGCAGACCACCACGATCCGTCTCGGCACGCTGGTCAGCCCGGCCACCTTCCGGCTGCCCGGGCCGCTGGCGATCAGCGTCGCCCAGGTGGACCGGATGAGCGGCGGGCGGGTCGAGCTGGGGCTGGGAACCGGCTGGTTCGACGCCGAGCACACCGCGTACGGCATCCCGTTCCCGCCGACCGGTGAGCGTTTCGGCAGGTTCGAGGAGCAGCTGGAGATACTGCTCGGGCTCTGGACCACGCCGGTGGGGGAGACGTTCTCCTTCGAGGGGGCCCACTACCGGCTGGCCGACTCCCCGGCGCTGCCCAAGCCCGCGCAGAGCCCCAAGCCGCCGATCATCATCGGCGGGACCGGTGCCACCCGGACCCCGCGCCTGGTCGCGCGGTTCGCCGACGAGTACAACGTGCCGTTCCGCACCCTGGAGGACAGCGCCGCGGCCTTCGACCGGATCAGGAAGGCCTGCGAGGCCGAGGGACGGGAGCCGGTCACGCTCTCCGTCGCGCAGACCGTCTGCGTCGGCTCCAACGACGCCGAGGTCGCGCGGCGGGCCGAGGCCGCCGGGCAGGACCTCGCCGCGCTGCGGGCCGTCGGGCTGGCGGGCACCCCCGCCGAGGTGACCGAGAAGATCGGCCGCTTCGCCGAGCTGGGCGTCGAGCGCGTCTACCTGCAGATCCTGGACCTGGTCGACCTCGACCACCTGGAGCTCATCGCGGAGGAGGTCATGTCCGATACGTGACCCGGCTGGGGCGGGCCGGTCGCCCCGTGGACGGCCCCGGCGTCGGGCCGGGCGACCCGCGGGCGACCCCGGCTGGGGCGGGCCGGTTAACCCGTGGCCGTCCCGCCGGCCGTGCGGCACACTGAACCGGGTGTTGCTGACGATCTCCACCACCGTACGGCCCGCCACGGATCTGGGCTTCCTGCTGCACAAGCATCCCGACCGCGTCCAGGAGTTCGACCGGTCCTACGGTGTGGCGCGCGTCCTGTATCCGGAGGCGGGCGAGGAACGCTGCACGGCCGCGCTGATGCTCGAGGTGGACCCGGTCCGCCTGGTGCGCTCGCGCGACCGCGCCACACCGGACCACACGCTGGGCCAGTACGTCAACGACCGGCCGTACGTGGCCTCGTCGCTGCTGGCCGTGGCGCTGGCCGACGTGTTCCGCACGGCGCGCACCGGGCGCTGTGCCGCCCGCCCCGACCTCGCGGCCGGGCCGATCCCGCTGGAGCTCACGCTGCCGGTGCTGCCCTGCAGGGGCGGCCCCGAGCTCGCGCACCGGTTCTTCGAGCCGCTGGGCTGGCAGGTCGAGGCGCGGGCCCTGCCGCTGGACGAGGCGTTCCCCGAGTGGGGCGACTCCCGTTACGTCCGGCTGACGCTGCGCGGGGAGGTCCGCCTGGCCGACGCGCTCAACCAGCTCTACATCCTGCTCCCGGTGCTCGACGACGCCAAGCACTACTGGGTCGCCCCCGACGAGGTGGACAAGCTGATCCGGGCGGGCGAGTCGTGGCTGGCCGCCCATCCCGAGCGCGGCCTGATCACCCGCCGCTACCTCGGCCGCCGCCTGGCGCTGACCCGGGCCGCCTTCGCCCGGCTCGCCGAGATCGGCGACGACGTCGAGGAGGAACTCGACCCGCCGATCCCGCCGACCCAGGAGGAGCTCGCCGCCCCGCCCCCGGGATCCGCCGCCGCGGCCCCGGAACCCGTCGCCCCGTCTCCGGGGCCCGGCACCCGGCCCTCGCCGGGCGTCTCGTCTCCGGAGCCCGCCGTCCCGGTCCCGCATCCCGTGGCCTCCGGGCCCGCCGCCGCGTCTGCGGGGCCCGGCGCCGGGCGGCCGCTGAACGTCCTGCGGCTGGAGGCGGTGCTCGAGACGCTGGAGCGGCTGGGCGCCACCAGCGTCATCGACCTCGGGTGCGGTTCCGGCCGCCTGGTCGCCGCACTGCTGGAGCGGCCCCGCTTCGCCAGGGTCGCCGGGACCGACGTGTCCTCGCAGGCGCTGGCGGTCGCGGCCAGGCGCCTGCGTCTCGACCGGATGCCCGAACGGCGCCGGGAGCGCCTGGAGCTGTTCCAGGGGGCGCTGACCTACACCGACGACCGGTTCGCCGGGTACGACGCCGCGGTGCTGATGGAGGTCGTCGAGCACGTCGACCTGGCGCGCCTGGGGGCCCTGGAGCGGGTCGTCTTCGGGACCGCCCGGCCCGGGCACGTGCTCGTCACGACCCCGAACGTCGAGTACAACGTCCGCTACACGTTCCTGCGGGGCGAGCGTCATCCCGACCACCGCTTCGAGTGGACCCGCGCGGAGTTCCGGGCGTGGGCGGCGAAGGTGTGCGGCGAGTACGGCTACCGCGCCGAGTTCCTGCCGGTGGGGGACGACGATCCGCAGGTGGGCCCGCCCACCCAGATGGCCGTGTTCGGCCCGGTGGACGCGCGCGGCCCCTCGGCCGGTGGCGCGGACGATGGCGCGGACGATGGCGCGGACGATGGCGCGGACGGTGACGTGAACGGTGGGGGCGGTGGCCTGAACGGTGGCGTGCGCGCGGGTGACGGTGCGGGCGTGAACGGTGTCGTGGGAGGTGGAGATGGCTGAGATCGTCGTACCGGAGATGTCGCTGGTCGTGCTCGTGGGGGTGTCGGGGAGCGGGAAGTCGACCTTCGCGCGCCGGCACTTCGGGCCGACCCAGGTCATCTCCTCCGACTTCTGCCGCGGGCTGGTCTCCGACGACGAGAACGACCAGACCGCCACGGCCGACGCCTTCGACGTGCTGAACTACATCGTCGGCACCCGCCTGCGGCGCGGCCTGCTGACGGTCGTGGACGCCACCAACGTCCAGTGGGAGGCCCGCAGGAAGCTCGTCGCGCTCGCCAAGTCGCACGACGTGCTGGTGGACGCGATCGTCCTGGAGGTGCCCGAGGAGCTCGCGGTCGCGCGCAACGAGAGCCGGCCCGACCGGGACTTCGGCGCGCACGTGATCACCCGCCAGCGCAAGGACCTGCGCCGCTCCATGGCCAGGATCTCCCGCGAGGGGTTCCGCCGGGTCCACGTGCTGCGCGGGCCCGAGGAGGTCGAGGCCGCCACGGTCGTCACCGAGAGGGCGTGGAACGACCGGCGCGAGCTGACCGGCCCGTTCGACGTCATCGGCGACGTGCACGGCTGCCGTTCGGAGCTGGAGACGCTGCTGCGCGCCCTGCGGTGGGAGATCGAGCCCGGCACCGCCGGCGCGGTCCACCCCGAGGGCAGGACCGCGGTGTTCGTCGGCGACCTGGTGGACCGGGGTCCCGACTCGCCGGGCGTGCTGCGGCTGGTCATGGGCATGGTCGCGGCCGGGACCGCGCTGTGCGTGTCGGGCAACCACGAGCAGAAGCTGGCCCGCGCGCTGGGCGGGCGCAAGGTCAGGGTGGCCCACGGGCTGAAGGAGTCGCTGGAGCAGCTCGCCGCCGAACCCGAGGAGTTCCGGCGGGACGCGCTGGCCTTCATGGACGGGCTGGTCAGCCACTACCGGCTCGACGGCGGCGCGCTCGTCGTCGCCCACGCCGGGCTCAAGGAGGCCTACCACGGCCGTGCCTCCGGCCGGGTGCGCGCCTTCGCGCTGTACGGCGACACCACCGGCGAGACCGACGAGTACGGCCTGCCGGTGCGCTATCCGTGGGCGCGGGAGTACCGGGGCCGGGCCATGGTCGTCTACGGCCACACCCCGGTCCCGGAGCCCGAGTGGATCAACAACACGATCTGCCTGGACACCGGCGTCGTCTTCGGCGGGAGGCTCACCGCGCTGCGCTACCCCGAGCGGGAGATCGTCTCGGTGCCGGCCGAGCGCATGTGGTACGAGCCGGCACGGCCGCTGACCGCCCCGGGCCACCGCGAGCCCGGCGTGCTCTCGGTCGAGGACGTCCGGGGCACCCGGCACGTCGAGGTGCGTCACGGCGGCGGCGCCGTCAAGGTCCGCGAGGAGAACACGGCCGCCGCCCTGGAGGTCATGAGCCGGTTCGCGGTCGACCCGCGCTGGCTGGTCTACCTGCCGCCGACGATGGCGCCCGCGGAGACCTCGCGGCTGGAGGGCTACCTGGAGCACCCGGCCGAGGCGTTCGCCGAGTTCGCCGCCGCCGGGGTGAGCCGGGTGGTGTGCGAGGAGAAGCACATGGGCTCGCGGGCGGTGGTGGTGCTGGCGGCCGACCCGGAGGCGGCGGCGGCGCGGTTCGGCGTCACCGACGGCAGCGCCGGGGCGGTCTACACCCGTACCGGCAGGCCGTTCCTCGCCGACACCGGCGCGCTGGTCGACCGGCTCAGGCGGGCGTGCGCGCCGCTGATGGAGGAGCTGGGGTCGGACTGGCTGGCGCTCGACTGCGAGCTGCTGCCCTGGTCGGCCAAGGCCGAGGGGCTGATCCGCGAGCAGTACGCGTCGGTGGGGGCCGCGGCCCGCGCGGCGCTGCCGGAGACGGTCGCCGTGCTGGAAGCGGCGGCCGGGCGCGGATTGGATGTGGGCGATCTTTTGGACCGCACCCGCCGCCGCTCCGACAACGCTGCCCGTTTCCGCCAGGCATATGCGCGTTACTGCTGGCCTGTCTCCGGGCTGGACGGGATCCGGCTGGCCCCGTTCCAGATCCTCGCCTGCGAGGGCCGGGCGACCGCCGCCACCGAGCCGCACACCTGGCACCTGGAGACGCTGTCGCGGCTCGACGACCCGCTGATCACGCCGACCCGGCACGTGTTCGCCGACACCTCCTCGCCGGAGTCGCTCGAGGCGGCGACCGCCTGGTGGGAGGCGCTGACCGCCGAGGGCGGCGAGGGCATGGTGGTCAAGCCGGTCCGGACGCAGGACGGGCGGAGCCGGGTGCAGCCGGGCGTCAAGGTGCGCGGCCGGGAGTACCTGCGGATCGTCTACGGACCCGACTACACCGAGAACCTGGACGTGCTGCGCCGCAGGTTCCTGGGACGCAAGCGCTCCCTGGCGCTGCGCGAGCACGCGCTGGGCCTGGAGGCGCTCTTCCGGCTGACCGGGGGCGAGCCGCTGTGGAGGGTGCACGAGGCGGTCTTCGCCGTCCTGGCGCTGGAGTCCGAGCCGGTCGACCCGCGCCTGTGACGCCCCCGTCCGTGATTTTTCGACAAAGCCGGATGAAGAAGGAGACATCTCCCGAGGTGTGACGATCGCCGTATCCGTCCTGGTCCCTAGGCTCTGAACACGCCGGAGGGGCCGGAGCGGGTCGCCGGCGGGCGGGCGGTGGCGCACGGTGGCGCACGGTGGCGCGCGGTGGCCCGGGAAACCACCGGCATTCGATGTCTCAGGCCCCTTGTTACGGGGGAAAGGACTCTCATGGCCGGCACTGCCCCTTCGGGGAACTCCAGTGAGAACATCGGGCACGTCGTCTTCATCACCGCCGCCGCGGCGATCGGCGGCTTCCTCTTCGGGTACGACAGCGCCGTCATCAACGGCGCCGTCACCGGCATCGAGAAGTACTTCGAGGTCGGCCCGGTGCAGACCGGCTTCGTCGTGGCGATCGCGCTGCTGGGGTCGGCCCTGGGCGCGTGGATCGCCGGAGGGCTGGCCGACCGCTGGGGCCGCACCAGGACCATGCAGGTGGCCGCGATCCTGTTCGCGATCAGCTCCGTCGGCCAGGCGCTGCCCTTCGCCGTGTGGGACCTGGCCTTCTGGCGGGTGCTCGCCGGCGTGGGCATCGGGATGGCGTCGGTGATCGGCCCCGCCTACATCGCGGAGGTCGCCCCGCCCGCCTACCGCGGGCGCCTGGGCTCGTTCCAGCAGCTGGCCATCGTCCTGGGCATCGCGGTCTCCCAGCTCGCCAACTACGCGATCGCGGAGCGGGCCGGGGGTGACGTCAACAACGAGCTGCTCGGCCTGCAGGCCTGGCAGTGGATGCTCGGCGCCTGCCTGGTCCCGGCCCTGCTCTACCTGGTCTTCGCGACGATCATTCCCGAGTCGCCGCGCTTCCTGGTCGCGGCGGGCAGGTCGGCCGAGGCGCGCAAGGTGCTCGGCGAGGTCGAGGGCGAGCACGGCGACCTGGACGCCCGGATCACGGAGATCGAGAACTCGCTGCGCAGCGAGCACCGGCCCCGCCTGCGCGACCTGCGCGGCTCCCGGCTGGGCCTGCTGCCGATCGTCTGGATCGGCATCCTGCTGTCGGTGTTCCAGCAGTTCGTCGGCATCAACGTCATCTTCTACTACTCGGCGTCGCTGTGGCAGTCGGTCGGCATCAACCAGTCGGACTCGCTGCTGATCAGTTTCTCCACCTCGATCATCAACATCGTCGGCACGTTCATCGCCATCGCGCTGGTCGACCGGATCGGCCGCAGGCCGCTGCTGCTGATCGGTTCCGCCGGCATGGCGGTGGCGCTCGCCGTGGCCGCGTGGGCGTTCAGCGCCGGAGTCCCGAGCGGCGAGCAGGTCAGGCTGCCCGAGACGCAGGGCACGGTCGCGCTGGTCGCCGCGCACGTCTTCGTGCTGTTCTTCGCGCTGTCGTGGGGGGTGGTCGTCTGGGTGCTGCTGGGCGAGATGTTCCCCAACCGGATCAGGGCGGCCGCGCTCTCGGTGGCGGCCGCCGCCCAGTGGGTGGCGAACTGGCTGATCACGGTCTCGTTCCCGTCGCTGTCGGAGTGGAGCCTGGCGGGCGCCTACGTGGGGTACACCGCCTTCGCCGTGCTCTCGTTCTTCTTCGTGATGTTCAAGGTGAAGGAGACGAAGGGCCGGAAGCTGGAGGACATGGGATGACCCCGCCCTTGGCGCGGCGGGGCGGATCCTGGTAGAAGGTGTGGCACCGAGGAGGTGCCCGGTGGATCTCATTCCCCTGGAGTTCGAAGCGTTCGACCGCCGCATCGCGGGGGTCTCCGGCGACCGTAACGTCGAGCGGCTCCACCGGGGCACGCGCTGGGCCGAGGGGCCCGTCTACGTCCCCGCGGGCCGCTACCTGGTCTGGAGCGACATCCCGAACGACCGCATGCTGCGGTGGGACGAGATGACCGGCCGGGTGGGGCCGTTCCGGCGGCCCGCCGGGTACGTCAACGGCAACACCCTCGACCGCGAGGGCAGGCTCGTCTCCTGCGAGCACGGCGCGCGCCGGGTGACCCGGACCGAGCACGACGGCTCGCTCACCGTGCTCGCCGACCGGTGGCGCGGCAAGCGGCTCAACAGCCCCAACGACGTGGTGGTGCGTTCCGACGGGTCGGTCTGGTTCACCGACCCGCCGTACGGCATCCTGAGCGACTACGAGGGGCACCGGGCCGAGCAGGAGATCGACGGCTGCCACGTCTACCGCGTCGACCCGCGCACCGGCGAGGTGAGCGTGGTGGCGGACGACTTCGCCCGCCCCAACGGCCTGGCCTTCTCCCTGGACGAGCGGCTGCTCTACGTCGCCGACACCGAGCGCCGCCACGTGCGGGTCTTCGAGGTCACCGACGGCGGCGCCCTCACCGGCGGCGAGGTGTTCGCCGAGCACGAGGGCGAGGGGAGCTACGACGGCATGCGCCTGGACGAGACCGGCCGCGTCTGGGCGGCCGTCGGCCCGGCGATCCACGCCTACCACCCGGACGGGACGCTGCTCGGCAGGCTGCTCCTGCCGGAGAGCGCCTCCAACCTGGTCTTCGGCGGCCCCAAGCACAACCGCGTCTTCATCACCGCCACGACGTCCCTGTACTCGATCATGCTGAGCGTCCGGGGCGCCGAGCCGGTGTGGGCGCGCCGGTAGGACCGGGAGGCGTCCGGGGGCCGGGCCGTGCGGACGGGGCCGGGGGTGCCGGCCACGCGACCGGGCCCGGAGGCGCCGCCGGACGGCTCGCCGGCGGCCGCCCGCCCGCCGGGCGTCGCGGTGGTATTGACCGGCCCGATGGCAGCGATCACACTGATGTGACGCCGATGTGACCTTTGTCCGGCAAGGGGTCGCGTGCCTGTTTCGGGCGTGCCGGTGACCACGTATCGCTGTGACGGACGAATTTCCGCGATGTGAGGTGTTAACGCTAACATCCGCGGGCCGACAAGAGGAACGGGTGTGACGCGCTCGTGTCCCCGCGACGCGGCCGGACCGGCCGCACGCGACAAGGAGAAACGCATGTCGAAGGCCTTGTCCCGGGTGGGCGCGATGCTCGCCGCCTGCCTGATGTTCATGTCCTGGCCGCTGGCCGCCCCGAAGGCGGCGGTCGCCCTGGAACCCTTCACCGGTTACCTGATGGCGCACTTCACCGGTGAGTCGGCGAACGGCGAGCAGATCCACCTCGCCCACAGCGACGACGGGCTGCGCTGGACCGACCTGAACAACGGCGCCCTGGTCCTGCGCTCCACGGTCGGCACGCGAGGGGTCCGCGACCCCGCCCTCGTCCGGTCCCCCGCCGGCGACCGGTACTGGATCGTCGCGACGGACCTGCGCATCGCCGCCGGCACCTCGTGGAGCGACGCCGCGAACCGGGGGAGCACCTCGCTCGTCGTGTGGGAGTCGGGCGACCTGGTGAACTGGTCGGCCCCGCGGCTGATCAACGTCGCGGGCGCCATCCCCGGTGCCGGCAACGCCTGGGCGCCCGAGGCCGTGTACAACCCCGAGACCGGCGACTACGTCCTGTACTGGGCGACGAACTCGCCCCGCAACGGCGTGACCAAGCACCGCATCTGGTACACGCGCACCAGTGACTTCCGCAGCTTCGCGGCACCGCAGCTGTACATCGAGCGCGGCGGCAGCCAGGGCGTCATCGACACGCAGATCGTCGAGGTGCCCGGTGCCGTCGGCGGCTACCGGTACTACCGGGCCTCGGCCGACGGCCACATCACGATCGAGGCGAGCAACTCGATCCTGGGATCCTGGACGAACCTCGGGAACCTGTCGCACATGGGGATCTCCAACGGCACGGGCGGCGGCAACGTCGTGGAGGGCCCGATGTGGGCGCAGTTCAACGGCCGCGACGAGTGGGCCCTGTGGCTGGACCAGTACGCCACCGGCCGCGGCTACATGCCCGTCACCTCCACCGACCTGGGCAGCACGCGGAACTTCCGGACGCGCTCCGACCACGGCATGGGAACCAACCGCAAGCGTCACGGCTCCATCCTCAACCTGACCGCCGCGGAGGAGAACCGCGTCCTCGGCCGCTGGGGCGCCACCGCGCCGGTCAACCGCATCCAGTCGTACAACTTCCAGACCCGGTACGTGCGGCACGCGGACCTCGACGTGCGCATCGACGCCAACGTCAGCCCCGCCCAGGACGCGCAGTTCCGGCTGGTACCGGGCCTGGCGAACGGGAACGGCTACGTGTCCTTCGCGTCGGTGAACTACCCCGGGTACTACCTGCGGCACTACGGGTTCGACTTCGTCCTCGCGCCCGACGACGGCACCGCGACCTTCGCGGCCGACTCCACGTTCCGCCAGGTCCCCGGGCTCGCCAGCGCGTCGTGGGCGTCCTTCCAGTCCTACAACCACCCCGACCGCCACATCCGGCACTACGGCTACCTGCTCCGGCTCGACCCGATCAACGACGCGCAGGGCCGTGGCGACGCGACCTTCCGCGTGACGTCGTGAGGTGGTGACGGCGTGACGTGGTGACGGCGTGAGGTGGTGACGCCGTGACGCCGTGACGCCGTGACCTGGTGACGGCGTGACGGCGTGACGGCGTGACGGCGTGACGTCCGGCGATCGGCCGGGCGGTCGTGAGGGGCACCGCGGACGGTTTCCCGCCGGCCTTTTCGGACAGGCGCAGTTAGTACAAAACTCCCGAAACGGTCAGCATCCCCACATAGGGTGGCGATCACCTCCCCTCGGAAACCCCGCGGACGATCCCACTTGGAGAACAGGTGCGAACACCCCCCTCGATCAACGGCCGCAGGTCATGGCGGCGCGTGCTGACGGCCGCGACGGCCGCACTGGCCACGGTGGCCGCCGCGCTCGCCATGACGGTGGCGGGCGCGGCGCCCGCCACGGCGGCGCCGGCGACCGTGGTCGGCGTGGCCTCCGGCCGCTGCCTCGACGTGATCGGCAACAGCACGGCCTCCGGGACCGGCGTCAACATCTACACCTGCAACGGGCAGGCCAACCAGTCCTGGACCTTCACCGCGGCCGGTGAGTTCCGGGTGTACAACGCCACGATGTGCCTGGACGTGGTCGGCCAGGACACCACCGCCCCGGCCGCGCTGCAGATCTACACCTGCACCGGCGGCGCCAACCAGCGCTGGAGGATCAACGCCGACGGCACCGTCACCGGAGTGCAGTCGGGCCTGTGCCTGGACGTGACCGGCGAGAGCACGGCGAACAGCGCCCTGGTGGGGCTGTGGACCTGCACCGGGCGCGCCAACCAGAGGTGGACGACGTCCGCGGGCGCCTCCGACACCCAGCCCCCGACGGTGCCGGGCGGCCCGCGGGTGAGCGGCCTGACGTGCGACACGGTGACGTTCGCGTGGAACGCCGCGACCGACAACGTGGGCGTGGCCTTCTACGACGTCTACCACGACGGCCAGCAGATGAAGACGGTGAGCGGCACCACGCTGTCCACGAGCCTCACCGTGGTCCCCGGGGCGACCTGGGGCCTCTACGTCAACGCGCGCGACGCCGCGGGCAACGTCTCACAGGCGAGCACCACGGTGACGATCACCCCGCCGCAGTGCCAGGCCGACACCCAGGCGCCGAGTGCCCCGGCGCGGCTCGCCGCCTCGGTGTCCGGCACCACGGTGACGCTGAGGTGGACCGCCTCGACCGACAACGTCGGGGTCCGGGCCTACGACGTCCACCGCGGCGGCGCCAAGGTCGGCACGGTCAACGGCACCCCGCCGGCCACCACCTTCATCGACAGCGCGCTGTCGGCCGGCACGGCCTACCAGTACCACGTGGTGGCCCGCGACGGGCAGGCCAACGTCTCGGCGCGCAGCAACACCGTGACGGCGACCACCGGCGCGGCGTGCGCCACCCCGGTGTGCACGGTGACGCAGGTCGCCACCGACACCGACATCCCGTGGGGCCTGGTCACGCTCCCGGACGGCACGATCCTCTACGGCCGCCGCGACGCCGACGACATCATCCGCCTCGACCCCGCCACCGGGGCGAAGACGACCGTGGGCACCGTGCCGAACGTGGCCGGCACCGACGGCGAGGGCGGCCTCCTCGGCCTGGAGATCGCGCCCAGCTTCGGCAGCGACCGCTGGGTGTACATCATGCACACCTCGCCGACCGACAACCGGATCGTGCGGATCAAGCTGGAGAACGACAGGCTCAACACCGCCACCGAGCAGATCCTGCTCAGCGGCATCCTGCGCAACAAGTACCACGACGGCGGCCGCCTGCGGTTCGGCCCGGACGGCAAGCTGTACGCCAGCACCGGCGACGCGCAGAACGGCGACCACGCGCAGAACACGGCCCACCTCAGCGGCAAGATCCTGCGGATCAACCCGGACGGCGGCGTGCCGTCGGACAACCCGTTCGGCAACGCCGTGTGGAGCTACGGTCACCGCAACCCGCAGGGGCTGGCGTTCGACTCCCAGGGCCGGCTGTGGGAGCAGGAGTTCGGCAACAGCGTCATGGACGAGACCAACCTCATCACCAGGGGCGGCAACTACGGCTGGCCGGCCTGTGAGGGCACCGGCGGCGCCTGCGGCACCGCCGGGTTCATCGCCCCCAAGCGCACCTACCCCACCGCGGACGGCTCCTGCTCCGGCATCGCCGTCGTGCGCGACGCGCTCTACGTGGCCTGCCAGCGGGGCACCCGGATGTACCGGGCGGTGATCAGCGGGAGTTCCCTGACCAACGTGCAGTCCTACTTCAACGGCACCTACGGCCGGCTGCGCACCGTGGAGCCCGCCCCGGGCGGCGGCCTGTGGCTGACCACCTCCAACACCGGCGACAAGGACAGCACCCCCAACAACAGCAACGAGAGGATCCTGCGCGTCACGCTCGGCGGCTGACCGGGCGCCGAGACGCCCGGCGCCCTTCGGGTCGCTCCGAAGGCCGCCGGGCGTCCCCGGGGCCCGCGGCGGCGCCGCGGGCCCCGGGCGGGCGGCTCCTAGGAGAACGCCCAGGTGAACAGGTGCAGTTGCCCGTCCTCGGGGGTGGAGAACGTCAGGCTCCGCACCTTCTTGGCCGGGTCCAGGGCGATGGGCCGCGACGCGTAGACGTGGGCCGGCACGGGCTGGAGCGCCCACGAGCCCCAGAACAGCCGGTGCGGGGTGCGGGCCACGACCTCGTTGCCGAACCGGGGCTCGTCCGAGCCGAAGTCCAGGATCCAGTCGCTGAGGCCTACCCGTCCCGTGCCGGTCGTGCCGTCGGTGTAGGTGACGGTGACGTCCGCCTCGGGCCAGCCGTTCACGCCCGTCCCGAGGAAGGCCACGCCGGTGGCGCCGTCCGGCGCCGCGACCTCCAGCGGTCCCGCGCCGGTGCGGACGTTGTCCCACTCGCCGCGCCTCCTGTCCGGCCAGGTGAAGGTGAAGTCGCGCCACGTCACCCGCGCGCCCGGGGTGAGGCCGGCCTCGGCCAGGTCGTGCGAGGAGAGGCTGAAACCGGGCCCGTCGATGTTGGCCTCGCCCGGAGCGGTGACGTCGCCGATGCCGGCGTTGTTGTGGTGCCACTCCGGGGTGCCGCGACCGGCCACGTTGAGCCGCACCGAGGCGGTGAGGTCGCCCACCACGACCGGCACCGTCAGCATGCCGCGCGCCGTGCCGCCGGACACCGAGATCCTGACCTCCTGACGGGCCTGCCCGCCGGCGGTCAGGGCGAGCGTGCCGCGCGCGGGCGACACGGTGACGCCGGCCGGGGGCCTGGCCTCCCAGGTGAGGGTGGCGGCCCGGCCCAGCGACCGGACCGCGAGCTCCGTCGTGAGCGTGCCGCCGGGCTCGACCGGGCCGCTGCCGCGGCTGAACCCGGCCAGGTACGGCCTCGTCCCGGTGCCGAACGACGGCGGCGCGTCCTCGGGGGCGGTGCCGAAGGCCCGGTTCGGGGACGTGCCGCGGACGAAGTCCAGGCGCCCGCCGCCGGTCGCGAACGACTCCGGCAGCCACGCCCGGCTCGTCGCCGCGCCGTTCACCGTGAGCGAGCGGACGTACTGTCCGGAGCCCCGGGCGTCCACCACGATGTCCCCGGCGTCGCCGCCCGGGCGGTCGATCGTGACCCGCTCGAACAGCGGGGTGCTGACCAGCAGCTCGGCGCGGCCGGGGACGGCGGGGAAGAGCCCCAGGGCCGACCACACGTACCACGACCCCATCGCGCCCAGGTCGTCGTTGCCGACCAGGCCGTCAGGCCCCGGCCCGTACAGCTCCTGCTGCACGCGCCGCACCAGCGCCTGCGTCCTGTAGGGCCGGCCGGCCCACGCGTACAGCCACGGCGACGTCATCGCCACCTCGTTGCCCAGGTAGGCGTACGGTTCGGCGGGACCGGCGTTGAGCTTGGTGAAGTAGGTGTCGAGCCGGGGCACGACCTCGCGGGGGCCGCCCATCGCGGTGAACAGCCCGGCCGGGTTGTGCGGCACCAGCCAGTGGTACTGGGCGCCGTTGCCCTCCATGTAGACGTCCGGGTGGGCCGGGTCGAACGGAGCGGTGAACGCGCCGTCGCCCTGACGCGGCTGGACCCAGCCGGTGCCCGGGTTGTAGAGGTGCTGCCAGGCCTGCGAGCGTCCCATGAACTCCGTGGCCGTCGCCCGGTCACCGAGCCGGGAGGCGAGCTGGGCGATGCCGAAGTCGGCCACGCCGTACTCCAGCGTCGCCGACGGGTCGTTGGGGACGTACCCCTGGCGCATGTACGCGGCGTTGCCCGGCCGCTCGTCGTACTGCAGCAGCGGGTGCCCGATGTCGCGGGGGCCGGTCCGCCTGGCCGCCTCGGCCATCGCCCGCAGCGCCGCCGGCGCGTCGAAGTCGCGCGCGCCGAACGCGTACACGCTGGCCAGGATCGAGTGGTACGGGTCGCCGACCATGACGCCGGTGACCGCGGTCTGGTGCGACCAGCGGTCCCACACGTTGCCGAGGGCCTGGGCGTTGTCGTACATCGACCCGGCGATGTCGGAGGCCACGTCCGGCGCCAGCAGCGCGAGCAGCTGCACCTGGCTGCGGTAGATGTCCCACCCGGAGAAGGTCGCGTAGTGGTGGCGGCCCGGCCTCACCCGGTGCGGCTCGTAGTCGCTCCCGGTGTAGGTGCCGTCCACGTCGTCGGAGACGTGCGGCTGCAGCAGCGTGTGGTAGAGGTTGCTGTAGAAGGTGCGCTGCTGGTCCTCGGTCCCGCCGCCGACCCGCACCCGGCCCAGGCGCTCGCGCCACACGCCGGCCGCCTCGCGCGCCACCTGGTCCACGCCCTTGCCGGCGATCTCGGCCCGGAGGTTGCGCCGGGCGCCCTCGAGGCCGACGTAGGAGAGCCCGACCCGCATCTGCACCGGCCGCTCCGGGGCGAACTGCAGGTACGCCCCCGATCCCGGCCCGTTGACGGTCACGTCCTCGCGGGTGACCACGTCGCCCTTCACCCTGGCGGGGCCGGCGTTGGCGACCGTGCTCCCGCCGGGACGCACCTCGCCGTCCTTCCAGGTGCCGAACGCGGTGACCGGCCGGTCGAACGTGGCGTGGAAGTAGATCTTGTAGCGGGTCGGCGGGCCGCAGAACCCCCCGGTCTGCACCCAGCCCTCGACGGTGTTGCCGCTGATCCTGGTCTCACCGTCGTCGACGCCGTTGACCGAGCCGCTGGTGTTCAGCAGCACCGTGCCCGGCCTGCCCCTGGGGAAGGTGAAGCGGGCGACGCCCGTCCGCATGCCGGTGGTGAGCTCGGCCTTGACCCCGCTGTCGAGCGTGGTGCCGTAGAAGCCGGGGGAGGCGCGCTCGTTGTCGTGCGAGAACGTCTGCACGTAGTCCTCGCCGTGGGTGGCGGGCGAGCGGCCGATCGCCCCCGAGACGGGGATCACCGGGAAGTCCTGCGCGCCGGTGCAGCCGGGCCCGGAGATGTGCGTCATGGAGAAGCCGCGCAGCCGGTCGTCCTCCCACCGGTAGCCGCCGCCGGCGTCGGACACCGTGTCGGGGCTCCACTGCATCATCCCGAACGGCAGGACGGCGCCGGGGAAGGTCATGCCCCCGCCGCCGCCGTGGTCGAAGTCGGGCGCCGCCTCCTTGGTGCCGTGGAAGACGTTGACCAGGGACACGGGGTCGCGCTCGGCGGGCACGCCCGGCGGCGCGCCGAGCGGCAGGGCGGTGGCCGCGAGCAGGGCCGTGACGACCGGCACGGACCAGTGGGGCAGGGACCAGAAAGACACGACAGTCCTCCAGAGGTGGGGTCGCCGTATCGAACCCCGGCCCCGCTCGGCCGGTCAACGGACGGCGGCGACGGCCACAACCGGCCACCGGTCACGCCCGCGAACAGGGGTTGACACCTCTCGCGGCCGGGCGTGGCCGGGACGCCTCCCCTCCCGCGGGCCGGGACGCCTCCCTCGTGGACGGGCGCGGCCGGAGCCGTTCCCCTCCGGCGAGGCGGGCGCGCCCCTCACCGGCCGGGGCGGTCAGAGCCGTTGCCCGGTCAGGGTCTCCGGCAGGTCGGCGCGCCGCGTCACGCTGAGCTTGCGGTAGACGCGCGTCAGGTGCTGCTCCACCGTGCTCACCGTGATGAACAGCTTGGCCGCGACCTCCCGGTTGGAGTAGCCGTCGGCCGCCAGCGTCGCCACCCGCCGCTCGGCGTCGCTGAGCACCGGCCGCGCCTCGGCCTCCTCACCGGTCCACACGCCGTCCCCGTCGCCCGGCAGCGCCCGGCTCAGGGCGCCGGCCTGGCACTCCTGGGCCAGGGTACGGGCCCGGCGGCCCAGCACCGCGGCCCGCCGGAACTCGCCGACCGCGTGGTAGGCCTCGGTGAGGCCGGTCAGCGACCTGGCGAGCTCGTACTTGTCGCCGCCGTCCTGCAGCAGCTCGGCCGACTGGCGCAGCAGCATCACGCGGTGGCGCCGCTCGGCGGTGGCGGCCAGCACGCGCAGCCCCATGCCCTGGATCCGCCGGGAGCCGCCGGAGCGCGCGAGCTGCTCCTCCACGAGCAGGCGGGCCTCCCGCGCCTCGCCCAGGGCGAGCAGGGCCTGCGCCGCGTCCAGCCGCCAGGCGATGAACTCGGCGCTGTCGAGCCCCCACTCGCCCATGAGCTCGCCGCACAGCCGCAGGTCGCGCAGCGCCTGCCGGGCCTGGCCGGCCGCCAGGTGGAAGCGGCCCTTGCCGTGCAGGTACTGCAGCCCGAACCGGGTCTCCAGCATGGCCTCGGGCACCGGCCGGGTGACGGGCGGCAGGAACTCCTCCTGGCGGCCCATCGCCGCGCAGGCCAGCAGCAGGCTGCTCAGCGGCCCGCCGACGGCGACCCCCCAGCTGTCCGGCGGGATGAGCTCCAGGGCGCGCCGGGCGTCGGCCGCCGCCGCGGCAGGCTCGCCCCGGCGCAGGCCGATCTCGGCGCGGATGGCCGACAGGCGGGCCTGGCGGCTCGGGGCGCGGCGCGAGGCCGCCTCGGCGATGAAGGAGTCGCACCAGGGCGCGGCCAGGTCGGCCCGGCCGGTGTAGGTCAGGGCCAGCAGCGCGCTCTCCACCGTGTCCATCGACATCTCGTCCAGCCGCGAGCCGCGCAGGATGCGCTCGGCCGTCGCCGCCGTCTCCGGGAGCGGGCCCCGCGTCAGCGCGCGCACCAGCGCGTCCGCCGACTCGGTCCGGCGGTCCGCGCTGAGGGAGTGGGCGGCGCCGCCCGCCTGCTCGGCGGTCAGCTCGGGCAGGTGCGGCAGGAACGAGGGGAAGCTGCTGCGGAACCAGGCGCGCGCCACGGCCAGCTCCGCCACCGCGTCCCGGTCCAGCTCCTCCAGCTTCCTCAGGTGCGCCAGGACGTCCCTGGCGTCCTCGGCGTGGCCGTGCCACAGCAGCGCCTTGGCCAGCACCACGGTGTCGCCGCCGGTCAGGTGGCCCCGGTGCAGCGCCTCGGTCAGCTCGGTCAGGTGCCCGGCCGGGGTGCCGGGGTCGATCCGCCACTTGGCCCGCACCAGGACGGTGGCGATCCTGGCGCGCCGCCGCTCGTCCGGGCAGGACCGCAGGGCCAGCAGGAGGTAGTCGATCGCGGACTCCACGCCGTCCTGGCGCAGCGCCCGCGCCGCGGCCTCCTCCAGGATCGCCGGCGCCCACGGCTGGCCCGCGTGGCCGGCCCCCAGCAGGTGCCCGGCCACCACCGTCACCGGCGCGCCGTCGCGGTAGGTCAGCTCGGCGGCCCGGCGGTACAGGTCGACGCGCTCGTGGTCGTCCAGCCCGGCCAGCACGGCGGACCTGGCGGCCTCGTCGCGGAACCGGCCGTCGTCCAGCAGCCCGGCGCGGGTCAGCTCCCGCACCGCCCTGACGGTGGCCGTGTCGTTCTCGCCGAGCAGCCGGGAGACGGGCCCGGCCTCGCCGAGCACGGCCAGCGCCCCCGCCACCCGGGGCGTGTCGTCCCCGCCGCGGTGCAGGCAGGCGAGCACGGCCTCGGCGTACCGCTCGCCCCGGCCGTCCCCGGCCCGGTGGTCCTCCAGCAGGGCGTCCACCAGCAGCCGGTTGCCGCCGGTCAGCGCGTGCCAGCGCGCCGGCTCGGCGCCGGCGTCCCCGGACGCCAGGTGCGCCACCTGTTCCCGGGACAGGTGGCCGAGACGGATCGCCCGGCAGTGCGGCTGCCGCTGCACCTCGGTGTGCAGGCTGCCGAGGGTGTGCGCGTCCGGCACGCTGAAGACCAGCATGACCCTGGCGTGCGCGATCCTGCGGGCCAGGTGCGACAGGCAGAGCTGCGAGGCGCGGTCGGCGTGGTGCAGGTCGTCGACGACGACGAGCAGCGGGTGCCGCTCCGACAGCTCCAGCAGCACGGTGCACAGCGCGTCCACCACCGGCAGGTCCACGAGCCCCCCGGCCAGCCCGCCCCCGTGGAGCAGGCCGGTGGCGGCGGCGCGGTCGGGCCCGGTCATCGGCGCGCCGAGCACGAGCCGCGAGAACACCCCGAGCGGGAGCGCGCTCTCGGCGCGTGAGCCGGTGGCGGTGAGAAGGAGGGCGTCACGGCCGAAGGCGTGCTCGCCGAGGCCGTACAGGAGCGCGCTCTTGCCGGTGGCGATCGCGCCGGTGACCATCGCGACGTGGCCCCTGCCGGCCGCCGCCTCGTCAAGGAGCTCCCGCAACGTGACCATCTCGTGCCGCTGGACGTCCTCGGCCATGACGGCCCTCCGTGTTCGGTAGAAGAACGACCGGCCGGCCGTTGCCGGGCGGCGCGGTTCGTCGGTGGAGAAGCGGTCAGCCGGCCGTCGCCAGGCGGCGCGGCTGGTGCAGGGGGCGGACCGGCAGCGACCGCGGGCCGCCCGCGAGGCGGGCGGTCGCCGCGCGTACGGCGGAGAACGCGGCCGTGGCCACGTCGGCGCCGACGCCCACACCCCACGCCCCCTTCGCCGTCCCGGTGCCGGAAGGGGCGCCCGCGGACGTGCCGCGGGGCGCGCACTCCGCGTAGACCACGACGTCGCGCCGGGAGCGGCGGGCCAGGGCGGGACGTCCCGGCTCCATCTCGTGCCCGTCCAGCGCCGGGGCGGTCCCGTGCACGGCGAGCACGTCGATCCCCCACGGGCCGAGTTCGGCGCGCAGGTCGCACGGCCCGGCGGGGGTGCGGGCGCCGTCGATCCAGAGCGTGACGCCGACCGTCTCGTCGCCGGGCACGCGGGGCTCGCCCTGGGCGTCGTGGTCCAGGTACTCGGCGCGGAACAGCTCGCCGATCCGGCTCGGGGACAGCTCGCCGCCCTCGGCGTCGGCCTGCGCCTGCACCCGGGCCGACAGGTCGGCCTGCAGGCCGCGGGGAAGGTCCAGCCCGTGCCAGGCGCTCATCACGTACGCGACGCCGCCCTTGCCGGACTGGCTGTTGACCCGCACGACCGCCTCGTAGGTGCGCCCCACGTCCCTGGGGTCCACCGGCAGGTACGGCGTCCGCCACGGCAGCTCGCCGGCCGGCACCCCGGCGCGGGCCGCGAGCCGCTCGTGCTCGTCGAACCCCTTCTTGATGGCGTCCTGGTGCGATCCGGAGAAGGCGGTGTAGACCAGGTCGCCGGCGTAGGGGTGGCGCGGGTGGACGGGCATCTGGTTGCACTCCTCCACGACGCCCCGGACGGCGTTGATGTCGGACAGGTCGACGCCCGGGTCGACGCCGTGCACGAACAGGTTCATGCACAGGGTGACCAGGCAGACGTTGCCGGCGCGCTCGCCGTTGCCGAACAGGCAGCCCTCGATCCGCTCGGCCCCGGCCAGCAGGGCCAGCTCGGCCGCGGCGACCCCGGTCCCGCGGTCGTTGTGCGGGTGGACCGACAGGCACACGTGCTCGCGGCGCGACAGGTTGCGGTCGAGCCACTCGATCTGGTCGGCGAAGACGTTGGGCAGCGACCGCTCCACCGTGGTCGGGAAGTTGAGGATGATCCCCCGGCCCTCCTGGGGCCCCCAGGCGTCCATGACCGCCTCGCACACCTCCAGGGCGAAGTCCGGCTCGGTCTCGTTGAACAGCTCCGGGGAGTACTGGTAGGACAGGTCGCAGTCGCCGAGCACGCGTTCGGCCTGGTCCATCATGACCCGCGTGGCCCGGACCGCCATGTCGCGGCAGCCGGCGCGGTCGACGCCGAGCACCAGCTCCCGGAACTGCGGAGACGTGGCGTTGTAGACGTGGACCGCCGCGCGCGGCGCGCCCCGCAGGCAGTCCACGGTGGCCCTGACGAGCTCCTCGCGGGCCTGGGTGAGCACGGTGATGCGCACGTCGTCGGGGATGAGGTCCCCCTCGATGAGCAGCCGCACGAAGTCGTGGTCGTCCCGGCTGGCGACGGGGAAGCCGACCTCGATCTCCGTGAAGCCCAGCCTCACCAGCAGGTCGAACATCATGAGCTTGCGCTCGGGGGACATCGGGCGGGCCAGCGACTGGTTGCCGTCCCGCAGGTCGGTGGAGAGCCACCGGGGGGCCGAGCGGATGCGCCTGCCCGGCCAGGTGCGGTCGGTCAGATCGAGGGGAGTGAATCCGGTGTAGCGTCCGGCACCCTGCATGGTGGATTTTCCTTTCGTGGACGACCCTCGTTCTCTGAAATGCTCAAAACAGGGGTTGGAAATCCGCGGCACCGTTTTCTATGGTGAGGACCGTCCGCCCCGCGTCGTTCCACCGGTGTTATGGGCGGACGCTATAGGGGCTCCGGCGGCCGGGCAATACGGGGATCAGGAGTTCGGCGGGAATGACCCGGGAAGCCCACCCGGTATCGAAAGGAGTACCCTCCGCTACAACTTTCGGATCACCCCCTATCCGGGGCGCCGTCACCGATCACAATGCGAGTCATGGCAGCCCTCTCCTCCCGTGCCCCCGCCCCCCGCGCCCTCTTCTCCCGCGTCCTCGTCCTGTGCGTCACCGAGGCCCGTCCCGCGGTGCTGGCCGTCTCGGCCATGCGCTACCTGACCGGTGTCGCGCTCGCGCTGCCGGCCGCCACGGCCGCCGCCTCCTTCCCCCGGGTCGCCCAGGGGGCGGTCGCCTGGGTGCTGTCGATCCTCGCGATCTACCTCTACAACGGTGTCACCGACGTTACGGAGGACCGGATAAACGGTTCCGGCCGCCCTATCGCCAGAGGGGATCTGGAGGCGCGGACGGCCGCCGCCGTCGCCGCGGGCGCGGGCGGCCTGGCGCTCCTGGCGACGTGGGGCCTGCCGTCGCAGCTGTTCTGGATCGTCGCCGCCAACCTCGGGCTGGGGTACCTGTACTCGGGGCCGCCGGCACCGCTGAAGGACAGCTCCGGCGGCACGGTCGCGGTGCTGTGCCTGTCGGGCCTGCTGTCCTACCTGGCGGGCTTCACCGTCGCGACGCAGGGCGGGGACGTGGCGCCGCCGGCCGCGCTCGTGCTGTTCGCGGCCGTCGCCATCGGCTGGATGGTGTTCGTCGGCATGCCCGCCAAGGACCTGTCCGACATCGCGGGGGACGCGGCGGCGGGCCGGCGCACCCTCGGGGTGCTGCTCGGCGAGCGGCTGTCACGGCAGGTCATGGTGGGGGCCGCGGTCGTGCTCCTGACGGGGTTCGCCGTGACGGTCTCGCTGACCCAGGTGCGGCTTGCGGGCGTCGTGCTGGCCCTGGCCGCCGGGGTCGTCGCGGTGGCGCTCGCGGCCCTGCCCGCGGCGGCGCGGCCCGGAGCCGGCGGCCGCCGCCGCACCCGCCGCGCGTACGAAGCGTTCATGGGGACGCAACACCTCCTTCATGTGGCCGCATTTTTGTCCTGGATCTGACCGAAACGTTGCATGTGTCTCCTGCTCGCGCGATAGTTTGGTGAACGCTTGGCGCTCGGCGGCGGAGGGGGACGCTGGAGGTGAATCACGGGGCCACGGGGGACCCGGCGGAATTAGTCGAATCGTGTCGTGAAGAAATCCTCGACGAATTCGAATCGGCCCTGAGGTCCGCCGGAAACGCCGCCTTCGCAGACCGGATCGCTCGTGAGCAGGCGCTGCGCACAGCCCATCACATACTCGACGACGTCACGGCCACATTACGCGCCGGTAAGGTACAGGTGGGTGAGCTCTACCAATTCCAGGCGCGCGAGCTGGGAAACGCGCGCGCGGCCGGGGGAGTGCACCCCAAGGCCTCCCTGGAGGCGGGCTCGCTGTTCTTCCGCGCGGCGCTGCGCCACCTGACCCGCAGGATCACGGAGGCGTACGAGTCCCCGGCCGACGTCATCGTGCTGGCCATCGGCGGCATGGAGGAGAGCCTGTCCCAGCGCGTCCGGGAGTCCGCCGACGGCTACCACAGCTTCCTGCTCAACCAGGTCCAGGAGACGCAGGAGGACGAGCGCCGCCGCATGGCCCGCGAGCTGCACGACCGTATCGGGCACGGTGTCAGCGTCGCCCACCAGCAGCTCGCGCTGTCGGAGGTCTACCGGCCCGTCGACGCCGCCCGCGCCGGCGTCAAGATCGGCCTCGCCCAGCAGGCCATCCGGGAGACCATGGAGAACCTCCGGCAGATCACCTCCGAGCTGCACCCTCAGATCCCGGTCAGGAGCCTGGAGAAGTCCCTGCTGGGTTTCCTGGAGACCGTCGAGGACGAGGTGGTCTCCGTCAGGCTGGACGTGAACGGCGACGAGTCGTGGGCCGGTCCGCGCGTCCTGGACGAGGCGTTCCTCATCGTCCGCGAGGCCGTGCGCAACGCGCTCGGCCACGGCCGGCCCAAGGCCGTCCTGGTCCGGGTGAACATCGCGCCGCACGAGCTGTCGGCGTCCGTCCAGGACAACGGGCGCGGCTTCGACCCCGCGCGGGCGCGCGAGCGGGGCGGGGTGGGCCTGACGTCCATGCGCGAGCGGGCCGAGCTGCTCGGCGGCCGGGTGCTCATCTCCAGCGACCCCGGCAACGGGTGCCTGGTCGAGCTGTACCTGCCGCTCCAGCGGAGGGCCGGTGGCGACCGTGACGCCTGAGAGCGGGATCTCGGTCGTCCTGGTCGACGACCACGCCCTGTTCAGGGAGGGCCTGCGGGAGATCCTGGAGACGGCCGGCGGCATCAGCGTGGCGGGCGAGGCGGGCGACTCCGCCACCGCCGTGCAGGTGGTGGCGAGGACCCGGCCGGACGTGGTGCTGCTCGACGTGGAGATCCCCGGCGACGAGGTGACCGAGACCGTCGGCCGCATCCGCGAGCTCTCCCCCGACAGCGGCATCATCATCCTCAGCATGTACGACGGGCCCCACCTGCTCGCCCGGCTGCTGTCGGCCGGCATCCGCGGCTACCTGCTGAAGAGCGTGCACCGCCACGAGCTGATCTCGGCGGTGCGCAGCGTCCACGAGGAGCCCTCCCGCCTGGTGCTCGCCGTCTCCCGCAGCAGCCTGACCCGGGTGGAGGCCCCCTCGGCGGGAGTGCTGTCGGAGAAGGAGCTGGAGGTGCTGCAGCTCGCGGCGCAGGCGCTGAGCAACAACCAGATCGCCCGTCGCCTCGGGCTGGCCGAGGCGACGGTCAAGCGCCACATGCGCAACATCTTCGTCAAGCTCAACGCCGCCTCCCGGATCGACGCCGTCAACAAGGCCGTGGCCGCCTCGCTGATCTCGCCTCAGAGCAGGGGCGCCGAGGGCTGACCCTCGGCCCGCGGCGGGAAGAGCCCCGACAGCGCCTCGCGGGTCCCGGCCGGCAGCTCGACCGACGAGGCCGACAGGTTCATCTCCAGGTGGACGGGGTCACGCGTGCTGGGGACGGGCACGACCTGGTCCTCCTGGGCCAGGAGCCAGCTCAGCGCGAGCCGCCCGGCGCCCACGTCGAGCCGCGCGGCCATGGACTCCAGCGCCTTGAGGCGGGAGTCGTCCGAGTGCCGCGCCTCCGGGTCGAAACGGGCGTCGGCGCGCCGCCAGTCACCGGGCTCGAAGCCCGAGCGCGACCCCACCCGGCCGGTGAGGAAGCCCCGGCCCAGCGGGCGGGCGGCCACCATGGCGATGCCCAGCTCGCGCACGGTGTCCAGCAGGCCGGGCGCGGGCCGGCGGCCCCACAGGGAGTACTCCACGGCCAGCGCCGTGATCGGGTGCACGGCGTGCGCCCGGCGCACCTGCTGGGGGGTGCCGCCGGTCAGCCCCAGATGGCCGATCTTCCCGGCCGCCACCAGCTCCGACAGCCGCGCCACGCTCGGCTCGACGGTCACGCGCTCGTCCTGGCAGTCCAGGTAGAACAGGTCGATTCGGCCGGTGCCCAGGCGCCGCAACGAGGCGTCGCAGTCGCGGTCCAGCGAGGCGGGACGCCCGTCGGCCTCCTCCGTCCCCCGGGGACCGTGGCGGCGCACCCCGCCGCGCGTGGTCACCGTCACCTCCTCGCGCCGCCCGCCGACGGCCCTGCCGATCAGGCTCTCCACCCGGCCCCCGGCGTAGAAACCGGCCGTGTCGAACAGGGTCACACCGGCGTCGAGGGCCGACCGGATCAGCCGGTCCGCACCGGCGGTCCCGGAACGCCCGTAGACGCCCGTGAGGGCGAGCGAGCCGAGCCCGACACTGGAGATAACCGGCCCCGAAGGGCCGAGCCTCGTGTACCGCACGAATCACCTTTCATTCCGCCGATTTCCGGTGCGCGTCCCCAGTTAAAAGGAGAGTTAATTACCAGGGCAACCCCGTGGTTCACAAATGACGGGATTCGATCGTCATGTCCGGTGGATCCCTGCGCATGATAGAGGAACATCCGGGCCGGCGGACGCACCCCGACCCCTATGGGCACCCCTGAAATACCGGTGACACCCATAAAGATGATTGCGCTTCCTTTCGAGGGTCCCGGGCGGTGGCTAATGTGCCGGTTATACGGGGTCCGAGGAGGTTCAGTGATCGAGCAGATCCTGCCCGTGACGGTCAAGGTTTTCGACACCTTTACCGACCCGTCCGATGCCGTCCTGTTTCCCGGGGAGGCCGCGCTGGTGCGCGGGACGGCCGCCGGGCGGCGCGCGGAGTTCACCACCGCCCGCGACTGCGCCCGCCGTGCCATGCGCCGTGCCGGCGTAGCCCCCGTCCCGATCCTGAGCGGCCCCTGCGGCGAGCCGCTCTGGCCCCCGGGGGTCGTCGGCAGCATCACCCACTGCGCCGGCTACCGCGCCGCCGCCGTCAGCGTGGAGCCCGGTGCCGTCGGCATCGACGCCGAGCCCGACCTCCCGCTGCCCCCCGGGGTGCTGGAGGCCGTCTCCGTCCCCCGCGAGCGCGAGATGCTGCTCGGGCTGGCCGCCCGGCACCCGCGCACGAGCTGGGACCGGCTCCTGTTCAGCGCCAAGGAGGCGGTCTACAAGGCGTGGTTCCCGCTGGCCGGGCGCTGGCTCGACTTCCAGGACGCGGTGATCGGCCTCGACGCCGAGCGCGGCACGTTCAGGGCCGAACTGCTCGTGCCGGGGCCGCGCTGGATGGGCAGGCCGCTGACCGGCTTCAACGGCCGGTGGCGGACCGGCGAGGGCCTGATCGTCACCGCCGTCGCCGCACCGGCGGCCCCGCCGCCCGTCCCGCCCGCCCACCCCCCGGAAGGAGACCCGTCATGACCAGGTTCGGGGTCGTGCTCATCGCCGAGGACTGTTCCAGGAACGAGTGGGCGGCCAGGTGCCGGCGCGCCGAGGCGCTCGGCTACGACGTGATCGCCGTGCCCGACCACCTGAACCTGCTCGCGCCGTTCCCCACCGCGCTGCTGGCCGCCGAGGTCACCGAGCGGGTGATGATCGGCACCTACGTGCTCAACGCCTCCTTCCACCGCCCGGCCCTGCTCGCCAGGGACGTCGTCACCCTCGACCGGCTCATGGACGGGCGCCTGGAGCTCGGGCTCGGCACCGGCTACGTGCGGGCCGAGTTCGAGGCGGCCGGGCTGCCCTTCGGCGCCGGGGTCCGCGCCCGCACGCTGGAGAGGCTCGTCGCCGAGCTCGACCACCTGCTGGAGCACAAGCGCCCGCCCCTCATGATCGGCGGGCACGGCGACCGGGTGCTGAGCCTCGCCGCCCGCAACGCCGAGATCGTCAGCTTCACCGGCGCGCCGTTCCGCCCGGAGTACGGCAGGACCGCGCTCGTCGACGCCGGCACGCTGCTCGGGCGCGTCGCGCACGTGCGCGCGGCGGCGGGCGCGCGCTCCACCCAGCCGGAGCTCAACGTCCTGTCCAAGGGCACCGTGCTGACGCGCGACCGCCGCGCCGGGGTGCGGAGCCTGCGCCGCTACGCCCCCGACCTCACCGTCGAGCAGCTCCTGGAGGTGCCGACGCTCTTCACCGGCACCCCCGCGCAGATCGCCGAGCAGATCCGCCGGGACCGGGAACGCTACGGGTTCACGTACGTCACCGTGATGGACTCCGCGATGGAGGACTTCGGCAGGGTCATCGAACACCTCCGGTGACGGGCCGCCGGCGCTCGCCCGCCGCCTCCGCGTTCACCGCGCCCGTCGCGTTCACCGCGCCCGTCGTCCTCACCGTGCCCGCTGCGCCCGCTGCGTCCGTCAGGCCGTGCAGGCAGGCGATCAGGGTGCGCGCCTGGATGTTCAGGTAGTAGCTGTGCCGCAGCAGCTCGTCGAGCTGATGCAGGGCGAGCCAGCGGAAGGAGGGGTGGCCGGGCAGCGGGTCCTCGTCGGTCTCCACCACCAGGTAGCGGTTGCGCGCGTGGTAGAAACGGCCGCCCTCCTCCGACAGGACGGTGTCGAAGCGCACCCGCTCCGCGGGGGCCTCCAGCACCTGTTCCAGCAGTGCCGGCCTGGCCCGCGCCGGCAGGTGGTCGTAGTTGCCCGGCGTGCACTGCACGGTCGGGGCCAGCTCCACCACGTCGGTGTAGCCGGGCTCGACGCGGGCGTGCACCAGCGCGTGCAGCACCCCGCGTACCGGCCTGACCAGGAAGGCGACGAGCCCCGTGCCCACCGGCTCGATCATCGGCTGCGTCCACCGGTTCACCTCGCGGCCGTGCGCCTCCACGCGCACGCCGACGACGTCGAAGAACCTGCCGGTCTCGTGCGAGATGCGGCCGCCGGAGCGGTGCCAGCCGCGCAGCCGGTTGAGCGGCAGCGGCCTGGCCTGGACGTCCACCGTGGAGCGGATGCCGCTGAGCCAGCTCAGGATCTCCCGCACACCGTGCGCGGCGTCCGCGCGCGGGTCGCGCGAGCGCTCCAGCAGGGCACCGAACCCACCGGGCCCGCCGGACCCGCCGGACCCGCCGGACGGCACGGCGGGCCCGCCGCCCGCCGTGCCGTCCCGCGACGGCAGGCACGCCAGCACCGTCCGGGCGTCCATGTTGACCAGGTCGGGCACCGACAGCAGGTCCCGCACCTCCCGCAGCGGCAGCCACCGGAACCCCTCGGCCGCCACCACCTCCTCGCCGACCTCCACGACCATGTTGCGGTTGCGCTTGCGGTAGAACCAGGCGCCCTGCTCCGACTGGCGCACGTCGGCCAGCACCCGCCCGCGCGGCTCCCGGAAGAAGTCCAGGTACGGCACCGGCCGCCCCCGGTGCACCCCGGTGTAGTTGCTCCTGGTCGCCTGTACGGTGGGGGAGAGCTGCGGCCCGTCGACGTTGCCCGGCTCGTTCTTGGCCTGCATCAGCAGGTACGGAACACCGCCGACGCGCTTGAGCAGGATGCCGAGGATGCCCGCCTCGGGCTGGTTGATGATCGGCTGGGTCCAGGCGGGCACCGCCCACCCGGGCCGGCGCACGTCGAGCCCCTCGACCGTGAAGAACCGGCCGCTGCGGTGGCGGATGTCGCCCGTCTCCGCGTCCTCGTGCCAGCCGGCCAGCTCCTCCAGGGGCAGCCGGGTCACGCTCATGAACGTGTGCCCGGCCGTCTCGCGCAGCCACTCCTGTACGTCGGTGATGGCAGGCTCCTCACAGCGCGATCCACCGGCGGGTCGCAGGCGACACGCCGGCTCGTCGGCGATACGTGGGCGGCTCGTGGGCGGTACGCGGCCGGTACCTCGGCGGTCCGTTCGCGGTGCGCCGACGGTCCGCCGGCGGTTCGTGCGCGGTTCGTTCGCGGTCTGTCACGGGTGACGCTGCCACGGGCCGCCGGAGCCGCTCAACCCCTGCTCCCGCGCCGACCCCTGTCCCGCGCGCGGCCCGACGATAGGGGTTCTGCTCTGGGCCGCGGCGTTCCTACCCTTCTAGGGTGGACGCCATGACCGATCACCGGGAAGTGCGGGCCAGTGACCACGACCGTGACAGGGTCGCCGAGGCGCTGCGCGTCGCCGTCAGCGAGGGGCGCATCACCCTGGAGGAGCTGAACGAGCGCGTCGACCGCACCTACGCGGCCCGCACGCTGGGCGAGCTGGACGACGTCGTGGCCGACCTGCCGCTGCCCGGAGCGCCGTCGGGGACGCCGGGGGCGCCGAGAGCGTCGTCGCTCTCGCCGCGCACCGTGCCGCTGCCCGTCGCGACGGGCGGCGACGTGCTGCAACTGCACACGACCAGCGGCCGGGTCGAGCAGGCGGGCCGCTGGAGCGTGCCCCCGTACCTGAGCGCCAAGGCCGGGCGGTGGGGCAAGGTGAAGATCGACTTCACCCTGGCCGACTGCCCGCACCCGGAGGTCGTGCTCGACCTGGAGATCACCTCCTGGTTCGGCGACATCGTCGTGGTGGTGCCGCGCGGCTGGGTGGTCCGCGACGAGGAGGTCGTCCGCCGCTGGATGGGCGCCGTCTACAACCGCCCGCCGGTCCCGCTCGCGCCCGACGGCGTCACCGTGCGGCTCACCGGCTACGTCCAGACCGGCGACGTCTGGGTGAGGTACCGCAAGGCCACGACCTAGGAGGATCGCATGGCGTGCCGGATCTGTTCGGGCCGTCTCCACCGTTTCGCCGACTTCGGCCGCCAGCCGATCTCCGACGCCTTCGTCCTGCCGGGCGACACCGGTGAGGAGTTCTCCTTCGACCTGGCCGTGGGGGTGTGCGAGGACTGCACGATGGTGCAGCTCCTGAACGAGGTGCCCCGCGAGCGCATGTTCCACGACGGCTACCCCTACCTGTCGTCGGGCTCGGCGGTGATGCGCGAGCACTTCCGCTCGCTGGCCGATCGGCTGCTCGCCACCGAGCTGGCCGGGCCCGACCCGTTCGTCGTCGAGCTGGGGTGCAACGACGGCACCATGCTGGCGACG
Organism: Streptosporangium sp. NPDC023615; assembly: GCF_040640155.1. Taxonomy (NCBI): domain Bacteria; kingdom Bacillati; phylum Actinomycetota; class Actinomycetes; order Streptosporangiales; family Streptosporangiaceae; genus Streptosporangium; species Streptosporangium sp. NPDC023615. The sequence continues at coordinate 29,951 of NZ_JBFABE010000040.1, forward strand.
ATCGCCGCCGCGGGCGTCCGCCACCTCGGCGTCGATCCGTCGGGCGGCGTGGCCGACCTGGCCGCGGCCCGCGGCGTGCGGGTGCGCAAGGACTTCTTCGAGGCCGCCGTCGCGGCGGACATCCTGGCCTTCGAGGGACCCGCCGACGTCGTCTACGCCGCCAACACCCTGTGCCACATCCCCTACCTGGACTCGATCATGAAGGGGGTCGCCACGCTGCTGCGCCCCGGCGGCGTCTTCGTGTTCGAGGACCCCTACCTGGGCGACATCCTGGAGCGCGCCTCCTTCGACCAGATCTACGACGAGCACTTCTACCTGTTCTCCGCCACCTCCGTACGGGAGACGGCCCGCCGCCACGGGTTCGAGCTGGTGGACGTGGAGCGGCTGCCCGTGCACGGCGGGGAGGTCCGCTACACGCTGGCCGCGCGCGGCGCCAGGACGCCGAGCCCGGCCGTGGCCGAGCTCCTGGCCGCCGAGGAGGCCGCCGCCCTGGCCGACCCGCGCACGCTGCGCGCCTTCGCGGACCGCGTGGCCGGCATCCGCGACGACCTCGTGGACCTGCTGACCGGACTGCGCGCGCGAGGGGCCACGGTCCACGGCTACGGCGCCACCGCCAAGAGCGCCACGGTGCTCAACTACTGCGGCATCGGCCCCGACCTCGTCCCCCACATCTGTGACAGCACCCCGGCCAAGCAGGGCAGGCTCGCGCCCGGATCGCGCATCCCGGTCCGCGGCCCCGAGGCGTTCGCGTCCCCCTACCCGGACTACGCGCTGCTGTTCGCCTGGAACCACGCCGAGGAGATCATGGCCAAGGAGACCGCGTTCCGCGACGCCGGCGGCACGTGGATCCTGTACGTCCCCGACGTGCACCTGGTGCGGGGCTGACCGGTGAAACGCCGTGAGCTGGCCGTGGCCGGCGCCTTCGTGTTCGATCCCGACGTCCACTCCGACCCGCGCGGCAACTTCGCCTCCCCGTACCAGGAGAGCACGTTCGCCGCCGCGGTGGGCCGCCCGCTCTTCCCCGTCGCGCAGGCCAGCCGGAACGTCTCCCGGCGCGGCGTGGTGCGCGGCCTGCACTACACGCTGGCCCCGCCCGGCACCGCCAAGTACGTCTTCTGCGCCGGCGGCCGGGCCCTGGACATGGTCGTCGACCTGCGGGTTGGATCGCCGACGTTCGGCCGCTGGGAGGCGGTGGAGCTGACCGCGGGCAACGGCCGCGCCGTCTACCTCCCGCCGGGCGCCGGCCACGCGTTCGCCGCCCTGGAGGACGACACCGTGATGTGCTACCTGCTGTCCGCCGAGTACCGCAGGGAGGACGACCTCACCCTGTCGGTCCTCGACGAGGACCTCGCGCTGCCGCTGCCGGGCGGGCAGCCGCCGGCGCTGTCGGAGCGCGACGCCGCCGCGCCCACCCTGGCCGAGGCGGCGGCGCGCGGGCTGCTCCCGGACTACGCACCCGTCCCGGCGCCGTACGCGGTGCGCTGACGGCCCGTGCGGCGCCTCCGGGGTGGTTGCACTCCTGGCGCCTTCGCAGGGGTGGTGACCGCTACGGCGCCTTCCGCGGGAGCGGTACCCCCGGCACCCCCGGCACCCCCTGGTGACTCCTACAGCCGGTGACCCCTACAGGGCCTTCCGCAGCGCGGTGACGACCCGCTCCTGCGTCCCCACCGGAAGCGACGGGTACATCGGCAGGGAGAAGATCTCCCCGGCCAGCGCCTCGGTCACCGGCAGGCTGCCCGGCGCGTACCCCAGGTGGGCGAAGCCCGACATGGTGTGCACCGGCCACGGATAACTGACGTTGAGGTGGATGTCGTGGGCGCGCAGTTCCTCGATGATCTCGTCCCGGCGCGGGTGGCGCACCACGTACAGGTAGTGGACGTGCTCGTTGCCCTCGGCGGTCCGCGGCAGCACCAGGCCGGTGCCGGCCAGGGCCTCGTCGTAGCGGGCGGCCACCGCGCGGCGGCCGGCGACGTAGCGGTCGAGCCGGCCCAGCTTGCGGCGCAGGATCTCCGCCTGCACCTCGTCCAGCCGCGCGTTGTGGCCGGGCGTCTCGACCACGTAGTACGTCCGCTCCATCCCGTAGTAGCGCAGCCGCCGCAGCGCGCCCTCCACCTTCCCGTCGGAGGTGATCGTCGCGCCCCCGTCGCCGTAGGCGCCCAGCACCTTGGTCGGGTAGAAGGAGAAGGCCGCCGCGTCGCCCATCGAGCCGGCGGTCCTGCCGTGGTGGCGGGCGCCGTGGGCCTGCGCGCAGTCCTCCAGGATCACCAGCCCGTAGGTGGCGGCCAGCCGCTCCAGCGGCGCCATGTCCACGCACTGCCCGTACAGGTGGACCGGCAGCAGGCAGCGGGTGCGCGGCGTGATCGCCGCCTCCACCCGCTCGACGTCCATCAGGTACGTGTCCGCGCGCACGTCGACGAAGACCGGCGTGGCGCCGGTGGCGTCGATCGCCACCACCGTCGGCGCGGCCGTGTTGGAAACGGTGATGACCTCGTCGCCCGGGCCGACGCCCAGCGCCTGCAGGCCCAGCTTGACGGCGTTGGTGCCGTTGTCGACGCCGACGCAGTGGCGCACGCCGTGGTAGGCGGCGAACTCCTCCTCGAAGGAGCGCACGCTCTCGCCCAGGACGAGCCGGCCGGAACGGAACACGGTCTCGACGGCGTCCAGGATGTCGGCTCGTTCGGATTCGTATTCGGGAAGGTAATCCCACACGCGCGTGGCCATTCGTCCTCCTCGGGCTCCGGCGGCCCCAGGATAAACACCCCGAGCCGGAACCGGGGAACCCCTAGAACGGGCGCGAACATGAGGGGCGCTCTAGGGGTGACCGTTTCTCGCCGCCGTCCATAGATTGGGCATCGCACGCAATGCGCAAATCCTGCGGGGAGGCTCCACATGACGGGGCGTTTTCTTTTCATGTGCCAACCCGACCACGGTCATGTCATTCCCAGCCTCGCCGTGGTCGCCGAACTGGTCCGCCGGGGGAACCAGGTCACCTATCTCACCTCGCCCGCCATGGCCGGGCCGGTGACGCAGGCCGGAGCCACCGTGCTCCCGTACGGGTCGATCTACCAGGACGTGGAGCTGCGGAAGCTGGAGGACGACCCGCTCGGCCTGCTCTCGCTCTTCCTCGACGAGAGCGCGGCGATGCTCGCCGCGGCCGGTCCGGAGCACCGGCCGGACGTGATCGTCTACGACGTCTCCGTCCTGCACGCCGGGCGGATCCTGGCCAGGAAGTGGGAGCTGCCCGCCACGCAGCTCATCCCCGTCTTCGCCTCCAACGCCCACTTCTCCTTCCTGTCGGCCATCTACGCCGGGCAGGAGGGCGGGGCCGTCCCCGAGTTCCCGGGCTGGGTGGACGACATGCTCGCCAGGACCCGTGACCTGGCCGGCGCCCACGGGGTGGGCGTCGACCCGGCCGAGCTGTGGTGGGAGGTGCAGGACTCCAACCTGGTCACCCTGCCGCGCGCCTTCCAGTTCGCGGGCGACACCTTCGACGAGCGGTTCTCCTTCGTCGGCCCCTGCCTGGGCGAGCGCCCCTTCCTGAGCGGATGGGAACCGCCGGGGGACGGGCTGCCGATCGCGCTGCTGTCCTTCGGCACCGTGCTCAGCAGCCGCCCGGAGCTGTTCCGCACCTGCGTGCGGGCCTTCGCCGAGCTGCCCTGGCGGGCCGTGATCACGGTGGGCGACGGCATGGACCCGGCCGACCTCGGCCCGCTGCCGCCCACCGTCGAGGTCCGCCGGTGGGTGTCGCACCTGGACGTGCTTAGCCACGCCTCGGTGGCGGTCACCCACGCCGGCATGGGAACGGCCATGGAGACGCTCTACCGCGGCCGTCCCTCGGTCGTGCTCCCCGCCACCGCCATCGACCGGCTGGCCGCCCGCCGCATCGAGGAACTCGGCCTCGGCCGGACGCTCGACCCGGCCGGCCTCACCCCCGGCCGCCTGGTGGAGACGGTGCTCGCCGTCGCCGCCGACGAGGACCTGCGGCGGGCCGCGGGCGGGATGCGGCGGGAGATCGAGGCGGCGGGCGGCACGGCCCGCGCCGCCGACGTGCTCGAACGCCGTCTGGACGCCTGATGGAGCGGCCCGCGCCCGGCCGGGCGCCCGCGTTCGAGTTCCACGTGCTGGGCCCGCTCACCGTGTTCAAGGACGGTGCCGAGCTGCCCATGAGCGCCAACAGGGAACTGGTCATCCTGGCCAGCCTGCTGCTCAACGCCAACCGCGTGATGAGCGTGGAACGGCTGGTCGAGGCCGTGTGGGCGGGCTCGGCGCCGCCGAGCGCCTGGCGGCAGGTGGCGATCTGCGTCTCCCGGCTGCGCCGCACGCTCGGCGCCGGCCTGATCGAGACCTCCAGCCCCGGCTACCTGCTGCGCGCCGCCCCCGCCAGCATCGACTGGCTCCGCTTCCGGGACCTGGTGGCGCGCTCGCGCGGACAGGCCGCCGCCGGCGAGCGGGAGGACGCGGTCCTGCTGCTGCGCGACGCGCTCGCGCTCTGGCGCGGCCAGCCGTTCGAGGACATCCGCGGGCTGCGCTACGACGCGGCGCGGATGGCCGAGTCGCGGCTGGAGGCCCTGGAGACCTGCCTGGTCCTGGAGATCGAGCTCGGCCGCCACCACCAGGTGATCCCCGAGCTGCTCGCCCTCGTGGCCGAGTCGCCCTTCCGGGAACGGGTACGGGCGCAGCTCATGCTGGCGCAGTACCGGGCGGGCCGCCGCGCCGACGCGCTGCGGACCTACCAGGAGACCCGCCGCTACCTGCTGGAGCAGATCGGTCTCGAACCCGGCCCGGCCCTGCGGCGGCTGCACGAGCAGATCCTGCGGGACGAGTCGGTCCTCATGCGCCCGCCCGCGTCGCGGCCCGCCGCCGGCCGGCCGGTGCCCTCGCAGCTCCCGCCGCAGGTCCTGCCGTTCGTGGGCCGCGACGAGGAGCTGGCCACGCTGGACGCGCTCCTGGGCTCCGCCCGCGCGCCGGGCGCCATGGTGCTGTGCGGGGCGGCGGGCGTCGGCAAGACCACGCTGGCGGTGCACTGGGCGCACCGCCAGGCGGACCGCTTCCCCGACGGGCAGCTCTACGCCGACATGGGCGGCACCGGGCCCGCGCCGGTGATGGACCGGTTCCTGCGCGCGCTGGGGGTGCAGGACATGCCGTCCGACCCCGCCGAGAAGCTCGCCCTCTACCGGAGCTGCACGGCGCGCAGGCGGCTGCTGGTCGTGCTGGACGGCGCCGAGCACGCCGACCAGGTGCTGCCGCTGATGCCCAGCGGGCCGGACTGCCGCGTCATCGTCACCGGCGCCGACCCGCTCGACGACCTGGTGGCGCGGCAGGGGGCCGACCGGGCGTTCCTGCGGCCCCTGACCGACGACGCGGCCAGGCACCTGGCGGACCTGCTGGCCGGTGAGGCGCTCGACCCCCGGGCGCTGTCGGACCTCGTGGCCACCTCGCGCGGCAACCCGCTGTCGCTGCGGCTCGGCGCCGCCCGCCTGCGCTCCCACCCGGGCCGTCCCGCCGCCTGAGGACCGTCCGGCGGTCCGGCCGCGGGCTCAGCCGGTGCGGTACTCCACCCACGCCCGCCCGGCCGCCGCGGCCCGCGCCCGGGACGCCCGGATGCCAGCGGGGCCGTTGCGGGCGACGAACTCGCGGAACAGTGACCACGCGGCGGCCAGACCGGTCACCGCGTCGGCGGGAGCGCTCTTCCACGCGGCCACCTGCCCGACCAGGCGCTCGGTCTGTTCAGGGGAGTGACCAGCCAGGATCAGCCGCGGCACGAACAGTGCGGTCTCCACCCAGGCGGCGCCTTGGCAGGCGAGCCCCCAGTCAACGACCCGTACCCCGGCCGAGCACGTGAGGAGATTGCCTTCGTGAAGGTCGGCGTGCAGCAGCGCGGACCCGGCGAGCGCATCCAGATCCAGCAGACCGCGGGCTCGGCGGTAGGCGTCCGCCGCCAGCAGGTCGGGAGGCGGGGCGGCGAGTAACGCATCGGCCCGGCGGATCAAGAACTGCACGTTGTCGACGACAGGCGGCACCTGGGCGCCCGGGTTCGGGGTGAGCGTCTCACCGAGCACCTGGACGAGTTCCAGAACGCCGTGAAGGTCGGAGGAGCCGGGGCTGAGGTCGACCTCCCGCGCGTCGTCGACGTGCTCGATCAGGAGGGTGATCCACCCGGCGGTGTGCCCGCTCCACAGCAGTCGCGGAGCGGGAACCCCTTCGGGGAGTGCGGCACCGACGAGGCGCTCACGCTGGTAGAGCGGTGCGGACGGCGACGACTCGGGCAGGGCTTTGACGAACATCCGCCCGGCCGCCGTGTCCAGACGGGCGGCGAGTCCCGCGGTCAGGCCTCCCGGCAGCGAGGTCACGCCCAGGACGGGCCCGCACTCGGCCGTGATCTCTGCGTGGACCTCAGCAGGAAGGTCGTCCCATCGGCACCCGCCCATGCTCCGCACGGTACGCCTTCCCTACCAGACAGGGGGCCTATTTGTTGCTGTCGGTGCAACCCTGATGGCACTGGCTGCACTTGCCGGTGCCACTGCCCTCGCACGCGGCGGCGTGTCCCCACAGGCCGGCGACGACCGGCAGGCCGAGCTCGCGCATGACGGTGACGGTGTCAGCCGCCGTGCACCCACCGCTCTCGGCGCCTCCCTCGTCGGTGGGGCTGTGGTGGATGAACCGGCCGGCGTTCTGCTCGCAGAACTCCGCGTACTCCTGGGTGTGGAGGATGAACGTGTGCCAGCCGATGTCGACGATTTCGGAGGGTGCGAGCCGGGCTCCCGGGCGTGCGGCGCAGGCGGCGAGGAACGCGAGTGCCTGCTCCATGATGACGTCAGCCTGGTGGGCGTGCTCGGGGTGATCGACGGCGATCCGTGCGGTCAGCCGACCCCACAGGGCGGGGCCGATGAGGGCGCGGGGGGTGATGGCGGGCCGGTCGAGGATGACGCTCATGGGTCCTCCGAACGGTTGGGGCCTTAACTCTGTGTTAAGGGCCGCTACTCCTTGACGTTCCTCTGGCCGAGGTTCATCGTCGAGACTCCAGCGATGTGAACCGATGTGAATGGTCTGCGATGCCCCCCAAGCGAGTACGCCCGATCAGCAACACGGCCCTGGCCGCGGCGATCGAAGCCGCCGGGTGGACCCGCACGCAGACGGCGCGGCACATCAACGCCGTGGCCACGGAGAACGGTGTCCCGCTGCACTATGACCACTCGACGGTCGGTCACTGGCTGACCGGGACGACACCGCGGCCGGAGGGCATATGCGCCGGCACGGAGGCGTTTCGCCGCGGCCTTCGCCGACCGGACCTCGTACCGGGTGACCTGGGGTGGCCGGAGGTTGCCGGGCTCGCCGAGGCGGCGGATGATCCGTGGCAGGGCGACGTGGTCGCCCGGCTGACCGCCCTCGGGGAGGACGACATGCTGCGTCGCCGTACCGTGCTGACCGCTGGTGCTTTCTCCCTGGCCGGACTCGCCGCACCTCCGGCAAGCTCGGCTCGCGTCTCAGCGCGCCGGGGAGGCGCCGGAGACGCCGCCCGGATCCGCGATACCGCTCGCCGTTTCGGCGACCTGGACGACCTGTACGGCGGTGGCCACGCCCGCCACGCCGTCGCCGCCTACCTCGTTCACGACGTCGCTCCTCTGCTGCAGGGCACCGCCGGCCGGGCCCGCCCGAACCTGTTCCGCGCCGCGGCGGAGCTCACCTACCTGGCGGCGTACATGGCGATGGACGCCGGCGCCAACGGCCTCGCGCTGCGATACCACGTGCAGACCGTCCGCCTGGCGGACGAGGCGGGGGATCGGGTGTTGCGGGCCACGTCGCTGCGATCCATGGCGGTACAGGCCCGGGAGCTCGGCCACGACCGGGAGGCGCTGGTCCTGGCGGACGCGGCGGCGTCGGCTCTCGGCGGCCGGGCGCCGGGACGGACGGTGGCGTGGGTGACGGGCATGCAGGCCGAGGCGCACGCCGGGGTCGCGAACCGCCAGGACGCGCTGACCTTGCTGCGTCGCACGGAGGCGCAGTTGGAGAGGGTGGATTCGTCGCCGGAGGTGGAGTGGACGGGCAACTACCGGCGTGAGTCGCTGGCGCATCAGACCGGGTTGGCGCTCACCGCACTGGGTGACCACGTCGCGGCAGCGGAGCACTACGCGGCGTCGACAGGGTCGCGGCGGCCGGTGGAGCGCCGTACCCGCGCCCTGGTGGGGTTGCGGTGCGCCCGAGCGTACCTACGGGCCGGGGATGCGGAGCGGGCCGCAGTGGCGGTGCTCAGCCTGCGAGAGTACCTCGAAGGCGTCGTGTCGGCGCGGGTCCGCGGCGAACTACGGGTGCTGCGGCAGGGCTGGGTGCGATGCCGCGCCGACGCGCACGTGGCGCAGGCCGATGTGTTGGCGGCCGGGCTTCTGCGCTGACGCCAAGGCCCCGACTCTCCGCTCGGGATCGGGGTCGATCACGAGCCGTCTCATCCGCTTCATCTCTTGGACAGGACCCGGTCGAGGGCTTCGACGAGCGCCCGCGCCGACACCGGGCCCTCCGGGGAGCGCCAGGCGACGTGACCGTCCGGGCGGACCAGGACGGCGCCGACGGGGCCGAGCCCGTACTCCTTGGCCCAGGTGGGGGAGACGAGCGGGCCCTTGGCCCCGGAGGCCTCCGCGTCCGGGATCTCCGTGTCCGGGATCTCCGCGTCCGGGATCTCCGTGTCCGAGATCTCCACGGCGGTGAGCGGGACGCCGGTGAGGGCGGCGGCCTCCGCGGCCGCCCCGGGCCAGCCGGCGCCCGCGGGGGCGAGGAGCGTGAAGCGCGGGCCGAGCAGGTCCAGCGTCGAGACACGCCCGTCCGGTCCGTGAAGCCACACGTGCGGGGCCCGGTGGCCGGGACGGGCCACGGGGACGTAGGTGCGGTAGGGGTCGGCGGGAGCGGGGGCAGCGGTGCCGTCGGGCAGCACGGCGCCGGAGTCGTAGCCGAACCCCAGCACCAGTCCCTCGCAGCTACGCCGTCCGGCCTGCTGTTCGATCGCCTCCCGCATGGACAGCCGGCCCTCCATCATCGCGAAGGTGATCAGCGCGTTGTTCAGGCTCTGGTCCACCGTGCGGGCCGCGACGGGCCGGCGTTCGGTCTCGTAGGTGTCCAGCAGTTCCTCGCCCGCCGTGCCGCGCAGCACCGCGGCCAGCTTCCAGGCCAGGTTGTGCGCGTCCTGGATGCCGCAGTTCATGCCGAACCCGCCCTGCGGCGTCGCCACGTGCGCGGCGTCGCCCGCCAGGAAGACCGGCCCGGCCCGGAAGGCGGTGGCGACCATGGCCTGCTGCAGCCACGGCATCACGCCGAGGAGGGTGACGGGCAGGTCGGGCACGCCGACCGCGGCGCGCACGGCCGCCAGGCAGGCCTCCTCGGTGAAGTCCTCCGGGCTGCCGCCCAGCTCGGGCTCGTAGCCGGTCTGCACCATCCAGCGCCGCTCGTGGTCCACCGCCTCCACGGCGCAGGGCGGGTCGCGCAGGAACGACAGCGCGGCCCGCCGCTCGGGGGGCAGGAAGCCGAGGTCGGCCTCGAACATGATGCTGATCATGTGCCCGAGCGGCGGCGGCCCCTCGACGGCGATGCCGAGGTCCTCGCGCACGCCGCTGCGGCTGCCGTCGGCGGCCACCAGGTAGCGGCAGCGCACCACCGTCTCGCCGCCGGGGCGCCTCACGGCCGCCGTGCCGCCACCGGCGGTGGCGTCCGTGCCGGTCGCCGTCCCGTCGCCGGCGTGTCTCACGACCGCCGTCACGCCGCCGGCGGTGGCGCTCATGCCGGTCATGGTGGTGCCGAACCACACGGTGGCCTCCGGCCGGGACTCGGCCCGCCGCCGCAGGATCACCTCCAGGCGGTCCTGCGCGCACAGGAAGGTGTAGGTGGGGCTCTGCGGGGCGTCCCGTTCCAGCTCGGCGGCCGACCGGACGAAGTCGTCGGCGGTCAGGGAGCTGCCGACGCCCACCGCGAGGAACTCCTCCCGGGGCATGCCGGTGCGCTCCACCTCGTCGTGGACGCCCCAGCCGCGCAGGAGCTCCATCGTCCTGGTGGTGATCAGACGGGCCTTCGGGAAAGCGGACGTATCCGTACGCCTCTCCACCAGCAGCACCGATATTCCGTGACGGGCGAGCTCGATGGCCGCACTGAGCCCGACGGGCCCGCCTCCGACGATCAGAACTTCGGCGTCAATCTCATTCATGAACTCAGGGTCATATATTGCGAATATTCAGGTCAATGGCCAGATATCTGGGTGATACAGGCGTGATATCGGCGCTTAGTAGCTTATGTGTAAACCCCCATCAATCGTCCGGCGATTATCGAATTCCTGGAGAGATGATGCTCTTTGCCCCCGGCTCCGTGGCCGTGGTCACGGGCGGGTCCCGCGGGATCGGCCGGGCCGTCGCGCTCGACCTGGCCCGGGAGGGCGCCCACGTCGTCGTCAACTACGCCCGCTCCGAGACCGACGCCAAGGAGGTGGTCGACCAGATCGCCGGCGAGGGCGGCAGCGCGAGCGCCGTACAGGCCGACGTCACCGACGAGGACGCCGTCAAGCGCCTCTTCCGTGCGGTACGGGCCGACCACGGGCGGCTCGACGTGCTGGTGACCAGCGCCGGCGTCACCCGGGACCGCTACCTCATCGCGATGAGCCTGGAGCAGTTCCGCGCCCCCCTGGACACCAACCTCGTCGGCACCTTCCTGGCCTGCCGCGAGGCGCTGAAGCTGATGCAGCACCAGCGGAGCGGGTCCATCGTGACCATCTCCTCCTCCAGCGGGCTCGACGGCGGCTTCCCCGGCCAGACCAACTACGTGGCCTCCAAGGGCGCGATCATCGCCTTCACCCACGCGCTGTCCAACGAGGCGGCCCCGCACGGGGTGCGCGCCAACGTGGTCGCCCCCGGTTTCGTCTCCACCGACATGACCCGCACGGTGCCCGCCGACATCCGGAAGCGCTACGAGTCGCGCATCCGCCTGGGCCGGATGGGACGGCCGGAGGAGATCGCCTCCATCGTCAGCTTCCTCGCCTCGGACAAGGCCTCGTACATGTCCGGCTCGGTGGTCGTCGCGCACGGCGGCGGCCTCCAGTGACCCGCCCGACCCCCAGCCCGGCGCACAAGGAGAACCCATGACCATCGACGAACTGCGGGCGAAGGCCGCCCACCGGCGGCAGACCTGCAGCCAGATCAAGAAGATGATCGTGTCGCGGCTCGACCTGGAGATCGAGCCCGGCTGGATCACCGACGACCAGCCGCTGTTCGGCCGCGGTCTCGAACTGGACAGCCTCGACGTGCTGGAGCTCTACGTCGCCATCGAGGCCGAGTTCGGCGTCGCGCTCTACGACAGCGACATGGCGGTGTTCGGCTCGGTGTCGCGGCTCGCAGACGAGGTCGACCCCGCGCTGAGGGCGCCGGCATGACGGTTACCCAGACGGGGACCGACGCGGTGACCGGGACGACGACCGGGACGACGACCGGGACGACGACCGGGACGACGACCGGGACGACCGGGACGACCGGGACGACCGGGACGACGACCCGGGCGGCGGGCCGGCAGGCGCCGGTCCCCTCCTCGCTGACCCACGACCAGGTCCGCGCCGTGCTGCCGCACCGCTGGCCGATGCTGCTGCTCGACCGGGTCGTCAAGGTGGTCCCGGGCGTCAAGGGGACGGCGACCAAGAACGTCGCCGGCACCGAGCTGTGGTTCCAGGGCCACTTCCCCGGCCAGGCGGTCCTGCCCGGCGTCGTCGTCGTCGAGGCCATGGCCCAGCTCGCCGGCGTGGTCTTCGCCCTGGCGGGCGCCAGCGAGATCGGCTACCTGGCGGGCGTCCGGTCGATGCGCTTCCGCCGCCCGGTCGTGCCCGGCGACCAGCTCGTGCTCACGGCCGAGCAGACCGGCGGCGGCGCCGGATTCGCCGAGTACCGGGTCTCGGCCCGGGTGGACGGCCAGATCGCCGCCGAAGGAAACCTCACGATCGCCGACCCGGCGAACCAACGTCCCGCGCGAAAGGTGTGAACCATGGCCAACGTCCTCGCCACACGGCATCCGGAGGGGACCGTCTACGGTGACGTGGGCGACACCACCGTCCCGCTGCGCTTCTCCTCGCTCTCGCAGGAGTACCGGGTGCTCAGGGAGCGCGCGGCCGTGCTCGACCTCGACGGGCACGGGCTCGTCGAGATCACCGGCCCCGGCGCCGTGGACCTCGCCCAGCGGCTGCTGGCCCGCGACGTGGAGTACCTCACCTCCGACCGCTGCATGATGAGCCTCGTCCTGGACGGGTCCGGCCGGGTCGTGGACCAGGTCATCGCCTTCGGCCGGGAGGACGGGCTGCTGCTGGAGAGCTCCTGCGGCGCCGGCGCCCGCCTGCTGGACCACGTGCTGGCGCACGCCGAGGACGGCGTCGAGGTCGTCGACCGCTCCGCGGAGCTGACGGTCATCGGCCTGGAGGGCCCCTACGCCTGGGGCGTGGTCGGCCGGCTGATCGACGGGGAGCTCGCCTCGCTGCCGTTCGAGTCCGTCGTGGACACCGACTGGAACGGCGTGGACATGATCTTCGCCAGGACCGGCTACACCGGCGAGTACGGCTACCAGATGATCGTCCCGCGCGAGGCCGCCGCCGAACTGTGGGCGGGCGCGCTGGAGCACGCCGAGCCCGCCGGGCAGGAGGCGCTGGAGCTGGCGATGCTGGAGGTGCGCCAGCCGATCCCGCGCCACGAGGTCACCCCGGGCGCCTCGGTGATCGAGATCGGCGCCAACTGGCTGGTCGACATCACCAAGGCCGACTTCGTCGGCCGCGACGCCGTGGTCGAGGCGTTCGAGTCCGGGGGAGGGCGGCGCACGGTCGGGTTCACCGGCGGCGACGGCGTCCCCGCGCCGGGCACCCGCGTGCTCGCCGGCGGACAGGACGTGGGCGAGGTCGTCCACGCCGTGCACAGCGCCGGTCTCGGCGCCACCCTCGGCCTGGCCCGGGTGGACCCCGAGCTGGCGGCGGCCGGCCTCGACCTCACCGTCGACGGCCTCGGCGTCACCACGCTGACCAGCCCGTACATCGTGCCCAAGAGCTGGAGCATCCCGATCATCTGATCGGCCGGTCACGCTGAGAAGGAGGCAGAGCATGGCGCTGCGACCCGTCGTCGTCACCGGCCTGGGCATCATCTGCGCGGCCGGCAGGGACCCCGCGGAGTTCTGGACGCGGCTCACCACGGCCAGGGGCGGTCTCACCCCCATCGAGGACGAGGCGTTCGCCGTGTTCACGGCCAGGTACGCCGGACAGGTGCCCGACGCCTGGATCGACGACCAGCTCCCCGCCGAAGAGGCGGCCGGGGACCGCACCGCCCGGCTCGCGCTCGTCGCCGCCAACCAGGCGATCGAGCAGGCCGGGCGGCCGGGGCGGGCCGGGGCGGTACGGGCGGCACCCGCCCCCGACCGGTTCGGCGTCATCCTCGGCAAGTGCCAGGCCACCCCCGGCCCCGGCGGGAGCTACCAGCCCATGCACCACACCGCCGACGTGGTCGCCGAGCGGCTCGGGCTGGGCGGGCCGCGCATCCTCGTCTCGACCGCCTGCGCCGCCGGCGGCAACGCGGTCGGCCTGGCCAGGGACAAGATCCTCACCGGCGAGGCCGACGCGGTCCTGGCCGGCGGCGTCGACCCGCTGCTGTTCGGCACCTACGCCGGCTTCGCCGGGCTGCAGGCGCTCAGCACCGGCCCGTGCCGCCCCTACAGCCACTCCGACGGCCTCAACCTCGGCGAGGGCGCCGCGTTCCTGCTGCTGGAACCGCTGGACCTGGCGCTCGCCCGGGGGGCCACGCCGCTGGCCGAGGTCGCCGGCTACGGCCTGTCCGCCGACGCCTACCACGCCACCGCCCCCGACCCCACCGGGCGCGGCGGCGCCGGCGCCGTGCGCCGCGCGCTGGCCGAGGCCGGGCTCACCCCCGACGACGTCCACTACGTCAGCGGGCACGGCACCGGCACCCCGGCCAACGACACCATGGAGGCCAAGGTCATGCGCCTGGTCTTCGGCGACCGCGCCTCCCGGGTGCCCACCAGCAGCATCAAGTCCTTCGTCGGCCACACCCTCGGCGCGGCCGGCGCGGTCGAGGCCGTGGCCAGCGTGCTGGCCCTGCGCCACGGCGTGGTGCCGCCCACGATCGGCTTCGACGACGACGGCGACGGCGCACGGGCCGACCTGGACTACGTGCCCAACCGGGCCAGGGAGATGACCGTCGACACGGTGGTCTCCAACAACTACGCCTTCGGCGGCAACAACGTCTCGCTCGTGCTGACCCGGCCCCGGGACCCGGCCCCGTACGGGCCGGCGCCCCGCCGGGAGGCGGTGATCAGCGGGCTGGGGCCGGTCACCTGCGCCGGCACCGGCATCGCCGAGACGGCCGCGGCGATCACCGCGGGCCGCCGCGCCGACGGGCGCGCCCCCTCCCTCGAGGGCCGGACGTTCGCGCCGCGCTCGCTGTGGCGGCACATGAACCGCCTGTCGCGCCTGGCGATCGCCGCCTCCCGCCTGGCCTGGGAGGACGCCGACCTCAAGCTGCCGCGCAAGGCGCTGGACGACGTCGCGCTGGTCTTCGCGACCGGCGCCGGATCGGCCGAGAGCACCGGCGGCTTCGACGACAGCATCGCCCTCAACCCGAACAAGCCGGCCGTGCTGAGCTTCTCCAACGTGGTGCTGAACGCCACCGGCGGCGCGGTCTGCCAGACGCTCGGCCTGCGCGGCCCCACCACGACCCTCTGCAACGGCGCGGCCTCGGCGTCCATCGCCCTGGACTGCGCCCTGGAGATGATCGACGCGGGCAAGGCCGAGGTGGTCCTGGTCGTCGCCGCCGACGAGACCGCCGCCCGGCAGGCCCTCGCCTCCTTCGAACTCCTCGACGCCTCCGGAGCCGCCGGGGACGCGGGACCGTCCGGTGACGGCGGGCCGGTGCCCTACGGGGAGCGCCCGGCGCCACCCGCCGGGCCGGAGGCCGCATCAGGGACCGGGGCGGGGCCCGGAGCGGGGGCGGGAGCCGCATCGGGCATCGGGCCGGTGGCCGGATCCGCGGCCGTGGCCTTCGTGGTCGAGTCGGCCGAGCACTGCGCCGGGCGCGGCGGAAGGCCGTACGCCCGCGTGGCCGGCACCCGGCACGCGGCCGGGCGGGGAGCCGAACCGGTGGCGCGCAGCCTCGCCCTGCCCGGGGCGGCACCCGCCCTGGTCGTCGGCGCCGCCACCGGCCTGCCCCGCGACGGCGAGGAGGCGGCGGCGGTCCTGGCCCGCGTGCCGGACGCGCTGCTCACCGCCTCGGCGGCGCTGATCGGCGACTGCCAGGCCGCCACCGGCGCGATGAACATCGCCCTGGCCGCGCTCGCCGTCCGCGACGGCCTCGCCCCGGCGCTGGCCGGGCTCGGCACGCCGCTCGCCGGCGGCCGGGACTCGTACGTGACCGCCCCCGAGCTCGACGGGCCGGTGGAGAGCGCGCTGGCGCTGACCGCGGCGCACGACTCGGTCCGCGGCGCCGTCCTGCTGGAGGCGGTGTGAACGGGACCCCCGCCGGCGCCCTCCCCGCCGGCGCCCCTCCCGGCGCCTTCTCGGGCACCCCCGGCGGCACACCCTTCGACGTGGCCGAGACCGACCGGTTGCTGACCACCACCCGCTCGGTGCGGCGCAGGCTGGACCTGGACCGGCCCGTCCCCCGGGAGGTCGTGGAACAGGCCCTGGAGGTCGCCGTCCAGGCGCCCACCGCCAACAACCACCAGAACTGGCGCTGGCTGGTGATCACCGAGGCGGGCGTCAAGGAGAGGCTCGCCGAGATGATCCGCTCGTCGTGGACCTTCCACCGCAACGACATGTGGACCAACGCCGGGCGGCGCCGCAACGACGCGCAGGCGCGCCGCAACTACGACTCCGCCCAGGCGCTCACCGAGACGATCGCGAGGGTGCCGGTGCTGGTCATCCCCTGCGTGCTCGGCCGGCCGCCGGACATCACCGCCATCAACGCCCACTGGCGCGCGCGGATGTCCGACAAGGTCGACGAGGACCCCGGTCACCTCGTCCAGCACGGCGAGACACGGGCCAGCATCTTCTACGGCTCCATCTTCCCCGCCGTCTGGTCCTTCCAGCTCGCCCTGCGCAGCCGGGGACTCGGCAGCACGATCACGTGCCTGCACGTGCCGCACGAACGCGAGACCGGGCGCCTGCTCGGCATCCCGACCGGGGTCACGCAGGTCTGCATGATCCCGGTCGCCTACACGCTGGGGACCGGCTTCCGCCCGGCCGAGCGCTACCGCGCCAAGGAACGGACCTACTGGGAGAGGTGGGGTCAGTGACCCGATCCGAGCAGCCCGACGTCGTCATCGTCGGCGGGGGCATCGCCGGCGCGTCCGCCGCCTGCAAGCTGACCGCCGGCGGGCTCTCCGTGGTGGTGCTGGAGAAGCAGGACAGCTACCGGGACCTGGTCCGCGGCGAGTGGCTCGCCCCCTGGGGGATCAGGGAGGCGCAGCGCCTGGGCGTCGACGACTGCTTCTCGGCCGGCGGCGCCTGGGAGATCCGCGAGTGGATGACCTGGGACGAGGCCGTCGCCGCCGACGAGGTCGAGGCGGTGGACATGACCAGGTTCATCCCCGGCATCGGCGGGCCCATGTCGTTCCCGCACCACGCCGTGTGCGAGCTGATGGCCGAGCAGGCCACGGCCGGGGGCGCCCGCCTGGTGATGAACGCCTCCAGGATCGCCGTCGTCGCCGGGGAGCGGCCCGTCGTCACCTACCGGACGCCCGAGGGCCCGGCCGAGCTGCGGCCCCGCCTCGTGATCGGCGCCACCGGCCGGGGCTGCACGGTCGGCCGCCAGGTCGGCATCACCATGAGCAACTCCATGCACCACTGGGGCGGCGGCATGATGGTCGAGGACCTGGCCGGCTGGCCGCCCGACGTGCAGGCCATGGGCACCGAGGGCGACGTCATGTTCATGGTCTTCCCCCAGGGGCACGGCCGGGCGCGCCTCTACCTCAACTTCCCCACCGTCAACAAGCACCGCTACCGGGGGCCCGGCGCGGTCGAGCGCTTCCTGGCCGCGTTCGAGCTGGAGTGCCTGCCCGACCGGGGCAAGGCGGTCACCGAGTCGACGCCCGCCGGCCCGCTGTCGGTGTGGCCGTCGGTGTCCAGCGTCCCGGAGGGACCCCCGCTGACCGAGGGCGTCGTGCTGATCGGCGACGAGGCGGGCAACGCCGACACCGTGCTCGGCACCGGCCTGTCGTGCGCCATGCGCGACTCCCGCACGGTCTGCGACATCCTGCTGGACTCCTCCGACTGGTCGCTCGGGGCGTTCGCGCCGTACGTGAGCGAGCGGGAGTCCCGCCTGGAGCGCCTGGCCTTCGGCGCCTCCATCATCAGCAGGCTGCACGTGGAGTTCGGTCCCGCCGCCGTCGAGCGCAGGCGCCGGGTGCGAAGGCTCATGGCGCGCAACTTCGCCGCGCAGGTGACCGGGCTGCTCAACATGGTCGCCCCGGAGGACGTGCCGGAGTTCGGCTTCAGCGAGTTCTTCGCCGAGCGGTTGTTCAGGGAGACGGCGTGATGTTCAGGGAGACGGCATGACCGAGAAGAGAACCGTACGCGTCAACGACGTGGACCTCGCCTACGTGGACGAGGGCGAGGGCGACCCCGTGATCCTGCTGCACGGCTTCCCCGACTCCTCCTACCTGTGGCGCCACCAGATCCCGGCGCTCGTCGAGGGCGGGTTCCGGGTCATCGCGCCCGACCTGCGCGGCTTCGGTGACTCGGGCAAGCCGCAGGAGGCCTCCGCGTACGGGATGCAGACCATCGTCAACGACATCGTGGCGCTGACGCTGCACCTGGGGATCAAGCGCCCGCACCTGGTCGGCCACGACTGGGGGGCGGCGATCGCCTGGATGTACGCGTTCCTGATGCCGCGCAGGCTCGACCACCTGGCCGTCCTGTCGGTCGGTCACCCCGGCGTCTTCGCCACGCCCTCGCTGGAGCAGCGCGCGGCCTCCTGGTACATGCTCTTCTACCAGTTCCCCGGGGTGAGCGAGGAGCTGCTGCGGCGCAACGGCTGGCGGCTGTTCAAGGAGATCATGGGCCGCGAGGGCGACCACGACCGCTACCTGCGCGACCTGGCCAGGCCCGGCGCGCTCACCGCCGGGCTCAACTGGTACCGGGCCAACCGCTCGCCCGAGGCCGAGCTGCGCCCGGCCCGGCCGTTCCCGCCGGTGTACGCGCCGACGCTCGGCATCTGGGGCGCGGGCGACAAGGCGCTCCTGGAGGAGGGCATGTCCGCCTCCGGCAAGTACGTCAAGGGCCCCTGGCGCTACGAGCGCGTCGAGGACGCCGGCCACTGGCTCCCGCTGGACGCCCCCGACGAGGTCAACAAGCTGCTGCTCGGCTTCCTCGGCACGGAACGGCCCGCGCACCAGGAACGACGCCCCCGGCGCCGGCTGTAGCCGGCGAGGGCCGGCGAAGGGAGACGACGACATGCTGGGCTACCTCTTTCCCGGACAGGGAACGGTCCGCGTCGGCATGGGCGCCTGGCTGCACCGCAGCCCGGTGGCCCGGCGGCGCCTCGACCGGATCGACGCGCTGCTGGCCCGGCCGATCTCGCCGCTGTGCGCCCGGGGGCCGCTCGAGCGGCTTGTCGCCACCGAGCACGCCCAGATCGCGGTCACGGCCTGCAACCTGGCCGCGCTGGCCGTCCTCGACGAGGAGGGGTACGAGCCCACCGTCGTGGCCGGGCACAGCGTGGGCGAGCTGAGCGCGCTGCACGCGGCCGGGGTGCTGGACCTGGACTGCACGGTCCGGCTGGTGGAGCTGCGCGCCCGGCTCATGGCCGGCGTCGCCGCCTCCGGCGCGATGACGGCGGTGATGGGCCTGCCGGTGGAGCGGGTCGAGGAGCTCGCCGAGGCGGCCTCCGCGCCCGGGGAGCCGGTCG
This sequence comes from Streptosporangium sp. NPDC023615, assembly GCF_040640155.1. NCBI lineage: Bacteria > Bacillati > Actinomycetota > Actinomycetes > Streptosporangiales > Streptosporangiaceae > Streptosporangium > Streptosporangium sp. NPDC023615. The sequence continues at coordinate 48,856 of NZ_JBFABE010000040.1, forward strand.
TGGTGGGGCTGGAGAACGCGCCCGGCCACGTGGTGGTGTCGGGCTCGCGGGCCGCGCTCGACCGGCTCGCGGACCTCGCCGCCGACGCCGACAAGATCGTGCCCCTGAAGGTGGGCAACGCCTTCCACTCGCCGCTGATGGCCGGCGCCGAGCGCGCCTGGGCCGAGGCGGTCGCGGGGGTGCCCATGCGCGAGCCCCGCGTGGCCGTCGTCCCCAACGTCACCGGCGAGCCCACCCTGGACCTCGGTGTCCTGCGCGGCGCGCTGGTCGCCCAGCTCACCGGCCGCGTCCGCTGGACCCGCACGATGGAGGCCGTCGCGCCCGCCCCGCCGGCCCCCGGGCCGGTGTCCGTCGTCGAGGTGGGCGACAGCAAGGTGCTCACCGGGCTGGCCCGCCGTACCGGGGTGCGCTGCCTGAGCATGGCCGACCCCGCCACCCTCAGGCGGCTGGCGAAGGCGGTGGCGGCGTGAGGCGGTGGGGCAGCGCGATCGTCGGGCACGCCGGGCTCAGCGGCCCCCGCGAACTCGTCGGCGACATGCCGCTGGAGGTCGTCTACACGCGCGCCGAGCGCCTCAGGTCGTCGGGCGGGCGCACCCTGCAGCGCTGGGCGGGACGGCTGGCCGCCAAGCACGCCGTCCTGCGGCTGCTCGGCCTGCCGCCGACCCCCGAGCGTCTCGGCCAGGTGGAGATCCTGCCGCTCCCCACCGCGGCCTGCCGGGCGGACAGGGCCTGCCTGGGCGGGCACCCGCCCGTCGTACGCCTGCGCGGCGACCTGGCGGCGCTCGCGCCCGCCGCCGGCCCCGGCGACTCCCGGGGCCCCGCGGATCTGACGGGTCCCGCCGATCCCGAGGAGCCCGCCGATCCCGAAGGGCCCGCGACGTCCGGCGGCGCCGGATGGATCCGGGTGTCGATCAGTCACACCGACGTCCGGGCGGTCGCCCTGGCGGTGCGCACCCGGCGGCTGCCGGAAGACGAGGAGGGCTGATGGACGCCAGGAAGACGGCCGAGGCGCACCTGGAGGCGTGGCTGGCCGGCGACGCCGAGGCGGTCGCGGCCACCGCCGACACCTACACCGACCCCGACTGCCCCGGACCGCTGGCCGGCGAGGCGCTGACCGCGCACGCCGCCGCCACGCTGGCCCGATTCAGGAACCTGACCTTCCAGGTCGACCACGTCACCGGCGACGAGGACGCCGCCGCCGTGTCCTGGCGCCTGGAGGCCGACCACCGCGAGGCGTACCTGGGCATGCCCGCGGCCGGCGGCACCGTCACCGTGTCCGGCCTCGACCTGGTCACCGCCGACGCCGGCGGCACGCACGTGCGGCGCGTGTTCGACCGGCTCGCGGTCGCCGAGGCGCTCGGCTACACCGCGCGCTTCGTGCCCGCCGCCGACGAGAGCCGCGAGTTCGGCGTGAGCGCCAGGACCGCCACCGGCCGCACCGAGCGGCCCGGCGCGCTCGTCCTGACCTGGCTGGAGATCCGCGACGACGCCGAGTCCGCCGACGTGGACCTGCTCAGCGTGGAGATCGTCAAGTCGCTGCGCGCCTCGCGCGGCTTCCTCGGCGTGGCCACGTTCGACGTCGGCGGGCGCAAGTTCACGCTGAGCGCCTTCGACCGGCCCGAATCGCTGCGCGCGGTCCACGCCCGGCCGCACCAGCGGGCCATGCGCCGCTTCTTCAAGGGCGGGCTGTGCACGCGCGTCCACACCAGCGTCTGGTACCCCGCCACCGTGCGGGACTACGCCCGCTGCCCCGGCTGCGCGCAGGTCGTGGCGGCCGGTACGGGCGCGGCCTGCGACTGCGGATGGACCCCCGACGACGCCTCGACGCTGTGACCGAGTGACTGGAGCCTTGACGATGAGGGAATTCACCACCGAGCACCGGCCCGGTGACCGAGCACCGGCCGTGGTGTTCATGTCCGCGCTGTTCGCCGGCGGCTGGATCTGGGACCACCCCTACGAGAGCCTGGCGCGGGCGGGCCGCACGGTGCTGCGCACGAACGAGGCGATCTGCGCGATGGAGCGCCAGGTGGCCGGCTCCATCGAGAGGCTCGGCGACGCGCTGCTGTCGGCCTGCGACGCCGCCGGCCTGGACGACATCGTGGTCTGCGCCAACTCCCTCGGCGGCCTGGTCGCCATCGACCTGGCGGGCCGCCGGCCCGACCGGGTGCGCGGCATCGTGGTGAGCGGGGCGCCCGGCCTCACCGCCGACCCGGACGTCGGGCTGAGCTTCGACCGGCGCGGCAGCATCCGGCCGACCGGCGAGGACTTCGGCCGCCGCATGGTGGCGGCGCTCTTCCACCGGGGCTGCCACTTCTCGGCCGAGCGCATGGCCGAGGCGGGCGAGCTCATCAACCGCCCCGACTCGATGGTGTCCATGGCCCGCAGCCTCAAGGCCACCCGCGCCTACCGCGTCGCCCCCGCCCTGGACAAGGTCGCCTGCCCCGCCCTGTACGTGTGGGGCAGGCACGACCGGATGACGCCGGTGGCCCCATGGCTGGAACTTCTCGCCGGCCGGGAGGGGCACGAGACGCTCGTCGTCGAGGAGAGCGGCCACATCCCGATGGTGGAGTGCGCCGAGGAGTACACCGCGGCGCTCGGCCCGTTCGTCACCCGGTGCGCCGGAGCGCTCGCGTGAGGCCGCCGCCCGCGGCGGAGCGCCCGCGCGATCCCGCCGTCGCCGTCGCCGTCCGTGCCGGGGCGTTCGCGTGAGCCCGCCCGCCGTCCTGCTGGGCGTGGACATCGTGGAGACCGGCCGGCTGGACCGGGCCGCGGACCGGGGCGGGGAGACCCTCGCCCGCCACGTCGCCACCGCGGCCGAGCGGAGCCTGGGAACGGGCCGCGTCGCCTTCTCCGTCAAGGAGAGCCTCATCAAGGCCGTCGGCGGGCGCCCGCCCGGCTTCACCTGGCACGACTTCGAGGCCGTGACCGCGCCCCCGCCGCCGTGGGCCGGGCCGCTGCTGGACGAGGCCGCCGGCGAGCTGGTCGCCTCCACCGGGCTGCCGCTGACCGCCGGGGCGGCGTACGCGGTCCGCGGCGCCAGCGCGGGCGCGGCGCTGGCCCGGCTGAGCCCCGGCGCGCCGGGAACGGTCGCGGCCGTCGCCCGCTGGGGCGAGGGCGGCGGGGTGCTCGTGTCGGTCGCCGTCGTCTACGCCGGCCCGCCGGCCTCGCGGGGAGATTCGCGGAGGGATCCGCAAGGGGATCCACAGGGGAATTCGCAGGGGGAGGAGAGCTGATGTCCGCGACGAGAACGGTCCACCCGGGGGAGTCGATCCAGCGGGCGCTGGACGAGAGCGGCCCCGGCGCCCGCATCCTGCTGCGGGAGGGGACGTACGCGCAGAGCGCCTGGATCAGGCATCCCGGCGTGACGCTGACCGGCGCCGGGGCCGGGCGCACGGTGCTGGTTCCGGGCGACGGCGGGCCGCCCGACGTCCCCCGCCTGCACGACGCCGCCGAGGACGTCGTCAGCGGCCTCACCGTGCACGGCGACGCCGTCGGCGACGTGCGCGTGGAGGCGCTGACGGTGCGGGGCTTCTCCGGCGCCGGCGTCTACGCCCACTCGGCCGCCGGGGTGGGCGTGCACGAGGTGGAGGCGCGCGACAACGCCGTCTGGGGGATCTACCTGCGCGAGTCCACCGGCTGCGCGGTCACGCGCTGCCGCGCCTCGGGCAGCCAGTACGGCGGCGTCGCCCTGAGCTTCTGCCCCCGCTCCGCCGCCGAGATCACCGGCAACGAGTGCTTCGCCAACGCGTTCGGCGTCTTCGTGGACAACTCCTCCGGCGCCGCGCTGCGGGGCAACGCCTGCCACGGCAACGCGATCGGCGTCCTGATGCTCAACCAGATCTACGAGGGCGAGCCCGAGGGCGGCGTGCGCGACTGCCTGGTGGCCGGCAACGACCTGTACGGCAACACGCTGGCCGCCGGAGCCGAACCCGGCGGCCTGGGCGCCGCCGGGCCGCCGATCTCCGGCGTCGGCCTCGCCCTGATCGGCACCCACCGCGTCACCGTCGTCGACAACCACATCCACGACAACCACCCCGGCGGCGAGTCGGTGATGGGCGCCGGGTTCGTCATGGGCTCCTCCGCCGACTTCGGCGGCGACGACGTCCTCGACTGCCACGTGCTGTGGAACCGCGTCGCCGGCAACACCCCGCTGGACTACCAGCTCGGCGCCGACCTGGCCCGGCAGGCGTTCGCCGCCAACAGCGCCGCCAAGGGCGACCCGCCGGAAGCGCCGGGGTGGCGGAGATGACGGCCGCGACGGCCGCCACGGCCGCGACGACCGCGACGGCCACCACGACCGCGGCCCTGTCCTGTCTGGGCCTCGGCAAGCGCTACGGCGACCTGGTCGCCGTGCACGACGTCGGCTTCTCCGTCGCCCCCGGCCAGGCCTACGGCCTGCTCGGCCCCAACGGCGCGGGCAAGACCACCACGATCTCCATGCTGGTGGGGCTGCTGCGGCCGGACACGGGCACCGTCACGGTCGGCGGCGTCGACCTGGCCGCCGAGCCGCTGCGCGCCAAGTCCAGGATCGGCTACGTACCGCAGGAGATCGCCCTCTACCCCGAGCTGACCGGCCGGGAGAACCTGCGCTTCTTCGGCAGGATCTTCGGCCTGCGCCGCCGCGCCCTGGCCGCGCGCATCGCCGAGGTGCTCGAACTGGTCGGCCTCGCCGACCGGGCCGACACCAGGCTCGACACCTACTCGGGCGGCATGAGGCGGCGCATCAACATCGGCGCCGCCCTGCTGCACCGTCCCGAGGTGCTCATCCTCGACGAGCCCACCGTGGGCGTGGACCCGCAGAGCCGCAAGGCCATCCTCGACGGCCTGGAGAACCTGGTCTCCGAGGGCATGGCGCTGCTGTACACCTCCCACTACATGGAGGAGGTCGAGCGGGTCTGCGACCGGGTGGCGATCATCGACCGCGGGCGCATCGTCGCCGACGGCACCCGCCGCGAGCTGGTCTCCCTGGTCGGCAGCGCCGACACCGTCGAGCTCGTGCTCGACGGCGACGTCGAGACCGCCTTCGCCGAGCTGCGCGCCGTGAGGGGCGTGACCGAGGCCGCCAGGACCGGGACCGCCTCCGTACGCCTGATGGCGGAAGGCGGCAGGTACCTGCTGCCGTCGCTCATCACCGCCGTGCAGGGGCACGCCGTCGTGACGGCCGCCCAGGTCGTCGAACCCGACCTGGAGGCGACCTTCCTCCACCTGACCGGCACCACCCTCCGGGACTGACCATGTGGCGAGCCATGCTCACGGTGAGCGCACTCGAACTGCGCACCCGGCTGCGCGACGGCACCGCGATCGTCATCGCGATCCTCGTGCCGGTCACCCTGGCCACCCTGTTCGGGCTGGCGCTGGGCGGCGACGACCCGCCGCTGCGCGCCACGATCGGCTTCGTCGACCTGGACGGCGGCGAGTTCCCCGCCGGCGTGCGGCGCGAGGTGACGGCCGACGAGGAGCTCAAGGGCAGCGTGACGCTGCGCGACCTGCCCGGCGAGGCGCAGGCGCGGCGGGCCCTCGCCGCCGACGAGATCGGCGCGGCCGTCGTCTTCCCCGCCGGGTTCAGCCGCGGCGTCGGCGCGGGGGAGGGCGGCGACGTCACCGTCCTGACCTCGCCCCGCTCGCCGCTGGCCGGCGTGGTCGCGAGCGCCGTCGTGGACCGCATCTCCGCGGTCGTGGACGCCAGGACACTGGCGGTACGCGCGGCCCTGCTCGCCGGGACGCCCGGGGACCGCGTCAAGGAACTGGTCGAGCGCAACGGCGCGGCCGGGCCCGCCCTCACCCTCACCGGCGACCCGCTGGCCGGCGGCAAGGTGGACCTCGCGGTCTACTACGGCTCCGGCATGGCGGCGCTGTTCGCCTTCTTCGTCGTGGGCGCGTCGTTCCGCAGCCTGCTCACCGAGCGCAAGCTCGGCACCCTCGACCGGATACGGGCCGGACCGGTGGCCGCCTGGGTCCCGGTCGCCGGCAAGGCCGTGGTCGGGTTCGCCCTGGCCATGGTCGGCGTCTGCGCCACCTGGCTCTCCGGCACGCTGATCTTCGGGTCGAGCTGGGGCGACCCGCTCGCCGTGCTCGCCGTGCTGACCGCCCACGTGCTGGCCGCCGCCGCGATCACCATGCTGGTGGCCGTCCGGGTCAGGACCGACGCCCAGGCCGACGGGGTGATCATGGTCATCTCGTTCGTGATGGCGTTCCTCGGCGGCAGCCTCGTGCCGCTGCACAACCTGCCCGGCGTGCTGCAGACCGTGGCGCTGCTGACGCCGAACGGCTGGACCTCCACGGCGCTGGCGGAACTGGCCGGGTCCGGAGCGGGCGTGACCGCCGTCGCCGGCCCGATCGCCGCCCTGCTGGCGATCGCGCTCGTCACGGGCGGCCTGGCCGTCGCCGGCCTCAGGAAGGGGATGCTGCTGTGACCACCCCCACGACGCCCGTGCCTCCCGCGACCCTCACGGCACCCACGACGCCCGTGCCCCCCGCGACCGTCACACCCCCCGGCAGGCCCGTTCCCGCCGGGACGCTCCGGCCGAGCCCGGTGACCGCCCTGGTGGCCGCCAACCTGCGCAGACTCACCCGCGACCGCACCGGCCTGTTCTTCATGCTCGTCATGCCGTTCGTGTCCATCCTGTTCGTCGGCATGACGCTCGGCGGCGGCACCGGCTCGTCCCGCCTCCCCGTCGGCGTCGTCGCCCCCGGCTCCGACACCGTCACCGCCTCCCTGCTCGCCGAGCTGCGCCGCAGCCCCGACCTGGACGTGCGGCTGATGGACGCGGCCGGGGACGTGCGATCCGGCGTGCGGACCGGCGCGCTGGCCGCCGGGTTGATCATCACGCCCGGCGCCTCCCGCCTGGACCTCGTCGTGACCCAGACCAACGGCAGCGGTCTGGCCGCCCGCGGTGCCGTCGACGGCGCCGTCGCCAGGGTCGCCGCCGTCCTGGAGGCCACCGGGGCCGCCGTGACCGCCGGCGCCACCCCCGAACAGGCCGCGGCGTACGTACGCCGCGCCCAGGCCGAGTCGGGACGCGTCGGCGTGACCGGCTCGTCCGCCGGCGTCGGCGACCCGCGCGGCTTCGCGTACACCGCCCCGGCCAACCTGCTGCTGTTCACCTTCATCAACTCGATGGCCGTGGCGGCCGCCATGGTGGAGAGCCGCCGCCTGGGAATGCTGCAGCGCGCCCTCACCGCGCCCGTGCGGCGCCGGTCGGTGCTGCTGGGCGAGGCGCTGAGCCGCCTGCTCGTCGCGCTCGCCCAGGCCACGATCATCGTGGTGGTCAGCGCGCTGGTGTTCGGCGTGTCCTGGGGGGACCCGCTCGGCGTGGCCGCCGTCGTGGGGGTGTTCGCGCTCGTCTCGACCGGGGCCGCGATCCTCGTCGGCACGCTGCTGCGCTCGCCCGACCAGGCCCCGGCGATCGGCCCGCCGCTCGGCGTGGTCCTCGGCATGCTCGGCGGCTGCCTGTGGCCGCGCGAGTCCTCCGGGGAGGTGATCGACGCCATCGGCCACCTCTTCCCGCACGCCTGGGGGATGGACGCGCTGCTGACGCTCACCGAACCCGGCGCCGGCCTGACCTCGGTCCTGCCCCAGCTCGGCGTGCTCGCCGGGATGGCGGCCCTGCTCCTGACCGTCTCACTGGTCCTGTTCAACCGCCGCACCCCGGCCCGCACGTGAGCGCCGGGCGAAGGGAGGGAACGCGATGAAGGGCATCCTGCTCGCCGGAGGACGGGGCACCCGCCTGCTGCCCAGCACGCTGGCGGTCTCCAAGCAACTCCTGCCGGTCAACGACAAGCCGATGGTGTACTTCCCGCTGTCGGTGCTCATGCTGGCCGGCATCAGGGACATCCTGATCATCACGATGCCCCGCGACCTGCCGCAGCTGCGGCGCCTGCTCGGCGACGGCTCCCAGCTCGGGCTCCGCCTCGACTACGCCGAGCAGCCCGAGCCCAACGGCATCGCCGAGGCCCTCCTGATCGGGGCCGACCACATCGGCGGAGACCCGGTCGCGCTCGTCCTGGGCGACAACGTCTTCCACGGCCACTCCTTCCAGGAACTGCTCCGCACCGAGTGCCGCCAGGTGGACGGCTGCGTGCTGTTCGGCTACCCGGTCGGCGACCCCCACCGGTACGGCATCGCCGAGACGGCACCGGACGGCCGGCTGCTGTCCATCGTGGAGAAACCGCGGGAACCCCGCTCCAACCGCGCGATCGTCGGCCTCTACCTGTACGACGGCGACGCGGTCGACATCGCCAAGAACCTCACCCCGTCCGCGCGCGGCGAGCTGGAGATCACCGATCTCAACCGCGCCTACCTCGAACGCGGCAGGGCCAAGGTGGTCGACCTCGGCCGGGGCTTCGCCTGGCTGGACGCCGGGACCCCCGAGTCGCTGCTGCAGGCGAGCCAGTACGTCCAGCTCATGGAACAGCGGCAGGGCGTGCGGATCGCCTGCCTGGAGGAGATCGCCCTCCGCATGGGCTACATCGACGCCGAGACCTGTCACCGGCTCGGCGCCGAACTCGGTACGTCCGCCTACGGCCAGTACGTCATCTCGGTGGCCGAGCGGTTCGCGAACAGTAAGGAGTCACCATCATGTCCATGACGACCCTGTTCACCGGCAGGTCGCCCTCCGACGGCGAGCATGTGACCGATGTGTACCACTACGCCACCCGCAAGGGGGCGATCGAGGCGATCGACGTGGCCGCCGCCGACCTGGGGATCGACGCCGGCCTGGTGAGCGAGGCGGTGCGGCACCTGGTGGAGAACCGCCTGCTGCGCACCGACGACGGCGCCGACGGCGCCGACGGCGCCGGCGGCCTCGGCGGCCGGTTCGTGCCGGTCGACCCCGACCTCGCGGTCGCCTCCATGGTCTCCTCCGTCGAGCGGGAGATCTACCGGCGGCGCGAGCTCATCGACCAGATCCGCGAGCGGGCCGGCGTCCTCGGCGCCGGGGGCGGCGGCGACTCCGCGCCCAGCACCGTGGAGTACCTGGTGGGCGCCATGGAGGTGCGCGGCTTCCTCAAGACGGCCGGCGACGCCTGCCGCGACGAGCTGCTCGTCCTGCAGGCCGGCGTGAGCGAGGCCGGGGACCTGTCGCAGATGTTCCTGGTGCTGGTCGCCAGGGGCGTGACCGTGCGGGTCATCTGCCAGCACCGCAGCCGGGCCGACGTGACCACGCGGCTGGTGATGAAGCGGCTGACCGACGCCGGCGTGGAGGTCTACACCGTCAGCCACGTGCCGCGCTCGGCCATCGTCTTCGACCGCTCGCTCGTGGCCCTGTTCGGCGAGGGCGAGGGCGGCGGTGACGGGGACGTCACCCTCGCCCGGGTGCGCAACCAGGGGATCGCCCGGTTCTTCCTGGACATGTTCAACCACCTGTGGGAGACCGCGACGCCGCTGGAGGGCGTCGAGTTCGGCTACGGCACCGTCGCCGACGACCTCCAGCAGTCCATCGCCGCGCTCATGGCCAAGGGCTACACCGACGAGGTCGTGGCCCGCAAGCTCGGCATGTCGGTGCGGAGCTGCCGCCGGCACATCGCCACCCTCATGCGCGACCTCGACGCCACCAGCCGCTTCCAGGCGGGGGTGGAAGCGGCCAGGAAGTTCCTCAAGACGGGCTGACGGGGGCGTGGCCGCCCATGGCGACGGCCACGCCCGCCAGGTCGCGGGCCCGTTCGATCACCAGGTCCAGGCCGAGCACCAGGTCCTCGAACGGCATCCGGGCGTCCAGGCAGATCCGGACCGTGCTGTTGGCGTCCTCCGCGCCCAGGCCGATCGCGGTCAGCACGTGCGAGGGCTCCTGCGAGCCGGAGTTGCACGCCGACCCGGTGGCCAGCGCCACCGCCGACAGGCTGGAGACCAGGCTCTCCCCGCGCACGCCGGGCAGGACCACGCTGAGCACGTGCGGCACGCCGTCCGGGCCGCCGTTGACGCGCACGCCCGGCAGTCCCGCCCGCAGCATGTCCAGCGCGGTGGCGCGCAGCTCGGCGACCCGCCGCCGCTCGGCGTCCATCCGGGCCAGCGCCAGCTCGCACGCCCTGCCCAGCCCCACCACCAGGTGCGTGGGGATCGTGCCGCTGCGCAGCTCGTACTGCCCGCCGCCGAACATGACCGGCCGCAGCCGGTGGCGGATCTCCGGGCGGACGTACAGCGCGCCGACGCCCTTGGGACCGCGGATCTTGTGCCCGGACAGCGCCAGCGTGTCGATCTCGGCCTCCCGCACGCGCAGCGGGATCCGCCCGGCGGCCTGCGCGGCGTCCACGTGCAGCACGGCCCCCACCCCGTGGCAGAGCGCCGCCATCGCCGCCACCGGCTGCACGGTGCCGATCTCGCTGTTGACCCAGGCCGTGGTCGCGACCCTGGAGTTCAGGTCCAGCAGGCCGGCCAGGTGCCCCAGGTCGATCCCGCCGTCGGGCCCGACCCGCATCGTGCGGACGTCCACGCCCCGGCCGGCCAGCGCCCGGCCGATCGCCAGCGACGACTTGTGGTCGGTCGGGCAGAACAGCCCACCGGCCGGAGCCCGGTCGTCGTGGCCGAACATGCCGAGCAGTGCCAGGTTGTTGCTCTCGGTCGCGCCGGAGGTGAACACCACGTCGGCCGGGTCCGCGCCCAGGAGCGCGGCCACCGAGGCGGCCGCGGCGTCCACGGCCCTTCTCGCGCGCTTGCCGAGCACGTGCGGGGACGAGGGGTTGCCGTACTCCTCCCGGAGGTAGGGCAGCATCGCCTCGAACACCTCGTCGTCCACCCGCGTCGTCGCGCAGCCGTCCAGATAGATGACCTTCCTCACGGCGTCAGCTCCGGAACGTGCTGACGGTGACGAGCTTGTCGTAGATGTCCTGGACGGACATCTCGCCGCTGCCGCCGGGATCGGCGATCACCACCCGCATGTCCGGCAGGTCGTACAGGCTCAGCGCGATGTCCACTCCGGTCTGCACGGGCATCAGGCACTCGCCCGGCGCGAAGATCAGGATCGCCCGGTGGCCGGCCCGGTACACCTCGGCGATCATCTCGGTGATCTCGCCGGCGCAGCCGGTGATGCCGCAGCTGATCAGCGTGCGGTAGTTGCCGGCGGCGTCGAGGAAGGCCACCTCGCTGTCCCCGCTCCCGCCGGCGAGGTAGCGCTTCTCCAGGCGGCCCTGCTTGACCAGCCGGTCGGCGGCCTTCTGGAAGCGGTACTTCAGCCACGTCTCGGGGAAGGCCAGCGGGTGCTTCCTGCTCGGCAGCACGTCCGCGGCCGACAGCCCGGCCTCGCGCAGGACCTTCTCGTAGGAGGGGGGCAGCGCGGTGAAGCCCTCGAAGAACTCCGCGCGCAGCTCGCTCGCGGGCCGGCCCGTCGTCGGCACGTACTGCCAGTCGTTGACGAGCAGGAGCAGCCGGGAGTCCACCCCGGCCGCGGCGTACTCGCGCAGCAGCCCGGCCGACAGCTCCCAGGTGTAGCCGGGGAAGATGCCGACGCGGCCGGAGATGCGGCGGCGCATGGTCTCGCCCGCCTGCTCCTCGATGACGCCGGGGACGAGCCGCCTGGACGCCTCGTCCTCGAACAGCATGAAGTGGCCGCCCATGACGACCAGGCCGGGGAGGTCCTGGGCGGGCAGTTCGCGGGCTATGGCGTCGCGGAGCTCCTGCTCGGAGGCGACCAGGCGGTGGGTCTTGGACACCTGGCCGGTGGATACGTGGTTCATGTGCGTCACTCCGAATTCACGGGGTTCTGAAGGGGGGTGTTCCGCGGGTCCGGGGCCGGCCGGGCGGGATCGTGGACGAGGGGGTTCCCCGGGCCGGGGGCCGGCCCGGCGGGATTCCGGACGGGGACGTTCCGCGGGTCCGGGACCAGGCGGGAGGCCAGCGCGCCCAGCGGGGTGGGACCTGCGAGCCGGTTGAGGGTCAGGCCCTCCCAGCCGCCGCGGGCGAGCTCGGCCAGCACCTGCGGGATGCGCAGGGCCTGGCCTCCGGCGAGGGTGTAGCTGTGGGAGAGGTCGAGGTCGGCGCCGAGGTCGCCGGGCCGGTGCGCCCGTCGCACGGCGTCGGCCAGCGCCAGGGCGGCGGGGCCGGTCACGCCGTCCCAGGTCTCGATCGGGGACGCGACGGGGGCACCACGGGGTGGTCCGAAGCCGGCCGTCCGGGCCGCTTCGCCCAGCGGCGGGCCGGCGGGGGCGGCGGGATCGGCGGGATCGGCGGCAGGGGTGGTGAGGGCGGGGCCGGGGTCGTGGGCGAGTACCAGGGCCTCCATGCCGCGCAGGAAGCGCTCCACGGCGACGGCGTCCATGACGGGCGAGGCGGCGTGGAGCGACAGGGCGACGGCGTCACACCACTCGTCCACGCGCAGGTAGGTGTCGGAGTCGTTGTGCGCCCAGGCCTCCGGGACGGGGTTCCAGGTGAAGGCGGTGCGCCGGCCGCCGTACTCGCGGGTGCGCTGCTTGATGAAGTTGACCTCCGAGCCCAGCCGTACGGCCGTGCCGCGCCGGGAACCCTCCCGCGACACCATCTCGACGACCTTGTCGTAGGGCACGTACGCGTGCTCCCCGGCACGCTCGTACGCGGCCGCCGCCCGGCGCAGCAGCTCGCCGAACGACGGGTCGCCGGCGCAGCCGACGCGCACCAGCATCGGGGAGAACATGCACGTCAGCACGTCCGGGCAGGGGTGCGACTCGCGGTTGCTGACGAACGCCAGGTGCGCCACGTCGTCCTGGCCGGTGTAGGCGGCCATCATCGCGGTGTAGGCGGCCACGTGCACCAGCGACGGCCACACGCCGTGGCGGGCGGCGATCCGCCGCGAGGCCCCCAGCATCGCCGGCGAGATCAGCGTCGCGTGCCGCGCGGGCGGCTCCGGCGGGGTGCCCGGTGTCGCGTGCCGGGCGTCCCGTCCGGTCGAGGGCGGCGTCGCGAGCGGGGCGGACGGCTCGTGCGGGGCGCCGCGCCGCGTCGCGAACGGGTCGGCGGGCAGGCCCGCCACCTCCTCCTGCCAGTACGCCATGGCCCGCGACGCCACGATGGCGGCGTCGGCCGAGGCCTCGTACCGGGCCAGGTCGGCGGGCTGGCGGCTCACCGGGAGCAGGGCGGCCGGGCGGCGGGCGGCGATGCCGGCGCCCTGCGTCCGCAGCTCCCGCTTGATCTCACCCAGCGTCCACACGTCCACGGCCAGGTGGTTGAACACCAGCACGCAGTGCCGCGGCACGCCACCCGTGGTGATCAGGCAGGCCCGGATCGGCCACTCGCCGGCGAGGTCGAACGGCCTGCCGCCGAGCTCCTCGACCACGTCGGCGGGCGCGGGCGTGCCGTCCCGCTCGGTGGTGGCCACCGTGACCGGGAGCGGCGCGGGAGGGTGCACCCGCTGCGCGGGCTCCGGGGACAGGTCGAAGGTGGTGCGCAGGATCTCGTGCCGGCGTACCAGGTAGGTGAGCATCGCCCGGCAGGCGGCGACCGTGAGCCCCGCGGGCAGGTCGAAGCGCAGGACCACGTGCGTCTCACGCCGGTGCCGGGGCGGCAACTGATGGAACCGCAGCCACATGTGGCGCTGCCCCCAGCACAGGTTCGCGGATTTCACCGGTTCCCACCCCCAGCGGTTGTCGCATGACCCCCTATGGGTTCGAGGATCGACTTTTCCCGCGGGTGGCACAACCACTGCTCAATGGCAGGTTCCGGCCCGGAATAAATTGCCAGACATGCGTTCCCTGTCGCCTTGACCGGTGCCCCGCCGTTCGGCAGCCTCGATATCGGCGAATATTCACCGCCGGATAGGAGGTAACGCGATGCTGGAAATACCCGATCAGTTCCAGAGTATTCTGCGCGCGCATCTGCCGTACGCGGAGACGGGCGGCCTGACCGCCCGTGACGAGCTGTCCGCGCTCGGCCTCGACTCGATGGGCGTCGTGCGCCTGCTCGTCGACATCGAGAACGGCTACGCGGTCGAGCTGCCCGACGAGATCCTGGACGAGGCCACGTTCGCGACCGTCGGCTCGCTGTGGGGGGCGTTGTCCACGCTGATGACGATCGGACCCGGTCGTCCCCGGGCGTTCTGAGGTTCTCCGGGGGTTTCCTGGGCGTTCCGACGGGGTCTGAATCGTTCCGTCGCGGGTCACCCGCCGGTGGTCCTCCACCGCGCGGGTCACCCGCCGGCGTGGGGCGTCCCCCGGCGTGGGGCGCCCGCCGGCATCGACCGCCCACCGGCCTCGGTCGTCCGCCGAGGTCGACCGCTCGCCGGCGCGGGCCGCCCGTCTCGCCGCTCAGCACTCCCGGCGCGGGTCGTCCGCCGGTACGGGGCCCCCGTCCAGCAGGCCCGCCAGGGCGCGCCGGTCCACCTTGCCGTTGGCGTTGAGCGGCAGCTCCGCCAGCAGCGTGACCGAGCGGGGCACCATGTACCCGGGCAGCACCTGTGTGACGCCCTTGACCAGCGTCACCGTGTCCAGGTCCGCGCCGGTGCAGGCGGCCGCCAGTTCCGGCTCGCCGTCGGGGCCGGGCACGGCCAGCACGGCCGCCTCCTGTACCCCCGGCTGCCCGCGCAGGGCGCACTCGACCTCGCCCAGTTCCACCCGGTGGCCCGAGATCTTCACCTGCTGGTCGAGCCGGCCCAGATGCACCAGCAGCCCGTCACGCCAGGCCACCCGGTCACCGGTGCGGTACCACAGCCCGGGCGCGACCGTGGCGTCCCCGGTGACGGTGGCGTCCCCCGTGACCGTGGTGCCCTCCGTGACCGTGGTGCCCTCCGTGACCGTGGTGCCCTCCGTGACCGTGGCGCTCTCCGTGACCGTGCTGCCCTCCGAGGTCGTGGCGTTCCCCGTCCCGGCGTGGACGGCGGCACCGCCGTCGAAGGCGACGAACCGGCCCGCGTTCACCGCCGGGTCGGTGTAACCGGGGAAGCGCTGCACCCCGCGCAGGCACAGCTCGCCCTCCTCGGCGGGCCGTCCGTCCCCGTCGAGCACCAGGTGATCGACGCCCGGGTACGGCAGGCCGATCGGCACCGTGCCGTTGACCGTCTCCGGCCAGAGGGACCGGTCGGCCGGCAGGCGGTACTCGGTGCAGCTCAGCGTCAGCTCCGTCGGCCCGTACAGGTTCTCCAGGACGCTGCCGGGCGCGGCCGTCCGCCAGGCGTCGGCCTGGCGAAGGGTGAGGGGCTCGCCGCAGAACAGGCTCCACCGCAGCGACGGCATCGCCCCGGGCGCCAACCGGCGCAGCCGCATGGCCACCGACACCACCGACGGCACCGAGAACCAGTGGGTCAGCCGTTCCCTGGCGATGAAAGCGGCCGGTTTGAGCAGGTCGTAGCGGCCCGGCACGACGAGTGTCGCGCCGCTGCCCCAGGTGGCGAACAGGTCGAACACCGACAGGTCGAACGTCAGGTCGAAGGTCTGGGAGACGCGGCAGCCGAGGCCGAGCTCGTACCGGGGGATCACGTGCCGCAGGTAGGCGTCCACGCCGCGGTGACGCACCGGCACCCCCTTGGGCACGCCGGTGGAGCCCGACGTGAACAGCACGTAGGCCAGGTCGTCGGCGTCCGCCTCCCGGAAGGAGCCCGTCTCCCGCACGGCGCCCGTCTCCCGCAGGGCACCGGCCTCCCGCGGGGGGACGGCACGCGGGACGTCCGCCGGGTCCACCCGCAGGACGCGCGGGCCGTGCCCCGCCGGCCCGGTGAGATCCGGCGGCTCGTGCGCGGCGTCGGACAGCACGAGGTCGAGGCGGGCGGACGCGGCCACCAGGCGGTTGCGCGCGGCCGGCGCGGCCGGGTTCAGCGGGACCGCCGCCGCGCCCAGCCGCTGGATCGCCAGGTACCCGGCGTAGGCCAGGACGCCGCGGTTCGCGTGCAGTCCCACGCGCGCCGGCGGCCCGTCGCAGGCGTCCGCGATCCGCGCCGCGAGGTGGGCGGACATCGCCTCCAGCTCGGCGTAGGCGTACCGCTCGCCGCCCACCTCCAGGGCGGTACGGTCGCCGAGACGCGCCGCGGAATCGGCGAACCACCGGTAGAGGGTACGTGCCATGGTCTCTCCAGGTGACGGCCCGGCCGCTACCGGGGCGGTTCGGGAAGGCGGGACGGGAACAGCGACGGCGGCAGGTCCTCGCCCGCGCCCCACAGGTCCTTCAACGCCCGGCCGGGGTCGGTCAGCGCGAGCTGCATCCCCAGCGGGATCGTCCGCATGACGTCGACCATCGCCGGTGCCGGCAGCACCTCGGGGTCGGCCAGCATGAGCACGCCGGTGCGCCCGCCGCGCACCTCGACCCGGACCCGGAACGCCTGCCCGTACGGCTGGGCCAGCGGCGTCCAGGCCAGCTCGGCGGGCGTCTGGTCGGCCGGGTCGCTCGGCCTGCGGTCCACCTGGACGTAGTTGAACCAGGCCCGGAAGAGGTGGTTGATCCAGCAGCCGTGCTCGGGCACCGACCCGGCGGCCTCGGCCACCTCGGCGATCCGGTCGATGTCGTAGGACCCGTGGCGGTAGGCCCGGGTGCCCGCCCAGTGCAGGCGCCTGATGTGCTCGGCGATCGTGGCCCGCCGGTCCACCTCCGTGACGACCGGGACGAGCTGGTTCATCGTGCCGACGAGCTGCTGGTCCTCCGGGGCGAACCGGTTGGACGACATCAGGCTCATCGTGACCCGGTCGGTGCCCAGGTGCCTGGCCAGGCCGGCGGCCACGAACGCCATCACCACGGCCGGGGCGGTGACGCCGTGCGTGCGGGCCACCTCCGCCGCCAGGCCGCCCAGGCGCCGCGAGTGCAGGGTCAGCTCCAGCCGCTCGCGCTTGACCCGCGCGGGCAGCGTCGGCAGCCCGTCCGTCAGCCCCTCGGCCAGCACAGCGCGCCAGTGGCGTTCCGCGGCCTCCTGCCGGGGCCGCCAGGCCGCCTCGCGCTGCCGCCGCGCCAGCTCGCGCGGCGGTGGCGGCGGCGGTGCCGACGCCGGCAACGGCGCCGACGGCGACGGCGACGACGGGGAGGGCAGGGCGGAGGCCGTCGTGCCCGCGCCGGACATCAGCGCCTTGAACTCGTCCTGCAGGTGGTGGATCGACCACAGGTCAACGATCAGGTGGGAGAACGCCAGCGTCAGGTACATCGGGGCGCCCCCCGAACTGATCAGCCGGCCGCGCCAGTTGAGGTCGCCGGCCATCGCGAACGGCATCGCCACCAGCTCGGCCTTGGTGCGCTCGTGCTCCGAGGGGTCGGTGACGACCCGGTCGATCCGCTCGATCGGCAGCTCCACGTCCTCGTGCACGCGCTGGACCGGGCGGGCGCCGCCGCCCGGCTCGTAGGTGGTCCGCAGCGCCTCGTGCCGCTCGACGAGCCGCTCCAGCGCGGCCGTCACCCGCCCCATGGGCAGGCCACGCAGATCCCACGTGGTCGGCAGGTTCGCCTCGGCCAGCCAATCCTCCGGATACCGCTCGATCTCGCGCCAGCTGAAGAGCTGGCCATGGCTGAGCGGGGACTCGACGGGCATGCGCCCCTCCTCCCGCGGATTTCTCCGCCCGTCATTCATCCCGGACCCCGGAGCCGGGGTCAAGGCTCGGACCGGTCGGAGGCGATGGCAACAAACGGCGGTAACAAGGTGCCGCCCGCAGACCATGTGCCCGGGTGAGGACCGGCAATTAGGGTCGCACTCACTATGCAATAGCCGCAAACTCCTCCGGTTGCCGATAAACGCGTCGCAGCCGTTCGGATAAACGGTGTCCGATGGACGCCCGAGGCTTGGGGTGGCGTATTAATGAGTGAGTCGAGACAGCAGGCCGGGAAAGGCGGGCCGGACGCCATCGCCGTCATCGGCATGGCGTGCAGGCTCCCTCAGGCGGACGATCCGGCGGGATTCTGGAGGCTGCTGCGCGAGGGCGTGGACGCGGTCACCGACGCGCCCGCCGGCCGCCGGCCGGACGCCGCCGAGTACCGCCGGGGCGGGTTCCTGGCCGACGTGGACGGCTTCGACGCGTCCTTCTTCGGCATCTCGCCGAACGAGGCGGCGGTGATGGACCCGCATCAGCGGCTGGCGCTCGAACTGGGCTGGGAGGCGCTGGAGAACGCCCGCGTCCTGCCCTCCGCCCTGCGCGGCAGTGCCGCCGGCGTCTTCCTCGGCGCCATCTCCCAGGACTACGCCGCGCTGAGCGACAGGGCCGCGCGGCCCGGCCGGCACGCCTACACCGGCGTCAACCGGGCGCTGATCGCCAACCGGATCTCGTACGCGCTCGGTCTGCGCGGTCCCAGCCTCACCCTGGACACGGGCCAGTCGTCGTCGCTCGTCGCGGTGCAGATGGCCGGCGCGAGCCTGCGGCGCGGCGAGAGCGACCTGGCGCTGGCCGGTGGGGTGAACCTGAACCTGCTCGCCGAGACCACCGCCGCCATCGGCGCCTTCGGCGCGCTGTCGCCCGACGGGCGCTGCCACGTCTTCGACGAGCGGGCCAACGGGTACGTGCGCGGCGAGGGCGGCGCGGTCGTCGTGCTCAAGCGGCTGGCCGACGCGCTGGCCGACGGCGACCCGATACACGCGGTGATCCTCGGCGGCGCCGTCAACAACGACGGCGGCGGCGAGGGGCTGACCGTGCCGAGCGCGCGGGCGCAGGAGGAGGTCATCAGGCTCGCCTGCGCCGAGGCCGGGGTCGCGCCGGGCGACGTGGGCTACGTCGAGCTGCACGGCACGGGTACCAGGGTGGGCGACCCGGTGGAGGCGGCCGCGCTCGGCGCCGCGTACGGGGCCGGGCGCGCGGAGCCGCTCCTGGTCGGTTCCGTCAAGACGAACATCGGCCACCTGGAGGGCGCGGCGGGCATCGCCGGGCTGCTCAAGGTGGTGCTCGCGCTCAAGCACCGCCGGCTCCCGGCCAGCCTGCACTTCCAGGCGCCTCCCGCGCGGATCCCCCTGGACGAGCTGCGCCTGCGGGTGGTGGGGGAGACCCGCGCCTGGCCGCAGGGCGGCCGCCTGGTGGCGGGTGTCAGCTCCTTCGGCATGGGCGGCACGAACTGCCACCTGATCGTCGCCGAGCCTCCTTCCGCCGGTCCGGACGCCCCGGAGGTCGCGGACGCCCCGGACGTCGCCGAGGCGCCCTGGGTGGTGTCGGGACGCACGGAGCAGGCGGTGCGCGAGCAGGCCGGACGGCTGGCCGCGCTCGCCGTCGACGCCGGGACCGCCGTCGACGCCGACGCCGACGCCGGGACCGGTGCCGACGCCGGGACCGGGATCGGGAACGACGCCGACGCCGGGACCGAGGGGGCGGGCGTCGGCGGCGCGCGGCCCGTGGACGTGGCGCTGAGCCTCGCCGTGACCCGTACGGCCTTCGAGCGCCGTGCCGTGGTGCTCTCCCAGGACTCCGCCGCGCGCCAGGAGGCGCTGCGCGCGCTGGCCGAGGGCCGCCCGCACGACGACGTCGTCACCGGCGCCGCCGCCGGCGGGGGATGCGCCTTCGTCTTCCCCGGGCAGGGCTCGCAGTGGGCGGGGATGGCGCGTGAGCTGATCGCCGCCTCGCCGGTGTTCGGCGCGCGGCTGGCGGAGTGCGCCGAGGCGCTCCGGCCCTTCACCGACCACGCCCTGATGGACGTGCTCCAGGAACGCCCCGGCGCCCCGGGCCTGGACCGGGTGGACGTGGTGCAGCCCGCCCTGTGGGCCGTCATGGTCGCGCTGGCCGAGACCTGGCGTGCCCACGGCGTGCGGCCCGACGTGGTCGTCGGCCACTCGCAGGGCGAGATCGCCGCCGCCGCCGTCGCGGGCGGGCTCACCCTGTCCGACGCCGCCAGGGTCGTCGCGCTGCGCAGCCGCGCCATCGCCGGCATCGCCGGAAAGGGAGGCAGGGGCGGCATGATGTCGGTCGCCGCCCCCCTGGAGGTGGTCGAGCCGGTCCTGCCCGAGGGCGTGTCCGTGGCAGCCTTCAACGGCCCCCGCTCGCTGGTGGTCTCCGGCCCCCGGGAGGCGCTGGCCGAGCTCGCGGCCCGGCTGCCCGGCCACCGCACCAAGATCATTCCTGTGGACTACGCCTCCCACTCGCCCGAGGTGGAGGCGGTGCGCGACGAGGTGCTGGAGGCGCTCGCCCCGATCCGGCCGGTGAGCGGCACGACGGCGTTCGTCTCCACGCTCACGGGCGAGCCCATGGACACGGCCGGCCTCGACGCCGCCTACTGGTACAGCAGCCTGCGACGCCCGGTCCGCTTCGGTCACGCCCTGCGGGCCGTCCTGGAGGACTGCGCGCTGTTCGTGGAGTGCAGCCCGCACCCGGTGCTGGTCACGGGTGTGGAGGAGACCGCGGAGGACGCGGGCCGGGACGTGGCCGTGGTCGCCACTCTGCGCCGTGGCGAGGGCGGCGCAGAGCGGCTGACCCGGTCACTGGCCCAGGCCTACGCCCAGGGCGCGCCGGTGGACTGGTCCCGGCTCTGCCCCGGCGGGCGGCTGGTGGACCTGCCCACCTACCCGTTCCAGCGCCGCCACACCGCGGCCGTCCCGCCGCCCCGTACGGCACGACCGGACGCTCCGGACGCTCCGGACGCTCCGGACGCGCCCGGGACGCGACCGGACACGGCGGCCGCCGCGGGCACGGCGGGCACCGCGGGGGACGGCAGGTCCAGGGCGGAGCTGCGCGAGCTGGTGCTGGCGGTCACGGCGCGGCTCCTCGGCCACGACGACACGACCGGCGTCGAGCCCGAGCGCACGTTCAAGGACCTCGGCATGGAGTCGGCCACCGCCGTCGAGCTGCGGGACAGGCTGCGCGAGGCCACCGGGCTGCGGCTTCCCGCCGGGCTGATGTACGAGCACCCCACGCCCGACCGGCTGGCCGGTCACCTGCACGCCCTGCTCACCGGCGACCGGACCGGGACCGTCGGCGCCGTCGGCGCCGACGGTGGCGGTGACGGCCCGCGTGACCGGGCGGACGACGACCCGATCGCGGTGGTCGGCATGGGCTGCCGCTACCCCGGCGACGTCGCCTCGCCCGAGGACCTCTGGCGGCTGGTCAGCACCGGCACCGACGCCGTCACCGAGTTCCCCGCCGACCGCGGCTGGGACCTCGACGCGCTCTTCACCGCCGGCCGCTCGGGCACCAGCGACACCCGGTACGGCGGGTTCCTGCACGACGCCGACCGGTTCGACGCCGCGTTCTTCGGGATCAGCCCCCGCGAGGCCACGGCCATGGACCCGCAGCAGCGGGTACTCCTGGAGATCTGCTGGGAGGCCGTGGAA
This sequence comes from Streptosporangium sp. NPDC023615, assembly GCF_040640155.1. NCBI lineage: Bacteria > Bacillati > Actinomycetota > Actinomycetes > Streptosporangiales > Streptosporangiaceae > Streptosporangium > Streptosporangium sp. NPDC023615. Next base: position 69,963 of record NZ_JBFABE010000040.1, read on the forward strand.
CGCGCCGGTATCGACCCGGCCACCCTGCGGGGCTCGGCCACCGGCGTCTACGTGGGAGCCATGGCCCCCGACTACGGGCCCCGGCTGCACCAGCCGGACGGCGCGTCCGACGGCCACCTGCTGACCGGTACCGCGCTCAGCGTCGTCTCCGGCCGCGTCGCGTACACGCTCGGCCTGCGCGGACCGGCGATCACCACGGACACGGCCTGCTCCTCCTCGCTCGTCTCGATCATCCTGGCGATGCGGGCGCTGCGGCACGGGGAGTGCGCGCTGGCGCTCGCGGGCGGCGTGACCGTGATGTCGACGCCCGGCATGTTCGTGGAGTTCAGCAGGCAGGGCGGGCTGGCCCCCGACGGGCGGTGCAAGGCGTTCTCCGCCCGGGCCGACGGCACCGGCTGGGCCGAGGGCGCGGGCATGCTGGTGCTGGAGCGGCTCTCCGACGCGCGCCGCAACGGCCACCCGGTCCTCGCCGTGCTGCGGGGCGGCGCGGTCAACCAGGACGGCGCGAGCAACGGCCTCACCGCGCCGAACGGCCAGGCGCAGCGCGAGGTCATCAGGCAGGCGCTGGCCGACGCCCGGCTCACCCCCGCCGAGGTCGACGCCGTGGAGGCGCACGGCACCGGCACCCGGCTGGGCGACCCCATCGAGGCCGACTCGATCATCGCCGTGTACGGCGAGGGCCGGCACCCGGAGCGGCCGGTCTGGCTCGGCTCGCTCAAGTCCAACATCGGCCACACCCAGGCGGCGGCCGGGGTGGGCGGAGTGATCAAGATGGTGAAGGCGCTGGAACACCGCGCCCTGCCGCCAACCCTGCACGCCGACGACCCCACGCCGCACGTGGACTGGGCCTCGGCCGGGGTCAGGCTGCTCACCGGGCGGGTCGAGCTGGCGCAGGACCGGCCGGCGCGGGCCGGGGTCTCCGGCTTCGGCATCAGCGGCACCAACGCGCACCTCATCCTGGAGGCCGCCCCCTCCCCGGACGCGTCCCCGGGAACACACGCGGAGGCGCCCTCGGGCGCACCTTCGGAGGCGCGCACGGACGGGCCGCCCCCGGTCCTCGACACGGCGAACGGGCCGGCGGTGTGGGTGGTGTCCGCCCGCAGCGAGCCCGCGCTGCGCGCCCAGGCGGCCCGCCTGCACGCCTACGCCGGTGGGATCGCCGACGCCCGGCTCGCCGACGCCGGACGGACGCTGGCCAGGCGGGCCACGTTCCCGCACCGCGCCGTGGTGGTGGCCGGCGACCGCGACGAGCTGCTCGCCGGGCTCGCGGCCCTGGCCGCCGGGACCCCGCACGCCACCGTCACCGCCGGGACCGCGCCCGCCGAGGCCCGGCCGGTGTTCGTCTTCCCCGGCCAGGGCTCCCAGTGGGCCGGCATGGCCACGGACCTCCTCGACGCCGCCCCCGCCTTCCGCGACCAGGTCGACCGGTGCGACCGCGCGCTGCGGCCGTACACCGGATGGTCGGTCGTGGACGTGCTGCGCGGCCGCGAGGGCGCGCCCCCGCTGGAGGGCTCGGACGTCATCCAGCCGGTGCTGTTCACCGTCATGATCGCGCTGGCCGGGCTGTGGCGCTCGCTCGGCGTCCACCCCGCGGCCGTCGTCGGCCACTCCCAGGGCGAGATCGCCGCCGCGTGCGCGGCCGGGGCGCTCTGTCTGGAGGACGCCGCGCGCGTGGTCGCGCTCCGCAGCCGGGCCCTGACGCGGCTCGGCGACAGGGGCGGCATGCTGGCCGTGTCACTGCCCGCCGCCCGTGCGGAGGAACTGCTGCGGCCGTGGGCCGGCCGCCTGTGGCCGGCCGTGTACAGCGGCCCGTCCAGCACCGTGGTGGCCGGCGACGCCGACGCGCTGGAGGAGTGCGCCGCCGCCTGCGGCGAAGGCGTCCAGGCCCGCCGGGTCGCGATCGGCTACGCCGCCCACACCCCGCACATCGAGGAACTGCGCGAGGAGATCCTGAGCAGCCTCGACGGGGTACGGGCCCGCGACACCGAGGTGGCGTTCTGTTCCTCCTACGCCGGCGAGTTCATCGACCCGGCCCTGCTGACGGCCGACTACTGGTTCACGAGCCTGCGCAACCCGGTCCGCTTCCAGCAGGCGATCGAGACGGTCGCCGCCACCGGGACGCCGGTGTTCGTCGAGACCAGCCCGCACCCGGTGCTCACCGGCCACGTCACGGACACGCTGGCGGCGGCCGGCGCCGCCGGAGGCGCCACGGGCACGCTGCGGCGCGGCGACGGCGGCGCGTCCAGGCTGCTCAAGGCACTCGGCCAGGCCTGGGTGCTGGGCGCCGCCGTGAACTGGCCGGCCGCGCTCGGCCCCGCCGGGCACCACGACGACGACCTGCCCGCCTACCCCTTCGAGCGGCGGCGGCACTGGCTCGCCCCCGGCCCCGCCGACGGCCAGGGCGGCTCCGGCCACCCGCTGCTCGGCACCGCGCTGCCGCTCGCGGCCGACGGCGGCTTCCTGCTGGCCGGGCGGCTGTCCACCGGCACCGATCCCTGGCTGGCCGACCACGCGGTGGACGGCACCGTCCTGCTGCCCGGCACGGCCTTCGTCGAGCTGGCGCTGCACGCCGCCGTCACGGCCGGCTGCGACGCCGTCGAGGAACTGACCCTGGAGGCCCCGCTGCCGCTGCCCGCGACGGGAGGCGTCCAGGTCCAGGTCACCGTGGGCGGCCCGGACGAGCAGGGCCGCCGCGCCGTGGCCGTCCACGCCCGCCCGGCCGGCGACGCCGACGCCCCCTGGACCCGCCACGCCACGGGCCTGCTCGGCCCGGCCCCGGAGCACCCGCCCGAGCGCCTGCCCGCCTGGCCGCCCGACGGGGTCCCGGTCGACCTGGACGGGCTCTACGACGTGCTCGCCGAGCGCGGGTACGCGTACGGTCCCGCGTTCCAGGGGATGCGCGCCGCCTGGCGCGCGGGCGGTGACGCCTTCGTCGAGGTGACGCCCCCCGACCGGGTACGCGCCGACGCCGGGCGGTTCGTCCTGCACCCGGCCCTGCTGGACGCGGTGCTGCACCTGGTGGTGCTGGAGTCGGCCGACGACCCCGCAGCGCTGCTGCTGCCGTTCTCCTGGAGCGGCGTGCGGGTGACCGCGCTCGGCGCGGAGACGCTGCGCGCCCGCATGACGGACCTCGGTGAGGACCGGATCGCGCTGACCCTGTTCGACGGGTCGGGTGCCCAGGTCGCCGCCGTCGAGACGCTGGCGCTGCGCCGCCTGCCCAGAGGTGCCGCCCGCCCCGCCCCCGCCACCGTCTCCTACACCCTCGAATGGGCCGAACCGCCCGTGCCGGTGTCCGTGCCCGAGGTCGCGACGGGCGACGGGGCAGGTGCCGGACCGGACGGCGGTTCGGACGGCGGGGACTGGGCGCTGGTCGGCTACGACGAGACGGCCGACGAGCTGGGGGCCGAGCTGGAGCGGGCGGGGATCGCCGTGCCGCGCCACTACGACCTCGCCTCGCTGGCCGGCATGAGCGCCGGCCGCGTCCCCGGCCTGGTGCTGGCGCCCGTTCACGCCGACGACGACGACCTCCCGTACACCGCCCACGACGCCCTGCGCGAGGTGCTCGACCTGGCACAGGGCTGGCTGGCCGACGAGCGGTTCGCCGGGTCCCGGCTGGTGTTCGTCACCCGCCCGGGCGGCCCCGAGGTGGCGGCGGTGTGGGGGCTGGTGCGATCGGCGCAGTCGGAGCACCCCGGCCGGTTCGTCCTGGCCGAGGTCGCGCCGGGCTTCTCCGGCTGGGAACGGCTGGCCGCCGCGATCACCGCCGGTGAGACCCAGCTCACCACCGCCGGACAGGACCTGCTGGCACCGCGCCTGGTACGGCGTGAGGTGCCCGCCGAGTCCTCGCGAGCACCGGTGTCGGGGATGGCGGGGACGGTGGTGGTGACCGGTGGTACCGGCGGGTTGGGTGCGCTGGTGGCGCGCCGGCTGGTGACGGGTCACGGGGTGCGGGATCTGTTGTTGCTGTCGCGGCGCGGCCCGGCGGCGCCGGGCGCCGGCGCCCTGGTGGCCGACCTCGAAGAGCTCGGCGCCCGTGTCACGGTCGTGGCGTGTGATGTGTCCGACCGTGAAGCTTTGGCCGCCGTGCTGG